>JAGDWP010000045.1 GCA_023269855.1 Nitrososphaerales archaeon | reverse complement strand
AGGGTTACAAGTATTGTAGTAGATGTGAGGAGGCTTTCCTAGTAAATACTAAGAATTGTCCAAGATGCGGTTCAGCTCTAAGAACTAAGCCTAGAAGAATTAAGAAAAATATTATAGAATATTTATCCTAGACGGTATAATCTTTAAATTAATATTGGACAAATATGTATTGAAGAGTTTAGAAGATTGGGAAAATGTTTAGAATAAAGTTTAAAAAGAAAATAGTAATTATAGCGACAGGATTATCGTTTATATTGTCTTACCTACTTCATCATCCTAAGATTGAAGGAAACATCTATTCAGACATTGTCTCCTTCTGGTATAGACCACTCGTAAGAAATGTTAAGATACCGTATATTCAGGAAGGCTTCGAGTATCCACCTATGGCGGGACTGATAACCTATATTTCATCCCTCATAGGTGGAGGAGAGTTAATCCCCTACTATAACATCTTTTCCATAATACTTCTATTATCCTATATGCTTTTAGTCTTAACAGTACAGTCTTCAAAATACGGATGGAGTAGAGACGGATGGAGTATTTTGAATGGTTTGCTACAACAGTTACTGGGCTTGAAGACCTAGCTGCACAAGAAGTTGAAGAACTTACTAGCGTTGTAGCTCAACCAGATATTGGGAAGATATTTTTTAGGGGAGGAATAGAACATGCCTTGATAGTTAACTATGCATCTACTCTAGTCAATAGAGTGTTCTTGCTGTTGGCTAGAGAGAGAATAGAAAGCCTCGATGATGTCTATAAGGTTGCAAAGAGAATAGATTATTCATGGATTATAGAGCCATCCCAAACTTTCGCTGTTAGAGCTGAACGACATGACAAACAATTAGCTTTCACAAGTATGGATGCTGCTGCAACTGTAGGTAGAGCAATCATTGAAAGCTTCAAGTCATCTATGAATATTAGGCTTAAGGTTGACTTAGATAACCCTGACTTAGAGTTCTACTGTCTTCTCAGAGGCTCAGAAATGTTTCTAGGGCTTGACACAACCGGTCCATCCCTTCATAGAAGATATTATAGAGTTTACGCTCATAGAGCTGGACTGCAACCTGCTATTGCTTCAGCAATGATTAAGATATCGAAATGGAGAAAGAATGAGGGTTTGCTTGACCCAATGTGTGGTGGCGCAACAATACCTATAGAAGCTGCTATAAGATTAAGGAATATTCCCTGCGGCTTAATGAGGAAGGAAGTAAGATTGGAGAAGTTGAAATTCGTAGACCAGTCCATGGTTAGAGAATTAAGAAAGAGAATTGAGAGCAATATAGACCGGTATGCTACTAGTGAGATTGTTGGAAGTGATGCTTCCCCTAAGAGTATTGAGGGAGCTAGGAGAAACGTGGAAGCTGCAAATGTACATGACACAGTCAAGCTGATAGTTGGAGACTGCCTCCACTTAGAGGATTGGTTGGATTGGGAGCCAACCCACATCATAACGAATCCACCATACGGTATAAGAATGAACATTAGAAACATAGTAGAATTCTATAATAGATTCATTGACAGTATTGGAAAAGCTGCTCCATACTCTAAGCTAACCGTTATAGTCTCCAAACCTAAGGTTTTCACAAAGATACTGGAAGAGAAAAACTATAGGATACAATCTATGAGGGAGATACTGTATGGTAGACTGAGAGCATCAATAATATCTGCTGAAAAATAAAGATGAGACTAGGGATTAAAGAGTTCTCCATAGAAGATAATCAAACCGATGATTGTTAAGATGTGAAGCTTACACAGGACCTCTATCACACCCTTATAGAGAAGCCCCAGGCATGGAATAGCGGTAGGAGGTGATCCGGCCGCACGTTCCCGTACGGCCACCTTGTTACGACTTCTCCCCCCTCGCCAGGCCCAGGCTCGACTCAGCCAACAAGACTGAGCCTCGCCCAGACCCAACTCGGGTGGAGCGACGGGCAGTGTGTGCAAGGAGCGGGGACGTATTCACCGCGCGGTTTTAACACGCGGTTACTAGGGATTCCGCGTTCACGAGGGCGAGTTGCAACCCTCGATCCCAACCACGGCGGGGTTTAGGGATTAGCTCCCCCTTTCGGGGTGGCAACCCTCTGTCCCCGCCATTGAACGTCGCGTGCGGCCCGGGGGATTCGGGGCATACTGACCTGCCGTAGCCCGCTCCTTCCTCCCCCTTTCGGGGGCAGTCCCCCTAGAGTGCCCGGCGCCTTTCGGCCCGATGGCAACTAGGGGCGCGGGTCTCGTCCGTTGCCTGAATTAACAGGACACCTCACGGCACGCACCGGCGACGGCCATGCACCTCCTCTCGGCTCGTCCGGAAAGGCCTTCAACCTGTCCATCATCCTGCCGTCGCCCCCGGTAAGGTTTCCGGCGTTGACTCCAATTAAGCCGCAACGTCCACCCCTTGTGGTGCTCCCCCGCCAATTCCTTTAAGTTTCAGCCTTGCGGCCGTACTCCCCAGGCGGCGGGCTTAATGGTTTCCCTTCGGCACCGGGTGAGCCCGTAGCCCACCCGACACCTAGCCCGCATCGTTTACAGCTGGGACTACCGGGGTATCTAATCCCGTTTGCTCCCCCAGCTTTCACCCCTCACCGTCGGGCGTGTTCTGGGCGGCCGCCTTCGCCACCGGTGGTCCTCCCGGGATCAGTGGATTTTACCCCTACCCCGGGAATACCGCCGCCCTCTCCCACCCCCAAGCCGGATAGTATCTCCCGCAGCCCACGGGTTAGGCCCGTGGATTTAACGGGAGACACATCCGGCCGGCTACGGGTGCTTTAAGCCCAGTAATAGTCCCCACCACTCGGGGAGCGGGTATTACCGCGGCGGCTGACACCCGTCTTGCCCTCCCCTTATTCGCGGGGCTTTTTAGACCCCGCAAAAGCCACCACGAGGGTGGCACTCGAGGTGACCCCCTCACCCTTTCGGGCATTGGGGAGTTTTCGCGCCTGCTGCGCCCCGTAGGGCCTGGACTCTTGTCTCAGAGTCCATCTCCGGGCTCCCCCTCTCAGGGCCCGTACCCGTTATAGGCTTGGTGGGCCGTTACCCCACCAACAACCATGATGGGCCGCAGCCCCATCCTAGGGCTGGTGTACAGGCATCCCTGTACACCACTTTCAGAGGCAGGTCTTTCCAGATCCCGCCTCCTATGGTAGTTTAACCCCAGTTTCCCAGGGGTTATCTACCTCCCTAGGGTAGGTTGGCCACGTGTTACTGAGCCGTCTGCCAGGCCCCCGGAAGCTGGGGACCTTCGACTTGCATGGCTTAGCCTCACCCCGATAGCAGTGGGGTCCGGCAGGATCAACCGGAGTCTATGCCTGGGGAGTAGGCTTCTCTATAAGGGTTTTGTGGAGGTCCTGTGTTAGACCTGAGTATCTTTTGTTTCCTCAGGTCTCCATTCTGTGACCACGGGAGGAGACCACCCATTCATCTACGGGAGATTCGCTCCCTTGTTCATGGGTGGTACCGCCGTCGCGCCGTGGTCTTTTGCCATCTCTATTATTCTCTCGGTTTTATAAAAACTTTCTCTTTAAATGTCTATCAAGAACCCGCCTATATTCACGACATACTGTATAGTTGAAGGATAGATATTGCTTCTTCTTTGATCTGTTCAGTTTATTTTATTGAGCTCCCTTTTTCCTTATTGATTACTTCTTATTACTATAGTTTATGATGTTGTTTTATTCTCGGCTTTGCTTGATAGTAATTCTTCAAGTATCTTTCTATATGATGTGTCTTCCTGTTTTATGATGCTGTATGCTTCTTCTTGGATTGCTTTTCTTACGGCTAGTAGATGATAGCATGTTGGTTTTTCTCCACTCATTACTCTGAAGAAGAAGTCATTACACGTACAGTATTCTGCTTCGGGTAGAACCAGGTAGCGTCCATGCTTTCCAACTACTATCCACATTTTTCTTCCACTTGGTTTGAAGATATATAATTTTACTCTATTCTCTCTGATAGCTTCCGTAGCTTTAAAGTCTAGGTCCTCCTTAGTCATATGTTATCCTCCGTTATTTTTTCTATCTGCTCTAATCTTCCAAGGTTCTGTCCAGTCAGTAAGATTACTTCAGCTTTAGAGAGTGTGAAACTTCCAGTTCTTATCAGGGGCCATAATCTATCATTTGGCTTCAGGTTATTGATAGATATTCCGGAGAGAAGTGGGTTAAAAGCTGGTAGAACTATTAAGTTGATTCTTCCACTTCCTTTAACTTTTAAACCATATTTTTCTCTAAATAATCTAACTATGTTCTTCTTATCTCCTTCCATTAGTAACCATACTGGTTTCTTAATGATGCTGCCTACTTCCGTCCTAAAGTTTATCATTGGGTGGAGATGTCCCATGAAGACTACATCGCATCTGAGTATGCTTGTGTCAGGCCATCTATGTCCATGGTACATGAAGAATTTCTTCTCACATTCAAACAGTAATCCATGGCTTGGAGCATATCTTATAAGATTTCCTAGAATCTTCTTAATGCCTCCATCATGGTTTCCTGGCACTAGCATTATGTCAACACCTGTTTCTCTTATTTTCTCTATTGCTTTAGGCATCTCCTCCCACTCGATAGGTGAAGAATAGGGGATCTTGTGTTTCAGGTCACCGAGGATTATTATCTTTCTAGGATTCCATTTTTCAATCATTTTCATCAAGTATTCTGTAATCTTCCACGTCTGTGAAGGCACTTTTATTCCTCTATCTCTAAGTTCTTCCTCGAATCCGAAGTGTATGTCTGAGATTACTATGGCTGGTTTCGGTTTCTCTATAAGTATTGCTGGCCAGTTCTCTAGAAGCTTCAACGTTTCTGTAGCTCCGCCAATCTTTCAGGTAGGAATTCTTTAACGATAAAATCTAAACCATATCTACTGAATGCTTCAAGCTCAGCTTTCCTCTTTATCTTCCAGAATTCTTTTATCTCCCTCCTCCATGGATCATTCTGGTATCTTGGGTCCTGCTCTAATTCCCGAAGCCTCTTAATATCTTGATCATTCAATTTCATTGATGGAAGCCTATATCTTGTTATATCAGAAGCCCATACCCCTGCCCAGATAGCGTCTGGAACGTTTATCCCTTTGATGTGCGCGCTTAAAGCTGACCCATGTATAAGGACTGAAGCTATGTGCACTCCATAAGGGTCAGCGTCTGTAAAAACGTAGACGGGAAGGCTTAGTTCTTCATGAAGTCTTCTAATTAGTTTTCTAGCATTACGAGGTGATTGTCCAGCTGTGTGTAAGAGTAGGGCTTTGTATTTCTTGTCAGCGCCTTCTTCTACGAATCTGCTGAAGACTGCACCCTTCTCAATAACGAATAGTACTTCTGCTCCACATTTTACGAATTCAGCTGTAGTTAGAGCTGGGCCGATTGCAAACCCGTCTGGGTGAGATGAGAGATCTACTCTTTTGCCTCTGAATCCTGGAACAGTATATTCTATCACTAAGTCACCATATATTGAGGCACGTTCTTCAGGGAATATGTGGAAGTCTTCTCTAGGAGAGTCTATGATGCTTTCAAGCTCCATTATCATTTCATCGCTTTCAGCTTGGTCTTCGAAGTCTATTCCCTCACCTATAGCTACATAATAAGTGTCTCTCAACGTAGATGTCTTAGCTGCTTCGATTAGTTTCTTACCGAATGATGCTATCCAGAGAAGTTGAGCGAATGGTCTAAGATGGCGAATATTCTTAGTGGTTCTCTCCTTCATTTTACCTGCTAGAACATATTGCCTCAACTTATCATCGTACACTATATTCTTAGTTGTTCTAGAAGGAATATTGAGCTCGGGAAATTCTCCTCTAGATAAGTCTCTATAGATTTTTTCTCCAAGCTTCCTTAACTTCTCTAAGACTTCCTGCTTTATTACATCGGCTTTGTACATCTTCTTTCCATCGTTCAAGACTGTATCCAAAAGATAGGTCTTAGAACTAGTTAATAGGTATTTTAATCATAAAAGAGAGATTTTGGGCGAACCCTCCTAACAAGTATTTTTCTATTTTAACTTTTTGAATATTTTACTTAAAGAGAGAATCCTATCTCACCATAGACAGACAGGATTATGCATTTCTGTTACATAGTGAGTCTTCTATTATCTGATAGTCACATAGATGCGTGCTTATTGATACGGATATGTGTAGACCTGATTTTATTTTATTATTCTTAAAGTGTCTAGTTAGAAGTTTACTCTGCCTGTATGTCCAGTTACGTAGAGATGCTTACAGCTATGTTCTTCACTGTTTCTACGAATGGTCCAGGGAATACTCCTATTGTTATTGCGAGTATTGATAGGATAATGAGTGGCGCTATCATTATTGGTGAAGCTTCTTTTGCTTTCTGAGATACATCTGTGGGAGGCCGTATGAATAGTATCTGGACTACTCTTAAATAGTATGCTGCGCCGAGTAGCACATTGAAGATCATTATAGCTGCAAATAGATAGAGTTTCGCATCTATAGCTGCGGTTATTATCTGGAATTCGCTTACGAAACTGTTTAGCCCTGGTACTCCAGCTAATGAGAAAGCACCTATGGAGAGGCATGTAACTGTTATAGGCATCCTCCTACCTATACCACTTAACATATCCAGGTCTCTAACTTTAACTGTATGGATTAATGCACCTGCGGAGAGGAAGAGGAGGGCTTTCATAGATGCGTGGTTCAGTATATGTAAGAGCCCTCCAGCCAGTCCCGCTACGGTTCCTATACTTAAACCGAAGACTATGTATCCAATATGTGCTATACTGCTGAAAGCTAGTAACCTCTTGATATCGTTTTGAAGCATAGCGAGAGTATTTCCTATAATCATCGTTATTATTGAGAATAGGATCAACCCTGTCTGCCAATTGAATAATGATAATGGGAATACTAATGTTAGAATTCTATACATTACGTACACACCTGTCTTGATTACTACGCCGGAAAGCATTGCACTCACAGGGCTTGGAGCAGCTGGATGAGCATCAGGTAGCCAGCTATGGAAGGGGGCCATGGCAGCGTTTACTCCGAATCCTCCTATCATTAAAGCTATTGAGAGATAAGTCCATGCATTGTTTTGGAATTGATTTGTTCTAAGTATTTCTGCTAAGCTTGTGAAAGAGAGCGTTCCAACCATACCGTATAGAAGTGATAAACCAAACAGTATGGAGGCTGTTCCAGCAGTACTCATGATTAGATATTTGAAAGATGCTTCTACGGCCTCCCATCTATTGTAGAAGAACGCTACGAGAACATATGCCGTTAAGCTCATCATTTCCCAGAATATGAATAATGTTACGAAATCGCCTGAGAAAACTACGCCAACCATTCCAGTAACCATAGCTATCAGCAGCGGATAGTATTCCCTCTTCCTCTCTTCAATGTAGTTGACTGAGAATATTGATGACATAAGCCCTATGAATACAAATATTGATGCAATGTATATTGAGAGTTGATCAACGAATATTTGGGAGGATATTATCTGATATTGTGATGAATATATCTTGACTGGACCGTTAAGAGATATTGATGAGGATTGGTTTATAGACAGTATGAACGTTACTAGAAAGCCTACTATAACATATGCTTCCACAATTCGCTCTCTCTTCCCACGAGTGAAGATTGCAATTAAAGCTGAGGTCAACGTAAAGAATATCAAAGAATTGAGTGTTTGAGAGAAATCTATTGAGAAGACATTAGGCAAACTCATTACTATCAATTTATTTAGGAAGAAACCGTAAATATTAAGATTGTCGCATAGCAGACCATGATGACAGTGATGGAGTACTTGGCTATTCCATCTCTCCAGCAAGCATAGTTAGTATAGATGTAATTACTCTAGTCTTATATAATAGAGGGTGAGTAGTAATACGTAGAAGACATGGTTAAGGAAATTAGAGTTCTAGATGAGACATTATACGTATGTGAGAGATGCGGGTTAAGATATAGAGAGAAGATTTGGGCTGAGAGATGCGAAGATTTCTGTTCAAGACATAATGCCTGCTCAATTGAGATAGTGAAACATGCTGTGAAAAATAAAGAAATGAGAGAATCTTCATTCTCAGTTAAGTAGTATCCACTCTATTAGATGAAGATTTATGAAGGCTTAGTTTATCTTCGAGAAAGTCTATGCCATGGCCAATGTTCTCCCATTTTCATCTTCTCTATTTAAGTTGTAAGCCATTTTTAGATAAGCCTTACCATTTTCAGTAATCTCTCCAGCTTATAAACAATGTTTCCAACCTACTTGTGAAGTATGGGTAGGACTACGTTAACGTACAGACAGAGACTTGAGTTAGAGCTTGAACGTTGGAAGAAGTTTAAAAAAGCTTTACTGAGAGATGAGAGAGACGTATTTGATAGCTTAGTAGGTCATGTTTATAGATATTCTCATGCAGCATCAATGTATCCTGAGAGAGACGTATTTGATTTATTCACTATGTCTGGGCTTCTATCCCATGAAGAGAGGTTGAAGGCTTTAGAGAAAGAATTAAAGCAAGAGATGAAGATTGATGCGAGGCTGGCTCCTTGACGTCCATCCTCTAAGTATGAATGAAGTCGCTATATGGGTAAAGAAGAAAAATGGAGGAACAGAAATAGAGAAGATTAAATGGATGCCTAAAATCTATGTTCAAGGACCATTTGATAAATTAGTTCTACTTAGCCAGATGCTTTCAAGCAAATATGATTTAGACTTCGTTGAAAAATATACTCGTCCAGGAGCTCCTCTAGAAAAAGTATTAGAGATTAAAGTACCGTTTGGAGGGAAAAAGAAGCTAGCTAGAGAAGTATTAAACATTGGAAATCATAGATTCTATAAAGTATTCAACGTGGATTTACCATCTATGCAGGAGTTCCTATATTGTTATGACCTCTACCCTACTGCATACATAGATTACTCAGAAAACAACTTCAGAATCTTAGATAATGTTGAAGACCTTGATTATTATACTTCATGGCTTAAAATAGCGTATCTAAATGTTAAGATAGCTTCTAGTAATGTTCTGCCTTCTTTTCAAGATAAGCTTGCTGAAGCTTCATTGAAGATAAATAATGAAGAAGTGATACTAGATTCTTCTGAAGAATCTATACTTGAAGAATTAACCAGAACGCTGGATTCCCTAAATGTAGACGTGATCATAACTAGAGATGGAGATTCATTCCTTATACCTTACCTCTACTATAGAGCGGAAGTAAATAATGTTAAGCTAAGGCTTGGAAGATTAGACCATAAACCTAGATATGACGTTAAGTCTAAATCATATTTTAGCTATGGTAGAATTTACCATAAGTTTACTGGTTTTAAGCTTAAGGGTAGAATCCACATAGATTCTTCTAACTCAATGTTATATCAAGAGACAGGCTTAGATGGAGTATTAGAGATTGCTAGAATATGTAGGATACCTATTCAATATGCTTCAAGATACACTATTGGTTCATGTATGTCTTCTCTACAATATTATGAAGCTTATAAGCTTGGGATACTTTTACCATGGATCCCGCAGAGAGAAAACTACATGAGTGGATGGCAGCTCAACATAGCTGATAGGGGAGGATTAATACTTGACGCTAAACCT
Organism: Nitrososphaerales archaeon; assembly: GCA_023269855.1. Lineage (GTDB taxonomy): Archaea > Thermoproteota > Nitrososphaeria_A > Caldarchaeales > Wolframiiraptoraceae > Geocrenenecus. The sequence continues at coordinate 15,089 of JAGDWP010000045.1, read as the reverse complement.
GGAATATATTGGAATGTTGGAGAGATAGATTTCAAAAGCTTATACCCTATGCTAATGTATAGGTACAATATTTCTGGAGAAACAGTTAACTGTGAATGCTGTAAAGATGATGGAGTAAGAATACCTGAAGTCAATTATCATGTATGTAAAAGATGGAGGGGGATTGTTCCAAGAGCTATAGAACTACCATTAAAGAAACGTCTACAATATAAGGGGAGATGTAGAGAAGTATCTGATCCCCTTCTAAGACAAGTATATAGTAGGAGAGCAGATGCATTGAAATGGATCCTAGTAACTTCTTTTGGATATCTAGGTTTTAAGAAAGCAAAGTTTGGGTCAAGAGAAGCACATCTAGCTGTATGTGCATTAGCTAGAGATATTCTTCTTAGAACGATAAAGATAGTTGAAGAATCAGGGTTTAAAGTAGTTCACGGCTTGGTTGATTCACTTTGGATAGTTAAGGAAGATGCTGATGATGAAGATTATACAAAATTAGTTGAGAAGATAGAGAGCGAACTTAATCTACCTTTAAGCTATGAGGGAAGATACAAATGGATAATCTTTCTAAAATCTAGGTTAAACCCATTTAAACCTATCAATAATAGATATTTCGGAGCATTATCCAATGGTGCATTAAAGTATAGAGGAATAGAAGCTAGAAGAAGAGATACACCACTTATAGTTAAGAAGATGCAGCTGCAGATTCTGGAAGAACTATCTAAGGCAGATACATTAAGCGAGCTTAGAAGGAAAGCTTTAGAATGCTTGAATCTATATAGAGAGTACGTTAAGAAGATAGTTTTAGGTGAGGCATCCATAGAAGACTTAATTATTGTTAAGAGTTTGAGTAAGTATCCTGAGGAATATGTAAATAGAGTATTGCATGTTACTGCAGCTAGAAAACTTGAATCATTGGGTTGCAGGATAGAGCCAGGTCAATCAATAAGATATGTAATAACAGGTGGTAAATGGGCTGATACAGCACTTCCACAACTTTGTGGAAGTGGAGAATATAATGTTAGAGAATACTTGAAGATTCTTGAGAGAGCTGCAAAAACAATTCTTGAACCAATAATTGGTGAAGAAAAAATATTGTCTATAACATCAAAGATTCTAGGTTACTAATAAACAGCTGTTCATGAAATAACGCAGTTAGCCCAACCACAATCTAAGCATTTCACACATCCTTCTTGATAGACTAAGTTTATACTTTCACAAACAGGGCATTTCTCAACTTTCTTCGATGAGCTAATCGATTCATATTTTCTTCGCTCTTCAATCGTAGTTTCAACTGCACCGATATCAGTGAGTGCCAATTTTATCCCAGGCTTACTAGTTTCAGTCAATTTCTCCTTAATCTCATTATGTATCTTTGGAGGCTCTATGCCTAGCTGCTTCATTATCTCTAATGTCTTATTCGGAGTTAAGGTTAGATACTTATTCAGTCTTTGAGAGGGGGTTACTAGTACTTGAGCAGTCTTACTCGTATCCCTGTATATTGTTATGCCTTTTAACCCTAGCTTGTAAGCGAACATGTATGCTTTCATTACATCTTCTACGGTAACCCAGGCTGGCATGTTTATAGTCTTACTGACTGATGCATCAACCCACTTCTGAATCTCATACTGTGCTCTAACGTGATCCCACCATGGAATATCATAAGCTACTAAGAAGACCTTTCTAAGATCTTCCGGAATCTCCTCTAACCCCTGCACCGAGCCACCATTCTCAGAGATTTTCTTCAGTATGTCTTCGTTGAGTAAACCACGTTCTTTAAGTTGCCTCTCAAATTCCAAGTCTGTATAGAAGAATGTACCAACAGTTACTCTCTTCTCATACACTAATGCGAACTGAGGCTCGAGACCAGATGAGACGTCTAAAAGCATCGATATACTTCCAGTGGGTGCAACAGTCGTTACGTGGCTATTTCTTATCCCATTCTTCTTTAATTCTTCAGAGAGCTCATTCCACGGCATTGTCCACCATTCAGGGTGATGATATCCTTCTATTGGGAATACTCCTTTAGGATACTCTGATTGATGATATAGTGGGAACGGTCCTCTTTCAGCGGCTAGTTCTATGCTTGTCTTGTAAGCATGGAATGCTATGAACTCCATTACTCTACTCATAGTCTGGAAACCTTCTTCACTATTATATGGTATACCTAGAGCAAACAACATATCAGCCATACCCATTATGCCCAGACCTATTCTACGAGTCCTCTTCGTCTTATACTCAATCTGTTCAAGAGGATACTTGTTAACGTCTATCACATTATCTAGGAATTTTACAGTCCACTTAACTGCTTCTCTTAGAGCATCCCAATCAATTTCATTCTTTCCATTAACTTTCTTAATGAAAGCGTAAAGATTGATGCTTCCAAGATTACAGGATTCATAGGGGTAGAGAGGCTGCTCACCACAGTTATGAACGCAGAAGCCATTCGCAATGAAGCTATTCGTTATAGGCTCGGAAACATCATAGACTTCTTCCATTCCAGCATAACGTATCTCCTTCACCTTCGTAACATATTTCTCAACATTACTCTTCTTCCTGCTAACCCATTTAAGAGCTTTTTTCTCCTTATCTTCATCTAGGAAACCTATCTTTTTAATGAAGAAATCTATGTTTTCGTTCTCTACTGAGAGCTCGTGGTAGACTTGCCGTCTACGAGATCTATACTCTCTCCTATCATTAGGCAGAACCTTCAGTTGAGCTACCCCTCTATTCTCGTATATCTTAGAGACTATTCCAAAGTTTAAGAGTAGTAGCTGAACATCTCTTAGCAGGTCAAGTGATATGCTGGTCAGTCTTATGGAGTGTTCTCCCTCCGTTATGTTTATCTTTCCATTGGCTGTGAATAAGGCTTCAAGGAAGGCTCTCTGCATTTCTCTATTTCCTTGGAAAATTATCTCTGGAATCCTTAGCTTTTCATATATTCCGAGATCTTTGAATAGTTGGTAGAGTCTTCTCGAGGTGATGAAGAATGCGTCTCTATCTCCTGCTCTTCTTATCTTTAGTTTTATGTGAAATAATTTGCGGATGTCGTCGGCTATAACGTGTACGAGTTTCTTATCTTCTCCATAAAACCAGAAGGTTATCCTTCTGTTCGATTGATCCCCGTTTCCAATAAACCATCCAAGGATTCTTCCTAAGCTTTCCGAGCCTATCTTACCGAAGCCTCCTTCACCTGACTGTATCTTCAGTTCATCGCCTATTCTTAGATCTCTAAGTGGGATCCATCCTCTACTGGTTAGAAATAGATGATCTTCAGTAGCTTTTATCGTGTATCCATGCTCTGTGATTATTTCGTAGACAGGCTTTATGCCTCTCTTAATCACTCTTAGAGGTTTACGTAAAGTAGCCTGCAGAGCATAATAGGATCGTACCAGATTTCCATAGGGAGCAATGAGTATTCTTTCTTCAAGAGCTCTATTATCTGTTAAGATCTCAATCTCAGCACCGGATTCGTATAGTATATGAAGTTCAGAGAGTTTGATGAGACCGAGGGAACTCGGGATCCTTGCATCTCCTGTAATACATGGGTTTGTGGCTCTAACATCTCCTAACGTATTCCTGAAAATGTTATGTTTATTGATGTTGTCGAGGAATAGTACTCCAGGATCTGCTGTCCTCCATGCTGCCTCAGCTATTTCTCTGAATAGTCTTTCAGGATTTACTGTTCTCCATACTGTTCCATCTCTAGGGTTCCTTAATGGATACTGCTTCTTCTCTTCATAGTATTTCCAGAAATCAGGTGTTATCAAGACTGAGATGTTAAAGTTTTCCAAGAATCCTTCTTTTTCCTTACTGTGGATAAAAGTCTCTATGTCAGGATGCCAGATCTCGAGTATGCCCATGTTGGCGCCTCTGCGTTTTCCACCCTGCTTAACAACATCTGTAACAGTGTCTATAATCCTCATAAATGATACTGGTCCTGAAGCTACACCGAACGTTGAGAATACGAGGTCTCCTTCAGGTCTAAGCTTTGAATAATTAATCCCCACGCCTCCTCCTGACTTAAAGATTATTGCAGCATCTTTCGCTGCATTCATTATAGATTCAATATCATCATCAATATCTAGAACGAAGCAGGCTGATAGCTGTCCAAGCCTTGCACCTGAATTGAATAGTGTAGGGCTATTCGGCATAAATTTCTTATCAACCATTAGCTTATAGTATTGTAGACAGTTTTGGTAGTATTTTTCAAAAGATCCGTCTATAAGCATTTTCAAGATTACTGACCATGTAACTCTCATATGACCTTGTGAATTAAGATTATCATAGAGATTCTTCATTCTCTCTAGATGCCACCTATTCCATTTGAAATCGAATCCACCATTCTGCTGTTTACCTAAACCTAGTTTTCCATCCCATGCATCAACATCGAAGTCTTCCCATGGATGAGGTTCAATCCCACCATTAACATCGTAAACTTGTGGATCATATAGAATATCTGGTATAACGATGAGTGCTGCAACCCGTTTAAACATTTCTTTCGGTCCTTCTTTTAGTCTTCCCTTCTCATCTCTTAAGAGGTATCTGCTAGCCATGAGACGTAGAGCATTTACTGAGAAAGCTTTATCTACTTCATCTACATAATCCTTCTCTAGTATCCTCTTCTTTTCTTCTCTAATTCTCTCTCTTTCCTTCCTATATATAATGTAGGCTTTAGCTACTTCGTAGAGGTCGAATTTAACTAGAGTGAGCTCTACGATGTCTTGAATATCTTCAACGTGGGGTATCCGTTCTGAGCCGAATTTCTCAGCTATTACTTTTAAGATGTAATCAACAACCTGCTTCAAGGTGATTTCATCATACATATTTACGTGGACCATTGCTTTCCTAACAGCTTCCCTTATCCTATTCTCGTCGAAATCTACTACTCTTCCATCTCTCTTAATGACTTTTCGAACAGGATAGACATCGTACTCCATTTTCTTAGACCTCTCTCGCCAACTTATTCGACTACCATCTCTGATATCTGCAAGGTTGCTAATAAAAAGTTTACCCCTTCACGAAAATGGGAGATGACATGAATTTGAGAACATCAACCATGGTTTTCATCTGAAAATACTACTTGATGAACCTCTAAATTTTTAGTGTTGAAAAAGCAGGACTAGGGATAACTCACTATATCTTCTCCATGGAGCTCAGATCGCTTCCTTAGGGAGAATTTATGGCCAATCAAATGACTTAGAACATTCATTAAAGCTTTAGTATTCTGTTACCCTCTCTATTTTTCTAGTCTGGCCATGCCAACCGTTATCTTTAATTCATCCATTTAAAGCGAATTCAATGGTGTATGATGGATTTAGAAAAGAGACTCGAATTAATAACTAGACCTCCAACAGAGGAGGTTATAACATATGAGGAATTAAAGATTCTGCTAGAGACTGAAGCTCACCCAATTGCTTATGATGGTTTTGAACCTAGTGGTTTAGCTCATCTACCTTTCGGAGTTCTTAGAGCCATCAAGCTTCAAGACATGCTGGAAGCAGGATGTAGATTTAAACTACTCTTGGCAGATTGGCATGCAATGATAAACAATAAGATGGGGGGTGACTTAGAGAAAATAAGGAAGGTTGGAGAATACTTTGTAGAAGTATGGAAAGCTGCAGGAGTAGATTTATCTAGAGTTGAGATAGTCTGGGCTAATGATTTAGTAAATAGTAGAGATTACTGGAAGTATGTTATCCTTGTTGCTAAGAATATTACATTAAAGCGGGCTTTAAGAGCACTACCTATCATGGGTAGGAGAGAGGGAGAAATGCAGGAAGCTGCCCAGATAATCTATCCAGCAATGCAGGTATCAGACATATTTTACATGAATATTGATATCTGTCAGTTAGGCCTGGATCAAAGACGTGCAAACATTCTAGCTAGAGAGCTTGCACCAAAGCTTGGAGTAAAGAAGCCTGTCGCCGTCCACCACCATATGCTTATGGGTCTCCAAGGCCCTGTTGAAAAAGCAGGATATGAAGAAGATTCTGAAATGAATCTCGAAATAGCGTCTAAAATGAGTAAAAGCATCCCTGAGACAAGCATATTTGTACATGATGATTTCGAAACCATTAAGAGTAAAATCGATGAAGCATACTGTCCAGCTAGAACTGTTCGCGGAAACCCAATCTTAGAATATGCAAAATACATAATCTTCAGAAAGATGAAGTCTCTCTACGTAGAAAGACCTGCAAAGTATGGAGGAGATATAGAATACTGGAGTTATGAAGAATTGGAGAAAGACTATGTTAATGGTAAACTACATCCTGCAGACTTAAAGAATGCTGTCGCAAAAGCAATAAATGAAATAATAAAACCTATAAGAGAACATTTTGAAAAAGACCCAAACGCTAAGAAATTATATGAATTCGTGAAATCTCAAGAAATAACAAGATAGAAAATCATGGAACAAGGTAATACACAAAATAAATTAAAGTTTAATGTGTACCCCACCGCCGACAACCCCTCATCATTGGGAGGACACACGCCTCTCTCCAAGAGGCTTAAGGAAGCGGTGGGGCCATTTAATATTATTGAAATGAAGAGTTAATAACTTTTTATTAAATATTCTAAACTCTCTACATGAATGTTAGATAAATAGTTGGAGAATCTCATGAATGTATAGTTCGATTGCTGCTGCTGGTAGAGTGATCCCCCAATTCTCTAAGACTTGTGGATGTATCTCTCCAAGTATACCTATATCTCTAGAATTCACAATTATCTTTGCTGCTCTACCCTCTAAGAAGGGCAATTGATCATATGGTTTAAACTCCCATTCTTGGATGGATAGATTCCTCAATATTTCTTCGCAGACTGACTTAACTTCAGAATATGAAGCATCTGCATGACATGAAATACATGCTAACCTCGTCTTTCTAACTGCTCTCTCTGGAACAGTGGAGTCTGGTTCAACGATGTCTCCTACCTCGAATATTCTCTGCGGATACTGTGAACCTTTGTTGAGGGATAGAGTCTTCATTAAGCTTGGAATGATCCATGTTCTCAGAATTGAGTAATCACTAGATACTGGATTTAATAGTCTTACATGAGGAGACTGCTCCACCATCATTCTTTCGAATTCATCTATTAAGTTTGTTAAAGTAAAATTCATAACTTCCGTATATCCTAAGCCTATCATTATCTCTCTAACCAATTCTTCAACTCTCGTCGTCAAATGATATCTACCGTAAGTTAATACTTGAGGCTGTTTTGGTTCTAGAAAGTCGTAACCTATACCCATGGCCACGTCTTCTGCGAAGTCAACTGGATGCATTATGTCTACCCTGTAAGGTGGAGGCGTAATAATAACAGTTCTTCCATCAATCTCGACTCCATGCCTCATCTTTCTTAGAGCTTTAGAAACTTCTAATGGAGTCAGAGACAAGCCAAGTAGAGAGTTGATATACTCAATCTTAACCCTCCATTTCTTCACTTTATAGTTTGGAGTAACCAAGACTTTATCCGGATATACTATCTTAACTTGCTCTACTCTTCCACCCATATCATGTAGTGCCGTTGTGAGAATGTTGAGAGTCTTGTTTAGAGCATCTAAGTCTAATCCAGTAATGTCTATGAAGATGTTTCTTGTCTCACTGCTTAACTCTGTCAAAGTAGAGTTTATTATCGGCGGGAAAGAGAGCACTTCACCTCTTGAGTCTAGTATTAATGGATACCTAAGCTTGCCTCTCAGCAAGTGCCCATACTTTAATCCTTTCTCATGGCTCTTAAGTATCTCGTTTAGAGTCATCTTTCTCCATCCGCCAATGGGGATAAAACTGTATTCATCTCCTTCAGCTGCTATATATCTGAAGGGTGGCTTCAAGACGTCGAGGTTATGCAATCCTATAGCTACTTTTTTCCTGTCTCTGCCAAGTACCCAGTGAAGATCTTCCTGCATAACGATTAATTCTTCAAGTTTCTCAGAGTCTAGTCTTACTCCTCTTACGATTGCTGCTACGATGTATGGCCTAACATCCTTAACATTTGGATCAACTTTCAGATAGGTTTTAGGAGGAGCTAAACGATACCGTGGAAGACCCACCTCTATTCCCAGCAGACCTCTTGCAGCTCTAGCTATACCTACAGAGCTAGAATAGTCAGGTCTATTGGGATTATATTCTACACGGAAAGATTCAGAAGTTATTTCTTCCACATCCATTCCAAGTCTATGGAGGAGATCCACTAATTCAGGGTCAGATAAACTCTTACCTAAAAGGCTCCAGAATCTCTCCTTCATGATCGATATTATAGGCAAGCTACATCATCCCCAAATCCTGTAAACTTTACTTATATATCTATTCTTATTTGGAGTGGTTTAGCAGAGGCTAACCTTTATTTACTATCCCATTAACTTAGATAAATATGGTCGTTAAGAATGAGAAAGATGTTGAGCCGGTACCTTTACAAGATGCTGAGAAAGCTTTCATCCAGCCTCTGATGACTAGACTAGATGGAACACAGCAGTTGGAGCTTAGAAGATTCTTAATTAAACCTGGAGGAAGAATCCCAGCTCATCTTCATCCTGAGATAGAGCATGTTCAATATGTTTTGAGGGGAAAATATACTGTCAAAATAGGTGAAGAAGTATATGAGGTTAAACCAGGAGACGTTATCCATATACCTCCAAACACGCTACATTACTATGAAAATAATGGAGATGAAGACGCTGTATTCCTCTGTACAATACCGAAGCGAGAATATACTACTGTAATGCTTTAAATCTAAATAAGAAAAGTATAATGGGAAAATCTATTAAATAGTGTTTAAACATTGTGTGTAAGAAATGGTTGATGAAGAGAACGAAGAATTAGAGAAGATTAAGAGGAAGATGATGATCGAGTTTCTGAAAGAGTCTAGAGCGAGTAGACATTCTAAAGAGGTTATATCTAGACCGATAGTAGCTACTGACCATAATTTTGAAGAGCTTCTAAACCGCTATCCATTGGTATTTGTAGATTTTTGGGCTGAATGGTGTCTACCATGCAGAGTCATAGCTCCAGTAATAGAAGAATTAGCTGAACAATATGCTGGGAAGATGGTATTCTTAAAAGTAAATGTTGATGAAAACCCGATTACAGCTTCCCGCTACGGAATTACAAGCATCCCGACAATGATCATGTTCAAGAATGGTAAACCAGTAGATGTTATAGTTGGCGCGTACCCGAAGAAGGTTATAGAAGAAAAGATTAAAAACGTTTTAGTAAAAAACTAGGAAACATTTTTTACATACATGACTAATCTTTTGACAGAGCATAGATTGGTCTTTGAAAACATGCAGGAACTCGAAGAATATCTTGAAAGAATCAAGAAAGATTTCAATCTCCATCTCTTCAGGAAAGTAAACAACAAGCTGGATTCAGAGATAGCTGAAAAAATACTCTCAGGTGGAAAAAGGCTTCGCCCTATTCTACTACTACTCGTTTTTAAAGCATTAAATGGCAAAGATATTGAGAAAGCATTAGATGTGGCCTCTGCTCTGGAGCTAGCACATAATGCTAGTCTAACTCATGATGATATCATAGATGTTGATTTTGAGAGAAGAGGAAAACCTACACTCTGGAGGCAGATAGGAATTGGTAGAGCATTAATAGAAGGTCACAGATTGATAAATCTCGCATTTCAGATCGCTTTAAGTGAGGGGCTAGATATTGCAAGGATATTCTTAACCGCATGGGATAGATCTTCTAATGGTGTTCTAAAAGAATTAATGAATCGGAGTCTCCCAGGTAAGACTCTCTACCTAAGGATTATTAAAGAAAAGACAGCGTCGTTATTTGAAGCTGCAGCTGAATGTGGAGCATTAATAGCTGGAGCTCCACCTAAAGTAATCCAAGAAGCTAAGAAGTATGGAGAGAGGGTTGGCATAGCATACCAGCTAGCTGATGATTATGTCGACATCATTAAGGGAAGATTCTCAGTGAGGTCCCATTTGATATTCTATAATAGGTTTGAGGAGAAGATTAGGCAGATTATGTTAGCAATTAAGCTTAAGAGAACGCCACATTTAGGAACCATACTTGAACCAAAAATAGATTGGAAGAAGTTCTTGATAGAAGAGATGGCTAGGAGTATCAGGGAAGCTAAGGAGATTATTGAGTATTTAGACTTAGCTGAGCCTGAGAAAACGTATCTGAAAAAGTTTCCAGAGTATTGTGTTTACTCTATGCTAAGTGAGCTCAGCTAGATTTCAGAATATTTTTCAAGAAGAGATGCATACAGCTTTATGGAATGGAGGCGGCATTAATTGGATCCAGCGACACTTGTAACGATATTGGCTGCTATAGGTTATTCATGGATGAGAATGGTCATAGCTTTAATTGCATCCATCCTTTTCTCCATAATCGTTGGAATTGCTGCAGCGGTAAGCAAAACTCTTGAAAAAATCATCATACCAATCCTCGATATACTTCAATCTATACCTATACTAGGTTTCTTCCCCATTGCACTCTACGCATTCATAGCTCTTCATCCCCTGATAGGTGTTGAGATAGCGGCCATTTTCTTAATATTTACTAGCCAGGTATGGAATATCTCATTCGGAGTTTATGAAGCAGTTAAGGTAATCCCTACAGAAACTCTTGAAGTTACAAATTTCCTCAGACTAAGCATCATTGATAAAATAAGGCATCTCTATATCCCTGCATCATTTCCTAAGATTGCTGCAAATCTACCTTCTTCTTGGGCTAATGGATTGTATTTTCTAGTTGCATGCGAGATTATAACATTAGGGGAGGCAGAGTATAGACTTTTCGGGATAGGGTCTCTAACAGTTCAGTTTATAGCGTCAAGAATGGTTTTTGAATCAGCTTTAGCTATAGCCCTCGTCCTACTTTTTGTAATACTGATGAATTTACTCATATTCATTCCAATGATTAGGCTGAGCATGAGGTACAGGTTTGAAACATATGCTACTGTCATCCCACATGCATGGTTTGAAAGACTTGTTAAGCCTCTCACTCTACCTGTAAGGATAATAGCGCATAGACCTAGATTCTCTGAACATTGGAGGATTAGTACGAGACTACGTAACTTATTCACAGTTATGGAGAAACATAAAAGACTGATAGAGATAGCGATAGCTTTTACGATAATACCTGTTCTATCTATGATTGTTAGTTTTGAGAATTTAATTGGTTTTTCACGTTTGATAGTTAACGGATTTGTAAGATTAGGTTTTATCGAGCCATTAACAATGATTGGATATTCTCTTGGTAGAGTTTTAACGGCTACATTAATAATATTGGCATGGACTATACCTGCCTCAATCCTTCTATATGAAAACAAGACTCTTGAGAAAATTCTGCTACCAATCTTTCAAGCAATTGCATCGTTTCCAGCGACTCTCTTAATACCGTTCATAGTAGATCTTACTATCGGCTCAGGTTTACCGAGAGAGTTGGGAGCACTCATAATAATACTTCTTGGAACACAATGGTATATGCTATTCTCTCTTAGAGGAGCTCTTTCAGTAATACCCAGAGAGGAAGAGGAATTATTCAGGATACTGCAGATATCTGGTTTTAAGAAGCTAGCCTACCTCTATCTTCCCAGGATGACTCCGTCCATGATTACTGGATGTATTATTACGGTTGGAGGTGGATGGAACACTCTAGTGATAGCGGAGAGAACAATTCTCGACCACACAATCTGGGAAGTTGAAAATCCTGGGATCGGCAAGATGATGAGTATAGCTACCTCAATAGGTGATATAGAGCTACTACTAGCGACAACAGTATGGATGGCCTTATTCATAGTAATCCTCAACAGGCTTCTATGGAGAAGACTATATGAGATAGCCATTAGAAGAATCGTTTAGGAAAAGCATGACAATGGAAAAACCTGCTGAAACTCTAATATCGTTAAGGAACATATCCTTCAGTTATAAAATGAGAAAAGGAGATAGACTACAGGTATTCGACAATATATCATTAGATGTATTGTATGCTGAGTTTATTGGTATAGCGGGGCCAAGTGGATGTGGTAAGAGTACACTACTGAGAATAATGTCGGGGTTGCTGAAGCCTGATTCAGGTGAAGTCTATTTTAGAGGTAGACCTTTGAATGGCCCTGATCCAAGGATATCGATGGTCTTCCAGAACCCTACACTTCTTCCATGGTATACTGTGATTAAGAATGTTATGCTTGGTCTCATTAATGAGAAAGGATTATCAGAGAAAGAGAAGGAGGAAAGAGCGAGAACCTTCCTTGATATGATGGGTTTAATAGGGTTTGAGAATGCGTACCCTGCAGAGTTGAGTGGGGGGATGAGGCAGAGAGTAGCAATAGCTAGAGCTCTTGTATCTCATCCAGACTTGTTGTTAATGGATGAGCCTTTCAGTAACTTAGACCAGTTAACAGCTATAACTCTGAGGAGAGAATTGGAAAGTCTTTGGCTGAACCAGGTTCTACCAATATCTTCAATAGTCTTGGTAAGCCACGATATTGAAGAACTTGTTGAAATATCTGATAAAGTCATCGTTCTAACAGCTAGACCATCCAGAGTTGCTGGAACAGTAAAGATAGACTTGAAGAGGCCGAGGTCGAGGCGAAGCCAAGAATTTTATGAATACGTTGATAAAATCTATACTTTATTGAGTTAACGTTTCTTTTTGTAAAACTTTTTCTCCTCACCTTTGTAATGTATAACCTCGGTGTATAGCAACCATTCAAGAATAAAGGAATAGAACTGATCGATGTCTGGGGATTCTTCTTCAAAGAACCTCTTGTTATCAAGCTCGTTTATCAATTCTTCTTTTGTGAATTCCCCACTTTTCTGCGCTAGCTTCAATGCTGTGGCAATCGGTTCAATATTTCTTATTGCTTCCCGAAGCATCAATTTCTTTTTCGAGGGGGATGCTTGAATAAATTTCTTCCCAGCTTCAGTTAGTTCTGCATCTCCATTAGATACTTTAAGGAAGCCTATAGCTTCACCTAGATCGACGACTGGAAGCAGTACATCTACATCAGTCTGTAGCATAATCGATATTCTAGCTAGATCAATTTTCCCTCCCAAACTATTGATTAGGTCGAGCAAACCTATCAATTTACTAGGTGTAACTGAGGGATCAATCTTGAGGTTACTACTCATTTATTTGCCATAAAAAATAATAAAAGCTTTAAAGATAAACTTTTCCCCTAGAATTTATTTAGTGTGGTTTTTAAGAAGACGATCAACTTCTTCCAATACGGTCTGCATTGGATTCAATGCTCTAAAAACTTTCGAATAATCTAATGCTTTCATTTTGGAACTTGAATTAAAGATATAGTTGATGCTTGACCTTAAAGTTTCCTCGTTTAAGTCTTCTTCATCGATTTTTATTCCTGCTTTGTTTTCTTCTACTGAGATAGCATTTCCATTCTGTTCTGCATGACCGGGTATAGGTATCATAATTACAGGCTTACCTAACGATAAAATCTTAGCTAAAGTCGTCTGACCCGCTCTCGTAATAACTATGTCAGATATACTAATTAACTCTAATGGATTTTCAACCCATTCATAAATTTTCAAGCTACCTTCTACATCCTGAAGATTAACTTTTAGACCTCCCAGAGTGACGATTATCTCAAATTCTCTACTCAGCTTCACTAAGATCGGGATCAATTTATCAATTAAGATCTTCCTCTCATAGAGTGGACCGGTCGCTTTGAATAAGATTACCGGCTTACCGTCCAATCCTACTCCATACTTACTCTTTAGATACTCTTTATCAGGTAAGTTATAGATAGAATCTTCTAGAATCGGTCCAATATATCTTACTTTCTCTCCATTCTCAATGTCTTTAGGGAATACAAGGTTATACTTGGAGATAGTTAGAGGTGGTGGAAAATCCGCTACTAGTATCTTATCACTTTTAAGCCATATCCATCCTACAAGATGTGAAGCAGCTTCAAGGCTTTCAATTATCCACTTATATCTAGGGTAGAGAATCCTAATATTGAATTGGTTTAGTATAGTTAATACAGGTTTTCCCAATATCTTAGCTGCGAGAATTGTTGAAGCTCTAGTATCCGATATCACCAAGTCAGTCTCTCTATCTATCAGTGACATTTCGTATGAGATCTGTTCTAGTACTCTTATTGGTAGGAGGATATTCTTGTATATGGTCATCTTTATACTCACTTTTCCTTCATGAAGTACTCCGTAAGATACTCCAGGCGCTTCACAAACATCTAATCCATGTCTCCTCAAGTATTCAAGTCCTTCACCATATGATGAAACACTTAGAGACCATCCTCTCTCTTTTATAGCTTTAATCAGTGGTACTGCTCTAGCCGCATGTCCAAAACCTATACCACATACTCCTAAGTGAATTTTCACCATCTACAACTCATAGAAAACGACTTCTATTAAAATTAATTAAACACATTTATACATCAATAGTTCTCGATGAATACAGTAATTGTGTAAATTTCTGATGTAATGATCTTCTGTTTTTCAATCTCTTCCAGACATTCGTCCCATCTGGATTGAACAATATTTTACGTATATGATCATGATTTATTGGAAGGATGTGAGAGAGAAGTTGCAAAGTAGATGTCTACAGTCTTGAAGCATATTTAATATTTTCCATCATCTACTTGTAGACTAGTTTGGGATAAGCATATAGTTTTCGTTTAAGTTTTAAGGCTATGTTGACTAAGCTTATCAGTATGGGTACTTCTAATAGTGGGCCTATTACTGTAGCAAACGCCTGGTTACTGTAGATGCCGAATATTGCGACCGCGACAGCTATTGCGAGGTCGAAGTCATTGCTTGCAGCTGTGAAGGCCACTGCAGTGGTTTTCGAGTAGTCGACACCTAGCCTATAGGCGATGAAGAATGTGAGGAACCACATTATGAAGAAGTAGAGTGCGAGTGGGACGGCTATCCTTAAGACATGGTAGGGTAGCTGGACTATGTATTCTCCTTTAAATGAGAACATTATGATTATCGTGAATAATAGAGCTGCAGGCGTTACTAAACTAAGTTTAGGTGCTAGAACATTCTCAAACCAGTTTTTACCTCTCATCTTGAATGATGTATATCTTGTTGCCAAGCCTGTGATGAACGGTATGCCAAGATATATGAAGACGGTTTTTGCAGCTTC
>JAGDWP010000070.1 GCA_023269855.1 Nitrososphaerales archaeon | reverse complement strand
AGGAAGCATCCCTAATAAATACTAAGAACTGTCCAAGATGTGGAGCAACCTTAAGGTCTAAGCCGAGAAGAATTAAGAAGAATATTATAGAATGTTTGTCTTAGAGATGGGATAGATGTCTAAGAGTAATGTTTATAGAGTCTATGTAGATGATGATGGTAAGATTATATGTCCAGAATGTAACACTACCATATATCCTGGATTATAACTATGAGTTTATGAATATTAATGATTATTTATAGTGTATTCTCAATAATTATTAGATGTCTAAGTTGTATATTATGTTAGAAGTGTTTTAAATACGAATATGTAAGAGTTAAGTTAATTGCTTTCAATGTAGCTTACGATTTGATGAATATTAGGTTAAGTTCATTGTTCTACAGAAAAGAGAAGAGAATCCTAGATTCTATTGATGAATATATAGAGAAGGTCATTAATACGGTTAAGTGTCTTGTTGAAGTCTCTAACTCTATAAAGAATGGGAAGCTTGAAGATATCCACCGCATCTATAGAGACGTTGATATTATGGAGACTGAAGCAGATAATATGAGAAGAAGAATATCTGAAGAACTTTGCAAAGGCACTTTCTTTGCACATCTTAGAGAAGACTTGCTGAATCTTATAGAAGAGATAGACAATATCGCAGACTACGCTAAGGACTCGATTAAACAAATAGTAGTAACTTCTCCGAGCTGGGATTTACTATACTTTACTTTCAGTATTCCAGAGATGGATAAATATATTCAATCTTGCGTTGATGCGTCTCAGAAGCTACTTGAATCTTTTAGAATCTTCAAACAAAATATGGAGAAAGCTAAACCCTTGCTACATGAAATTGAAGACATAGAAGAGCAAGCGGATGAACTTAAAACATCAATAATTAGGATTCTCTTTAGGGAAGCTGATCGGTTCAAGACGCTTGACGTAATGCAGGTTAAGGAATTAATAGATATCATGGATAATATATGTGATTCAGCTGAAGATGCTTCAGACATATTATTCCAGATAATCGCTCAAAGGTATATGTAACCGATCTATAAGGTTTGGAAATATTATGGACTTGTACTTATCAATTGTTTTATGCTTCATGATGAGTCTACTCTTTAGTTGGAATAATAGTTCATTATTCATCAGTGGATTAATTAGTTCAGGTTTAGCTAAGTTTAGAAGATTAGCGTTCTTCATTACAGCGTCCATGATGATTGGACTAATGCTTGAAGGATGGAAAATGAATCCAGGCAAAATTGTTATACCCCAATTATTTACAATCTCAATTATAGCTGTCTCAGTAACTCTCTTGATATGTAATCTATTGAAAGTCCCCGTTAGTATATCAAACATCGCTGTAGCTTCTCTAATTGGAGTATCATTATCCATGAATATGCAAATCGACCAGACCTTTGTAGTAAAAACCTTTCTAGCATGGGTTCTCACACCTCTTGCAGCGTTGATACTTACTCCACTTACATACTCAATGTTAGCAAAGTTGTTCTCGCATCTTGGAGAAGACCTAACATACCTCTCAACTAGAATTCTCATATATTCTGCTAGCTTTTATGGTGCATACACGATTTCAGCAAATAATCTTGGATTCTTACTACCTACGATTTGCCAGAGCTATGAACCAGTATATATAATAGCGTTCATCGGTGTCTTCCTAGGGACGTATCTTTTCTCAGAGAAGGTCTCATATACTATTGGGGGGAGGTTAGCTATACTAAGCCCTTTACAACTCTCATCTAGTTTACTAACATCTTCTCTGTTATTGTGGATTCTAACACAGATAGCTATACCTGCGGCTCTGACTCAGATAATGCTCGGCAGCTTGATTGGATCTGCATTCTCCTCTCCGATTTCTATAATTAACGTGAGGTTACTTAGGAAGATAGCCGCTTTATGGATGCTTTCTTTCTTCCTTGGACTAGCTATTTCATTTCTTCTAGGTGTTATGTTAAAATAATGGGATACTGAATAAGGTATCAAGTAGTGTGTATTCGCTTAGGAAGCAGAGATTGATGAGGAGAAGATAGGAGATGCGGGGACTACATCTAATACTGGATATGTATGGATGTGATAGAGATAAGCTTAGAGATAAACATCTAATTACTAAGGCTTTGTTAGAGCTTCCAGACGTATTAAAGTTGAGAAGGCTTTCTGAACCATTCGTAGAAGAATACAGTAATCCTACTCCTGGAGTCTCTGGATTCGTGATAATTGGTGAGAGCCACATAAGTATACATACTTTCATAGAAGAGAAGCTTGCAACAGTAGACATATACGCATGTAAAGAATTCAGTGTTGAAGATGCGGAAAAATACTTGGTTAGCAGATTTAATCCAGAGAAGATTGTGAAACAAGTCTACAAGAGGGGACAGTGAGAAATCACCTTATTCTGAAAACTTTTTAAGAATTGAGTTGATATGATTAGTGGGATGAGTCTTCCAAGCCTCAGTGACTTGGTTTCGTTAAAAGGTAAAACCGCGATTGTTACAGGTGCAGCTTCCGGTATAGGTAAAGCAACTGCATTAAGACTAGCAGAAGCAGGCGCATCTCTTCAACTCCTAGACATTGATTATGATGGATTAGTTAAAGTTAAGGATGAAGTATCAAGGTATCGGGTAGAAGCTGAAATATTCAAGGTAGATTTATCTAATAAAGGAGAGATAGACAATTTTTGGAATTCAATTAAAGGTAGAGAGCCTGACATACTTGTAAATAATGCAGGTATATATGTTTTCAAAGACTTCGTTGATGTTGATGAAATGTTTCTAGACAAGATTATGAAAGTAAATCTTTACTCAATGTTCTGGATGTGTCAGCATATGGTGAAGTCTAGGAGTGGGAGAGGTGGAGTGATAATAAACGTAAGCTCTATTGAGAGTATTCTCCCATTTGCAAAGGACCTCGTTCACTATGATATCAGTAAGATAGGTGTCATATCCTTGACAAGGGCTCTAGCTAAAGAATATAGTAGGAAAGGGTTCAGGGTAAATGCAGTAGTTCCCGGCGGCATAGAAACGGAGAGTGTTAAGAAGCTTAAAGAGAAGACTCTACTCAAACTAGAATTGAGTAAGGTTATAACTGGCGTTGAGTTCTTGTCTAGGCTGCCGATTGGAAGATTCGGTCATCCAGATGAAGTAGCTAGAGTTATACTATTCCTAGCAAGTGAGCTGTCAAG
Source organism: Nitrososphaerales archaeon (assembly GCA_023269855.1). Classification (GTDB taxonomy): domain Archaea; phylum Thermoproteota; class Nitrososphaeria_A; order Caldarchaeales; family Wolframiiraptoraceae; genus Geocrenenecus. The sequence continues at coordinate 1,500 of JAGDWP010000070.1, read as the reverse complement.
CTACATGACTGGAGCTATAGTAGTGGTGGACGGAGGCTTTACTTCAACATGATTTTAAGAGATAGAGTAGGTTTTGAATATATGCTTAAACCCTACATTTATAGAGGAATAGTATTGGATTCATGAAGACGGTTAAACAAACAAGGATTCTAGAGATAGACCCATTAAATCCTAGGTTGGACTACTTGTTAGAAGCGGCTAGAGTAATTAAAGATGGTGGAGTAGTAGTCTTCCCTACTGAAACTGTTTATGGAATTGGCGCAGATGCATTGAATAGTGCCGCGGTTAAGATGATCTTTGAAGCGAAGGGTAGACCGTTAGACAATCCTTTGATAGTACATATCTCAGACTTGGATCAGTTAAGTATAATATCGATAGAAGTTGGTGAAGATGTATATCGATTAGCTGAAAAATTTTGGCCTGGACCATTAACTCTGATTTTGTATAAGTCGGAGAAGATACCTTATGAAGTGACAGCCGGTTTGGAGACAGTGGCAGTTAGGATGCCTGCCCACCCAGTAGCTTTAAGATTAATTGAGCTTAGTGGAACACCGATAGCTGCTCCTAGTGCTAACCCTTCTGGTAAACCATCACCTACGAGTGGAGAGCATGTAAAGAGAGATATGATGGGGAAGGTAGATGTAATCATAGACTCAGGGGATACACTTTACGGTGTAGAATCAACGATCATCGATATAACGAGAGATCCACCAGTACTACTGAGACCTGGAGCCTTATCAGTAGAAGATGTTGAGAAGGTTCTCCAAAAGAAGATTGCTATACCTGATTTTGCGAGAGGATTGGTAGAAGCTTATGAAGCAATCGCTCCCGGCATGAGGTACCGTCATTACGCGCCTTCTAAGCCTCTATATATAATTGAGTCGAGAGATTACAGTAACTTGGAGAGGTATTGCCTCCAAGTAGTTAAGCATGTTAAGAAGTTGAAAGAGAATGGTTTGAAAGTTGTAGTCTTGGCGTCAACTGAAACATTAAACTATTATGATGAAGTCGAAATAATCTGCTTAGGATCCAGAGAGAATCTATTCGAGATTGCTAGAAACCTATACAAAGCATTGAGGAGAATAGATGAATTAGATGTAGAGATAGCGGTATCCGAAGGATTCGAAGAGAGAAGCCTAGGATTAACTATAATGAATAGGTTGAGAAAAGCAAGCGGATACAACATCATAATGGTTGACTAGACTCTTCTGGAACCAACATCGTATCTACAGAAAACCATGTAGAAATAGAAGATCCAGTTCAGCTACTTATGGTATCTTGGAAAACAGATGGTCAACAAGTTCTATTGAAGTCTAATATTGAAAGGAATAGTCTAACAATATAGATTGAATATGAGGCTAAACTATGTGAAATTATGAAAGTGGAGAAGATAGACCTAAAACCAGTATTCTATAATACTCTTCTTAACTCTTCTAGGTTTAGTTCTTAAGGTTGCTCCACATCTTGGACAGTTCTTAGTATTTATTAGGGATGCTTCCT
>JAGDWP010000103.1 GCA_023269855.1 Nitrososphaerales archaeon | reverse complement strand
CTTAAAGACTATCAGGAAATGTATCTAGACTCATCGATATTTCCAAATATGTGGCGACAGCTTAGAGAGATTATCAATGAGGGGAAGAAAGTATACCATTTTACTAGACCTTGGAAGTGGAAGGAGATTAGGGAGAGATTCAAGGATGAGTTGAAGAATAAGATTGGTAGAGTTTCTAAGAGTGATAGAGGTGACGCATACCTAATCTATAAAGTCTATGAATTATCATTGATGAAGAGGAATACTCATAGATACTTTAGACAGTTGACTATTATTGATGTTGAGTTGAGACCATTACTTATGAAGGAGCAGATAATATACAAGAATCTTGATAGAATTCGAAAGATGAGAGAGATTGGCATAGATGTTTCAAGTGATGTTGAAGAGTATGAGAAGAAGTTAGAGAATGTTAGGAGAGAGATTGTTGAGAAAGCTACTGAAGTTATACCTGGATTCATTGAAGTTGCTGAAGCTCTAGGATTGAGTAGAGAGGACGTTAATGGATTAACGGGGCTGGCTGGACTACTAACATATCTTAGGTTCTATCTTGGATTTAAATCGATAGATAAGAGTATAAACTATCTTGGATTATTCAAAGCAAAAAGCAGTAAAGGTAATATGAAGAAGAAGTGTAATAGGAAAGCGGTTAGATACTGTAATCTACTGGCTTTAAGTATTTTATGGAAGAATGGGCAGAAACATCCACCAACATTGAAAGATCTAAGAACTATATTGAAGCAGTTGATTAATCTATTGAGGCAAACAGGGTCTGCTATGGCTGGTGGAGGGGGCTAGGGCAGAGGCCCTAGCAATGCCCGCACGATCATACTTGTCAGCCATGGCAGACCCAGAAAGGTCTGAAGCATGGCTCGAGGCTATTTGTCTGCGGGTGCTAGAGCCGCCAAAATAGCCCCCTCATCCCCTTATTTTTAGTTTCAGGCCAGCTATAGGATAGTGTATTTGACTGAACTCGGCGGTCAGTTGGTAATAATCTTAAAAAGAAACTTAAAAAGAAAAACTACTTAAGATTATCGTTGTAAAAATAATTATTTATGATAATTGATAAATTTAAGTATGATACCTCTTTACTCTGGAGCTCTTTCTATACCAAGGCGGGTCTGAGGCAAAAGAGTTTTTTAAGAGTTGTGTAGGAGATTAGGATGATTTTAAATTTTTAAGCGTTCAAATAATACGATCATCATCTTTCACTTTTTCCACGATCTGGAGCTTATTTAAGAAGTGAGCTTCTTATATACATCTAGATACTTTTGTAACACTTTATCCCAGTTATACTCTGTTATTATTCTTTTGTATGCTTCTTCGACTATTTCATCTACGTGGACTGTCTTGGTTAAGATGTTCTTAACTGCTTTAGATAACTGTTGAGGGTCAGGGTCGATTAAGAGACCGTCTAAGTTTTCTCTTATAATTTCTATGTTTCCTCCTACTCTACTAGCTACTACGGGTATCTTTAGAGCCATGGCCTCAAGCAAGAACGTGCTTATACCTTCCTGTCTTGAAGGGAGTACTGCAGCATCTGAGCCAGCAAGTATCTTTAATGCTCTCCGCCTAGGCAGTGGCCCCAGATAGATGAGCATATTCTTTTCATGAGCTTTCATGAAGTATCTTCTTAATGGACCATCTCCTGCAACCACTAATCCTCTAAGACCATATCTTGAAGAAGCTTCAATTAAGAGGTCTACACCTTTCTCATACGATAATCTTCCTAGGTAGGCTATTTGGGGGTCACTTATTCTCTCGGACTCTATAGGTAAGTCTGATAAATCTATAGCGTTAGGGATGTATTCTACCGTTAATCCTAGGCTCCGATAATATCCTGCAGCCTCCTTTGATACTGTCGTTAAAGCATCCAGCTTCTTTAAGAACGTTTTTTCAACGACTCTAGAGAGATATCCGAGGAATTGACCATGAAGCATCCTTACTTGCTTAGAGTATACCCCATGAAGTGTTAGAAGTTTTCCACCGCTAGAAGATAAAAGTGATGGGAGAGTGGGTAGATTATGCCCATGCACTATGTCGTATTCTTCTTCTAGAATTGTTTTTAAGTATGAAGTAACCCCGTAGAGTAGATTCGCTAAATTCTTTATGTTAGGTATCTTCAAGAACTCAGCAGAGAGTATTTTTACTGTAAAACCTTTACTATAGAGTTTTCTAGCGAGTACTCTAACATGCTGAGCTATTCCACCAACTCCAGAGATCCTGGGGGACAGAAGTAGTATCTTCAATCTTTCCTCCACTTCTCTAATATATGTAGGAGGTAAAAAATATAGGGTGGTGGAGTAGACGTGGATTAACCGGAGCTGGTTATGCTAGATCCATTACGGGGTCTATTGCAGGTGGTAATCTTCTCTCAACCTTAAGTATCGCTCTTCACCTATTACAGAGAATACATTGAGGAGAGAACATTAGACAGTAGAAGAGAAATAGTACTAAGAGGTTTAGAGGTTTCACCAGATAATATAACGATATCACTAATGCTGTTAAATAGATGTGGTGAATCTATCCATGTTAAGGATTTCCCATTGATAGATCTCATCCTAGTTTACATGACCATAAATAACGAGACTAGAGCAGTATGGCTACCGTACAGTTTAGATAGAGTCTTAGACCCAGTATCTGGAGACTTTAAATCAGGGCTATGGGATCCGAGTGAAGTCTTATACGTAGAAGCTTGGGTTAGCTCTGAGAAGCCTATTACTGGGGAACCTTTTTTCATCATTTCATGTATCGAAAGTGGTTGATGAAAATGAGTGAGAGAGATTCTAGCACTAGGTATATCAAGGCGATGAATCCTGAACTGGATAGGAAGATTGGAGAACTTAGGGTTCCCTTCCTCTGCTTGATTGAAGCCCCAACGATAGTGGAAAAAGCGTCTTAACACAACAATATGTTTATGGAGCTCTCAGATGCGGTTTCAAAACACTCTACATAACTACTGAGTCTGGGATTAGGGGGCTCCTTAAATCAATGGACAAGATCAGCTTATCAGTGAAAGAATACTACTTGAAAGGGGTATTCCAAATCTATGAACTGCATGTTAAAGACTTAGAATGGGATGAAGTTCTCTCATCAAGATTTCTAGGCCTCATATTGAATACGATAAAGCTTAGAGAATACTTCGACCTCTACGTTATCGATTCCCTAACATATCTCGTTACACATGCTAGGGAAGAAGATATACTCAACTTTTTCACAGAAGCTAGGAACATCGTTGAAGAAAAGAACAAGTCGATAATAATTACTGTTCACCCATACGCTTTCAATGAAGAAATGCTTGTCAGAATGAGAAGCATCTCAGATGTCCACATAATATTATCCGTTAAAGAAATAGGTGATAGGATAGTGAAGCTGCTTCAAGTCCCTAAACTAAAGGTGCAGTGAAACAGACATCGATAACTCCGAGCTTCGACGTTGATCCTGCATTCGGGATAAAGATTCTACCCTTCTCTAGAGCGAGAGCGTGAGAGGATGAGCCAGATAGTTAGAAGTACGGATGAAAGACTTGCTGAAAGCCTTAATGATGCTCTCTCCAAGAACCCCCACCTTGTAAAGTATCTAGACAATATTGCTAAGAAGGGGCAGCCGCTCCCAGACTACGTAGAACAACTTAGCCAAGAAATGAAGTATGCTAAAGAAGTAAACATTATCTATCCTGTGGGAGACCCGATATTTATTCATATAAAATCTAGGAGACTCGGGGAGAGACCATTATACATTGTGATTCAACCAGTCATTAACGAGAAAATACACAAAATGATAGAGCTTATAGAAGAAATACTAATCTCTCATATAGATGAAAAGATAGAGTTTAACACTATCGAAGAACATGAAGCAATCCTTAGAAAAACGCTTAGAAAAATAGTAAGAATAGATGGAGGAGTTAAACTAGGAGAATACAGAGTAGAGAGAAAGAATAACTCTAAAATAGTATATGTCAATAGTGAGACATACTAGTCTTTAGAATATCAACTGATTATGGATAAAGTGAGACTGGGCATACTTGAACCATTCATTAGAGATGAATACATTGAAGATATCAGTTGTGACGGCGTTGGACCAATATTCGTTGAACACAAAATATTCGGAAGCTGCGAATCAAATATAGTATTCAAGAATGAAGATGAACTAGACAATTTTGTTAGAAGACTCTCAGAAAGAACTGGAAGACCGGTAACATTTAGGAACCCTATCGTCGATGCATCTCTCCCAGATGGTTCAAGAATAAACATAGTATTCGGGAAAGATGTAAGTATGAGGGGTACAAATTTCACTATTAGAAAATTTAGCGATAGACCCTTAAGCATAGTTCACATAATCAGATATGGTGGAATAAGCGCTCTAGGTGCAGCTTATCTATGGATGCTTCTAGAAAACAATATGAGCGTATGGTTTTGCGGAGAAACAGCAAGCGGTAAGACGACGTTGCTACGCGCAGTATGCGTATTCATCAACCCCCACTATAAGATAATAAGCATAGAAGATACGCCTGAAATAATAGTGCCGCATGATAATTGGGTTAGAGAAGTTACAAGACAAGCTGAGACAGGCGGCTCAAGCATAGAATTATTCGATTTATTAAAAGCAGCTCTCAGACGGAGACCAAACTACATAATAGTTGGAGAGATTAGAGGTAAAGAGGCCAGCGTTGCTTTCCAAGCAATGCAGACCGGGGCACCCGTACTCGCAACATTCCACGCTGGAAGCGTTGAGAAACTAATCCAGAGACTTACAGGCTCACCTATAGAGATACCTAAAACATACATAGACATACTGAACGCAATAGTCATCCAGAGTGCTATAAGAATACCTAGTACAGGGAAAGTAGAAAGAAGAGTTTTATCAATAAATGAAGTAGTCGGATATGATCCAGGAGACAACAGATTTGATTATATCAAGTTATTTAGTTGGCAGCCTGCTCTAGATAGTCATGAGTTTAGAGGTGAGGGTAGCAGCCACTTACTAGAGAATAAGATAGCCGTAATGAAGGGTATCGGTCGTAGAGAATTAAAAAGATCTATCTTGACTTGGAGATGAGAGCTGAGCTACTCTCCACTCTCGCTAGACTAAACATAACTGACTACTTTCATGTATGGAGAGTTATCAAGTACACCTACAACACAAGTGTTGAAGAAGCATTGAGACAGATCAGCTTAGGAAGAAAAATATGGGAGAGTGAAGGACTTGCTTAACCCTTTGTTAAGAAAACTGAAAGAATACATGGAGAGGATAAAGCAAACTAAGAAGATAAAAGACTTCTACTCAATAATGATAATCTACTTGTATTCTTTATCGACTGTTACATCTTCTCCGAGAGATGTCATAAACCTTGCGGGAAAATCTCGATACGCATTAGGAGACTTAACAAGCATCTTCAGTAAAGCATCTACATTAATGAAGAAGTGGAATTATACACTCTACAAAGCAACCCAAACAGTTTCCACGACAATTAAAGAAGATAGTATCAAGAAATTCCTTCAGAGGCTTTCATACTCTCTAAGCATGGAGGTTGACTTAGAGAATTTCATGAAGATAGAATATGAAAAGCTGCTTGAAACAAGTTCAGCAGAATTTGATAGAGCGATAGAAAGAGCGAAAAGATATATTGAAGCATATTCTGCTCTACTAACTTCTGCAACATTTCTAAGCGTGTCGATGCTATTAACATCAATGATATACGGCGTAAACATTGAGCAGGTTCTAACATATTCAATACTTATGATCGCTGGGACACTTGTTACGATAATATTCTTAATGGCTAGAACTCTACCCCCTGACCCGATACTACACAATGAAGAACTTAGACCTGAGACGCTTAAGTTATTGGAGAAAATAAACTCACTATTGTTAACCCCATGCATTGTTACCTTAATACTCTTATTCATTTCATTTAGTGGAAAAACGAATCCAGAAAACTCGATACTTAGCAACCTAATGCCGATACCTCTATCCTTTATCACTGCAGGGTTACCTCTCCTCATAGTAGGGAGAATGGGGAGAAAGTGGGTTAAACAAGTAGAGAAGATAGATGAGAACTATCCCTCATTCGTTAAGTCGCTTGGAGACGCTAATCTGTTACAAATTCTCTAAAAGAATCCTCAAAAATACTTGAGATAAACGATTACGGAACATTAAACAAGTTGATAAAACGATTACGTAGAAGACTTGAAGCAGGATTTGAACAGAATAAATCATTAAATGTTCTAGGCTTAGAAAGTCTCAGCAACCTAGTATTGAAAACTATCAGAGTGATCGCTGATAGTATACTGTATGGAGCTAGGTCGGAAGTCTATGCTAAGTCCATCTATGATTACGTTATTAGACATTTAATTGATAGAAAGAAGAGGAGGCAGACTGCTGGAACATTGAGAGGATTAGTTATACCTTTACAAGCTACACTAGTCTCAGTTTCAAGCTTGATAGCTACTCTAACAAAGATACTCTACAGATTCAATCTACTAATACATGATTGGTTCCCAATAATAGCCGGGGTTCACCCCACCCAAGTCTCTACATACTTCTACACAATAATACTGGTAGTAGCTTTATCAAGCTCCATAGCACTCTACATCCTCGAAGGAGACTCTAAATTTACACTAACATACTCTCTTGGGCTACTGTTAACTCTCAGTAGAGCAATATACTATCTCGTCTCTTTAGGATCAGATACATTATTCAATCTCTTCATAAGATTTGAAGAAGAAATGAGGAGTATAGTAGGTGAACTCTAATGTCCCCTGAACCTTTTCCAATAACATTATGGATAATTATAGTGTTTATCATCGTCGCAGCATACATTGTCTCACTACTTCTATCAAGAGAGAAGCATAAACCAGTAACTTCACAATCACAATACATAAGAGAAGCTAGGCATCTACATGAAGAAAACCTTGAACACTCTAACATCGAGTTAAATAGAGATGAGGGAATAATTGAGTCTCCCAAGAAGAGTGAAGAAGTTAAACGTGAATCCATCATAGACTCTTCTCACAAAAAGAGTCTAGATGAAAAAGTTGAAGATGCTCTTCAAGAAGACGGCATAGATAATACTTTAGAAGAATTATTAGGGGAAGAAGAGCTTGACATAATTATAGAGGAAGATGAAAAACTTGACCCGGGCAAGTTTACAAAGACTGCTGAAGAATTGAGGAACGAGTTATATAAGCTTAGAAAAATATTGGAGGGCAGAGGATAATGTATAATGCTAGATGTCATCCAGTAAGCCTATCTCCTCAAGCTTCTTCTTAATTTCTTCAGCTTGTTGAGGTGGGAACCGTTTAAGAAGAGGCTTCGGATACCCGACATCAACTCCTCTAAGTTTTAGAATCTCATAACATAACTGGATGTATGCTGTAGATTCTATCAATCTTCTAGCTTTAACTATCTTGAAATGCATGTCTACAGCTTCAATTATCTTACCATCTTTAATGAGGCGGTAGAGTTTCACTACAGCTTCAGGATAAATATTTGATAGCCCGGAGACGCATCCATTTGCTCCAGCGATAACAGCTGGAAGCATTAATGCTTCCGTACCAATAAGAAAACTAAATCTCCCTCTACCTGATTCCCTCTCTTTCACAGTATAAATGTACTCATAAGATTTTAGAATATCGTTTCCACTATCCTTTATACCTGAAACACCTATATCCACCAGCTTTCCTAGTAATTGAGTAGAGATATCGTATCCTACTCTAGATGGGATATTATAAGCAAAGACAGGTATGTTAACATGGGATACTAGCTCACGGAAAAAGGACAGGATAGATTCATCATCATAACGATAGTAGAATGGTGGAGTTGAGGCTACAGCATCTGCTCCCACATCTTCAGCATGCTTCGCTAACTCAAGCGTACTCTCAAGACTAGTTGAACCAACCTGGATGATTACATCAAGACGTTTATTCACTGATTCCACTACGTATTCTGTAACCTTCTTCCTCTCCTCATTAGTTAGAGCTGGACCTAATCCGAAAGTACCACATACAAATAAGCCGTCAACATTCTTCTCTGAAAGAAAATTAACTAAGTTTTTCACACCTTCTCTATATATCAACCCATCAATCCTACATGGAGTAATCATCGGACAAATTACACCTGTGAACTTTAACCTAGACATAGTCTCTTAACATAACATTATCCAGTTCAATATATAGTTCTATTGAGCACATGGTTTTAATATTTCATCTCTAAACTAAGATCAAAAATGAATTATAGAAAGTTTAAGGTTGTAATAACTGATGGAGACTATCCTACCATGGATCCTGAAAGAGAAATCTTGTCAAGTATAGCTGAGTTAGTTAAATATGATTGTCGAAGTGAGGAGGATGTAATCAGGTGTGCATGGGATGCGGATGGAGTCATAGTCGATTATGCACCAATAAGTAGGAGGGTTATAGAAAATATGCCTAGGCTGAAAGTAGTTTCGAGATACGGTATAGGGGTGGATAACGTTGATGTTGAGGCTGCGACGGAGAGAGGCGTAATAGTTGCCAACGTTATCTATGATGTATCACCTATTGCTGAGCACACTATAGCTCTACTATTAGCATGTTGGAGGAAGGTCATGCAAGCTGATAAGAATGTTAGAAGAGGTGCATGGAGTTATCAAGAGCTGATGCCGATCAATCTACTAAAATCGAGTACAGTCGGCATTATCGGTTTAGGAAGGATAGGTAGAGAAGTAGCTATAAGACTGAAATCCTTCAATCCTAGAATAATCGCATACGACCCCTACATCAAAGATGAAGTATTCAATGAAGTAGGTGTAGAAAAAGTAGAATTAGATTACCTATTAACTGAGTCTGATGCTATCCTCATCCATACTCCCTTAACGAGAGAGACATACCACTTAATTAATGAAGAAAAGATAAGATTAATGAAGCCCACAGCAATCATAGTTAATACTGCTAGAGGCCCCATAATCGACCGTCAGGCTCTGTATAAAGCTTTAAAAGAAAAGTGGATAGCTTCAGCAGCATTAGATGTAGTAGAGGGGGAACCATTAGACTCCAACGATCCCCTCTTATCATTAAACAACCTCATAATTACACCCCACATGGCATGGTACAGTGAAGAAACAATACATGAGATTCAGAGAAAAGCTGCATTAAACGTATTAAAAGTATTGAAAGGGGAGACTCCGGAGAACATAGTCAACCCGGAAGTTTTGAGGAAGATAAGATAAGAATCTTTAACTCTAAGTATTAGCTTAACACTTTATAGACTGGATAATTCATGGTGTATGTTTGGAGGTTTCGAAAGTTTCCCGACAAAACAGTAAGCCCGGAAAACATGAGGATACTATTATACTTGAAGAGAAACGGTCCGCAGACATCTAGAGATCTAGCTAAAGCCTTCTCTCTCCAACCTAAAACTATTAGAAAAACTCTCCAACACTTAAGAAGACTTGGATTCGTAGAGGTAGTATGGATACCGAGCAAAACCCTTGAAGAGTATGATGAAAACAACTCAGTTAGAGCATCAGGATCAACTTGAAATTCTAAATGTACGTAATCATCTACAAGAAGTAATATGCATGAACATCCTGCCCAGCCTCAGACTTCCATAGTTTGGGCCACTCTGAGAAAAGTCTCCAGACTAATACATGAATTAATAACATGATTAAAGCATTACATTTCGCATAAAAAACTAACAATATAAAAAGCAGGAATCAAAAGATTTAACATTTATAAACGGAGACGCTGTAACTAGTAATTGGCGGCGGCAGGTAGGGCCGGGGAGCTAGCCCTTCCCTGTAACCCGAGACGGGCTACATGCGGGGGCCAGAAAACCTGAGAGAGCGTAAGAGAAGTAGGAGTACAACGCATAAGAAATGAATGAGTGCGCGTCCACGTGGGGCTCCGTAGGGGGCTGCCCCACTCGTAGGAGTGGGCTCCGGCTCCTTCACGCATCGAACCGTGTTAGGCCCGGGAGGGAGCAGCACTAAGATGCGGCGGGGCCGCTGCGTGGTAACGTGCAGGACATCTTCTTATGCGTCGAGGCTTCTACTTCTCTTGCCATCTCTCGGGGGCTGCCGCCGCCTTTTTACTCTTACTTGATCTTTTTTAGGCATCTTTTTTGCTGTATCGTAATTGCCGTGGATGCTAGCAATATTATTGTTGCTATTATTGTTGCATACATTGTTATCTGGGAGGTGAAGATCCTCTGTAGATTTTCATAGAATGCTTCTAGGATTCTCTGTAATACTGCGTTTATTTCAACTATGTATTCGCTGAAGTGGGGGAGATATAATAGAATCTGTACTCCTTTCGATGAGATTATGAATATGTAGGCTGGTTGATCGTATGCTCCGGAAGCGAGATCTAGTAAGCTTGAAGCTAATATTGCTGATTCACCATTAACTGTTAGATTAAACCCTAAAATGTTCTGGAGATCTACAAGCTCTGGAGATAACTCTATAATGAAGAGTCTACCAGTAGTATTGTCTGGAGCTTTAAGCCTAACCTTAACTCTATTCTTTCCGAAGTCAACTACTTCAGCTTCTATAACTTCATCAAGTTTATAGATTTCAGGATGAGTATTCTGGGAGAGCTTAAACCATGCGCCTACTAGGTTCTGTTCACGCTGTACAGATACTTGACCAATATTCCTCGACTGGTTACTACCGTAAACTAATTCTTTACTAATGGAAACTATGGTCTTGTTCCCCACTGTCACGATTTTCTCTCTAATAACCAAAACTGTCCCATTCTCATAATTGATTAAACGCTCTACATGCTCTACAATAACTCTATACTCTCCATTCTTCTTCTCTAACTCTATGTTAACTTCTCCAGGAGTCACGTTCTCAGCTTCTTGAACAGGGGATCCCACTGTAGAAGTGAACGAAGCGGTGGTCGCAGGTCTTGTTACACTGGTTTGAGTAGTAGATTCAATCGTAGTAGAAGATTGCACAGTCTCGGTCATACTGACAGTAGCAGTGGCCTGTGCTACTCCACCTGCTTCTTCAACTTGTTTTAAGATATTTTCTGCTTTATTCAATAGTGAGTATGCAGCTTGGAAGCTAATATCCAGTATTTCTTCAGCTTTAGAAATCAGTTCTAAAGCTTGCTTAAGCATTTTATCTAGAGATTTCTTGTCAGCTAGCTGACTCACTGCTGATTCTAAAACTTCATATTTCTTCTTTAATGATTCAATTCTGTTTTCAAGCTCTTGCCTTGAAAACTGTAGTGGAGACTTTTCTCCTACAACTCCTTGTAAAGCTTTGATAATTATCTGAACTCTTGTCTTCACGTATATTAATGTTGAGAATGCTTTATCGTAATCTTTATTATTATACGAGTCTATTCCCTCCTGATACTTTGACACAATTGTTTCAAGAAGATCTTCATAAATACTGACATCCAACCCAGCGTTCTCTGCTTGGTCGATTAATCGCCTAGCTTCTTCCAATAATTTACCAACTTCTTTCAGTAAGCCTTCTATCTTGCTTTTCGATACTTTATCAGATGATTCAGAAATACCAGGGTATACATCTTGACTGGAAGCTGTAACTATGCTAATAGAGATGAAGAGTAAAGTTGATAAGATTAATGCAAGAATCTTCGCCATTTTCCTTAATTCTAGAGTCTTTATATTTAGTTAATAATTTTTCTTTCTCGATGTTTTTCGAATTTGGGGTTGAATGGGTCTTCGAAGATCCTGGCTCAGCTGAGAAGACATTGAAATCATTCAAGGAGGTCTTAGGGAATGCTTTGAAGAAGTCGAGGAATACTGATGGCAATATTCTTACAGCAGTAGCTGTAGATTGGAGGGGCTGGCGTACATTAATGATAGCATTCCATGGAAGACCAACAATGATAGACATGATAGCGGAGAAGTATCTGAGGCAGAAGTCTAGGGAGAGGGCTTTCAGAGAGCTTGCAGAAGACCTAGCATTAATCACGATGGAGGCGGATGAGAGATGAAGTATAGACCGTTGGAGCTATGATTGAGGCTCTACAATAAAGTACATGAGCTTAGAATACAACGTGATGGATTACATGTTGTTGAGGGGTACTCGAAAGCATTATGTAAATTATTGAGGAAGCCACTAGACATCGAGAAGCTAAGACAGTACCTTGAGTATAATGTAGAGACTATGATAAGATTTGAATAATGAATAATCACTATTTGAACACAGTTATAAAATTTATTAGCAACCAGATTAAATCTGGGATAATACATTGGAGAATCGTATCTCCACAGTCCAGAAACTGGAAAAAGCCAAGGAATTAAGCCGCAAAGCACTATATTCTTTACATTAAGACTGCGTTATGGTTTAATTCTCCAGTCTTTTTCCGGCCTCCAAGTTATAGAGATGTGATTTTTCGACGTGTTCTACCCCGAGTTTGGTCTGTCTATTAATTAACGTTACTGTCCGATTTAAATACTAGTTTATTCATAATTCAAATCTTATCACAGATACCCTTATACCTTACTTTAAAGCTTATACCATAGTCTATGAAACCGAGGAGAACGACTAGAAATTTCATGGAACAGAGGCTTGAAGAGACGCAACAATTCAATGAATTAAGTCACAAAACATTTAATACGCAAGTCTACAGTCTTTTGAAGAACCCTTTGAGGAGGGAGATCCTTACTTTACTTTATACTCGTGGAGAGATGAGTGCTACTCAGCTTAAGCTATTGCTAAACGTAAGTTACGGAACACTGTATTATCATCTTGAGTTCCTGAAGCCTTTGATAAATCAAGCTAGGAGAGGTAGATACGTATTGAATGAGAAAGGTCTACTCGTAGTAGAGAAGATGATAAGAGATATGGGTGCGGAACCTAAGACTTCTCCATCAACCAACATCCTAAGAATATTGTCTATGGCCTCCTTGATGGAGAGAATCTCTAATAAACCTTCAAGATATCTCGCATTAGGAATACCGGTTATATCAATTTATCTGATACTGCTATACATCATGCCTTTAAAGATGGTGTTACTCCATGTTTACTTTAATCCAACTGGTGGAAGCTTTACATCATCCATTATTAGTTTAGGAATAGTTTTAGGATATACATTGCTGTCTGGAGAGATCCTATCACCTTATAGTGGCGGGTTGGGTGGATTATTGATTGCTTCAATCTCTTCATACATACCTATAAACGCTTACCTAGCATTCATCCTGCTCCTCCGATATCTGAACATCCACATCAATTCCATAATCCCAGTTCTTCAAGCATTATTCATCATCGCACACATAACCCAACTAGTCATGATCTCATCAGCTCTCACACATTCAAAAGGTATTGGATGGGAGAAAAGCCTACCAGCTTCACTAATCCTATCATACATCAGCATACTAAGCATACAGTACAATCTTCTCTAAAAATCGCTCTTTCCACCATTGTCTTATTAGAGAACTCGATAGGTGAATCCGGCTTCTAAAGACTTTAGATTTTAAATTTAGCCTTTAACGATATGATTCAGAATGTTGAGCGATCAGGAAATTGATAGAATTAAAAGAGAAGTAGAAATGTATAAGGGTCTTGACGTATCTTCATACATTAATGAGATGATGCCGTGGATGAAACCCATCCACTATACAGTGAAACGTGCATCACAAATATTGGAGGAGCTTACATCATATGCTTTAATTAGTGATTATGCAGTAAATCTTTACGGTATACCGTATTGGTCGAAGAAGATAGAGTTTGCAGTAAAGAATATTGAACTTGAACGATTTACAGATATTCTCAATAAGTCAGGTTTCAGAAAACTTACAGGAAGTGATGATTGTTTAACTTTAATCGATCTACAGATGAATAATCTTCTAGCGATCTGTAAGGAACCATATCCTCTAAGATGGGATGATGAAATGGTAAATAGGATAATTGAGGCGCCAACTAATGTAAAAGTCTTGTCTCCAGAAGATTACATTGTTTTCCTCATCAAACGTGGTGGTTTGATAGAAATGGATCTAGCTGCAAAAATCGTCTATTTAAGATTTGACACTTTAAACAAAGAATACCTTTTAAGGAGAGCAAGAAACTATAATGTGGAGAGAGAAATATCTAACTTATTAGAGAGAATACGTTAATGTATAATGAGAAAACTTACCTTCTCTAAAACGTTACCGAGGGCTGACCTAAACTTCTGAATTGTTTCTTCAACTCCTGGATTCATCTTAACCATTAATAGTAGATCGGAGTCTCCAGAAACTCGCTGAATAAGCTCTACTTCTTTCCATCTAGCTAACTGTTCAATCAACGAGTCAATTGAGTGCTCGTCCTTAATCTTCAATAAAAAGTATGCTCTTGTATATCCTAAGTATTTCTCCAATCTTTCATCTGGGATGTTTAATCCATGCTCGTAAAGTATCTGCCTAAATCTTTCAATAGATAGTTTTCCATCTTGTTTAGAGGCTTCTGCACCTATAATCTCTGTTAATTGCTTAGCTTTCTCAGCATTTATATCATATCCCTCAAGTATTTTTTCAACTAGTCTCTTGCTAATGAATGGCGTAATCTCATAGCGGGGAGAACCGAAATCGTATTGAAGCTTCATTTTGGGGATGTATCCTTCAGGTGCTCTAGTAGTCATAGCTTGATGTACTCCAGCCCTAACCGTTCTAGCTTCCTCACTTAACGGGTGTCTAGCTGGAATCCTTATTCCAGTTAATTTACTAAAGTATTCATATAAGTTCTTTAGAGAATCACGTTTAACACCTAAGTCTAGTCTATGAGTATCGGTTAAGACTGCAGCTACTTCGTAGAGATCTGCGATACCGTTTCTATCACCTAAGCCAAGGATGCTGACATGTGCTTCATCTGCTCCCGCTAGTATAGCTTCAATAGTATTAGCAGATGCATACCCGTAATCATTGTGGAAGTGAGCTGAAAGTGGAGCATTAGTATGCTTCTTTAAATCTGTGAAGAATTCTCTTGAAAGAGAAGGTGTAAGTAAGCCTGAGGTATCTGGTACACTTACCATTGTGGCTCCTACATCTTTCAGGGAATCGATTATCTTGACTAGATGGTGTACACCTTCCTCCAAGTATATTCTTGAAGCATCTTCAACTGTTGCTCGAATATATTTGAAACCCATAGCTTTCGATAACTCTATAGCTTCTATCAGTTTTCCAATGACTTCTTCATAATTATCTCTCCCAAATTTATGCTGAATATGGATTTTGCTTAAAGCCATGTAGACTGCTATACCCCATGAATCATATCTACCCGCACTTTCTACATCTTCTCTACAGGCACGGCAATGTATTACAGGCTCCCCATCATAATCATTTATTACTGATAGAAGTTGTTTTAGATCTTCAGGGGAAGTTCTGGGAGGATAAGCTAGAGTCAACTCAATCCTCTTTAACCCGACTTCAAGTAAAGCTTTAGCTACTGCAGTTTTTACAGATAATTTAAGTGGTTTGTATAGCTCTCCCTCCCTTAACGTAGTATCAAGCAACCATGTCTTCATATTTTTTAGAACAGAGTCACACATCTCTCTATAATAATCTTTCTCCAAAATCGTTCAACAATTGTCGACCTCGCATTTCATAAACGATCCTCATATAAAATTTCGTCGAAAACGAAACGAGAATCGTACTCTACACTCCCTTAAAAGATAATTATAGAAGAGTTTTCAAGGGGGCCTCGTTAAAAAACAGTATATAAACAGCCTTACTTGAATACTAATCGAAATGTTTTCTCTAAAATGGGAAGCACTGTTTATTTGAGTAGCTTAAAGGTTTTTATTAGAAGAAAACTAAGTGGATTATGTTGAGTTTGGAATGAAGGCATATATTTTAAGTATTATTAGTCCTAGAAGTGGTTTAGTACAAGCTTTAAATGCTGTTAGAAGCTCAAAAATAGTTAGAGAAGCATACTTAATTTATGGAACATATGATTTAATCTGCAAAGTAGAGTTCGATAGTTTTCCCCAGATAGATTCTTTCTTAGAAGTACTTCAAGAGAATGGACTGCAGGATTCCAATACTCTAATAGTTAAAGAGGGGGGCTTAAACTTTGAGAGAGAAGAATGCGATAAGACTGAGAAATGCGCATTCATATTTGGAAAGATTAAGAGACCATCCGTACCAAAATTCTGGGAGAAACATCTTAAATCAATAGAATCAGTAATGGAAGCCCACGAATTATACGGACTGTATGATGTGGTAATAAGTGTATCAGAAAATGCTAGGACAGACTTCTATAATCAAGTCTTCAAGCAGCTTTGGCTACTAACCGAAGTCAACCTTACCGCTACTCACACGATGTTCACTGTTAAGCTCTAGAACTTTCTCCAGAGCTTGAAGATTAAACTTAGTAGCAGAGCATCCATTCTTTAGTAACGGAATTGCTTGAGCTGGAATCCTATTCTTTTCGAGGAAGATTGATGCTAGTTTTATCTCTTCTCCACAAGCTACCCCTACGACACCTTCATACTTGAAACGATCAATTATATTCGGGATACATGAACCACCTGGAACAACGTATACATCATATCCTAATCTTTCAGCTATTCTCGTAGCTTGATTTATCTGGCAATCCTCAGAGCATCTTCTACAGTTATAAGTGGGTATGCGAGGATCAAATTCAGCTCTACATCTATAATCAACATATTTCCTAGCACAATGAGGAAGAAACAAAGCTCGCCTCCTAGTTTTAACGAACTCTTCTCTATAAACCAAGTTCTTAACATACGTATCTACTAAGTCTTCGAGGATGACCAGTATGTCGGATATTTCCAAACCGAGTAAATCAGAAAGCTTAAACTTATCAACCAAGTCTCTTAAAATCTTTCCAGTCTTCTTATGTAAACTTCTTGAATCAATAATTATAGCTAATTCTTTAAAGAATCTTTTTGGAACAACTGTTAAGTCGAAAATGAATCTGTAAGGCATTCAGCATAAACAATTTATCCAAACATCTATATAACATTAACTAAAGTCAAGGAAATATAGGTGTAGAACTAGTTAAACTATCATGAGTGACGCATATAGAAAAGTTGAAACAATATACTTTGATAGACCGGGAGCAGAGAATACTGACGAGACGTTAAAGCATGCTTTAAAGAGAGCACAAGAACTAGGAATAAAAGATGTCGTGGTAGCCTCAACTACTGGTGAGACGGGGCTAAAAGCATGTAAGATCTTCAAAGAATTCAATGTAATAGTAGTTAGACACCATACAGGTTTCAGGAAGCCTGGAGCACAAGAGATGAGGAGAGAGTTTGAAGAAGAGATAAAGAATTTAGGTGGAAAGATTCTTACAGCGTCTCATGCTCTCTCAGGGATAGAGAGATCTATACGGAATAAGCTTGGCACAGTTGGAATGCTGACAATAATTGCTGAAACGCTTAGATTGTTCAGTGAAGGTGTTAAAGTCTGTGTTGAGATCACGGTTATGGCCGCTGATGCTGGATTAATACCTGTAGATAGAGAAGTAATAGCGATTGCTGGAACAAGCAGAGGAGCAGACACAGCCTTAGTCATTAAACCATCACATTCAAACGATTTCTTCAACCTAACCATAAAAGAAATAATAGCTAAACCTAGAGAAAAGTAATCCAGCAACATTTATAGCTAAACAGACACAGAGGTAAAACTGAGGAGAGGATATGGCAAACTTCCAAGTAATATTTAGTGGTAATGAGGATGAATTATACAAATTCGTAATAACTTGGAAAATGCTTACAGACTTAAAGAAATACGAGGAAATGAAGAAGGAAATGGAATATCTAGAAGAAAGGATTAAAGAGATGAGAGAAGAGTTAAGCAGACTCGATGATGTGAGAAGAAGTCTACAAAAAGAGATCACAGAATTAACAGCTAAGAGAGAAGCGTTGAAAAGAGAGCTAACAACCCATCAAGCAACAGACGTCAAACTAAACATATAATCAAGTAATGAAGTTTCTCTCTTCCTAAAGAAGAAAACATTCAAACAACTAAACATTTATCCCATCTCTAAGATAAAGATTCTCTATAATATTTTTCTTAATTCTTCTAGGTTTAGTTCTTAATGTTGCTCCACATCTTGGACAAGTCTTAGTATTTATTAGGAATGCTTCTTCACACCTACTACAATACTTGTAACTCTTAATATGATTGGATGTTGTGTCTATTTTCAGGATAGTCTCCAAGAAATATATTCGAGCAAATTCTAGGCGGAGGTTCGCCGAACTCATAGGATTCACTATTAGGAAGAAGATGGAGAGACTAATAAAAGCCCTCAACCCCCACCATTCTTTTTCCCTACTAAAATTACATGAATTCTGAAAACCATCCCTAACTCAGTTAAATCCTAGATAAGAAGAGAAGAGTATATTTGCTCCGGCCGGGATTTGAACCCGGGTCTCGGGCTCGAGAGGCCCGCATACTTGACCTGACTATATTCGGCGCCTCCTTGAGCGGCTCTACCGGAGCTTTCCACTAGCCGGAGCAGATATATCTTATTCATGGCTTTATGAATACTTTTCGGTAGCTTAATTATTAATTTTCTTCAGAAAAAGCTTTGTGGTTTAATTCCTAGGGGTTTTTCGTTTCTCTATGTTTTTCTTTAGCTGACTCTATTGTATCCCCTTCTCTCTCCTATAGTTATCTATATTCTTTTCTTTAAAGCCTATTGCTTAGCATAATGGTCTAATTCTTATGGGTTGTTGGGGGAGGGTTGATGAGAAGCTTATTAAGCATGGTATGCTTATAATGGATCTAGGTTTCGTGGAGAGTTATCATGTTGAGTTGGGGAGGATGAATAATGGTAAGAAGGGTAGACCTTACAAGATTGCTGAAAGCTATACAAGATTCCTAGCCATTATAAGGTATATATTCTCTATTGGTTTTAGTCTTCAAGATTTAAAACATTCTTCGGAGAACACATACTCTCAAGAAAACCTAGATGGATAGATTTAGAACTAATAACTAAAGCATAAATATACAATATACTCTTAAACATGGTAACACCATAGAAAAACAAGACCCCAACATTAGACAAGAATATCAAGCCCTAAGAATTAGGCCACAAGGCATCAGAAAATAGTAGATAAGGTAGAAGTATTGGTTAGTGAGTTGTAGTTTCTAGTTGTAGGATGTTTAGTTTACTGAGTTCATGTGTTAGCTTCTGTTTGCCAGGTTCGATCTCTATTAATGCTTTAGGCTTGAAGAGTTCAGGGTTTGGATCTTTGAGGAGGTGCCCCGTACATATGCATACTATTACTTCATCTGGAGATATTCTCCCTTCCTCAACCATCTTCTTTGCACCTGCGACTGAGGCTGCAGAAGCTGGTTCAACACCTAAACCTTCAAGTCTAGCAATAGCTGCCTGCGCTTCACGTATCTCCATATCAGAGACTATGACAGCGTCTCCTCTAGATTCTCTAATAGCTCTAAGAGCTTTCTTCCAGTTTACAGGTTTACCTATTCTTATCGCTGAAGCAATAGTCTGGGGATCCTTGATGGGGTCAAGAATGTCTCTGTTCTCTCTAACCATTTTAGCGAATGGTGCTGCACCTTCTGCTTGAACTCCAAACATTTTAGGGGTATTCTCTATTAATCCTAGGTTTTTCAATTCTGTTAAACCTTTCCATATTGCTGCTATGTTCCCACAGTTACCTACAGGAACAAATACAGAGTATTCTCCACCTAGTTCTTCAGCAAGCTCGTATCCCAGAGTTTTCTGCCCCTCAAGCCTCCAAGCATTAACTGAGTTAAGAATATAGTATCCTATCTCCTCTGCTTCAGAGAAGACTATTCTTAATGCTTGGTCAAAGCTCCCTCTAACTTTTACGAGTACTGCACCGTGAGCTAATGCTTGGAAGACTTTACCGAGTGCTGCATCTTGAGGTATAACAGTTATGCATGGTAGACCTGCTCTAGCAGCATATGCTGCTAAGGATGCTGCAGTATTCCCTGTAGAAGCACATATAACTCCTTTAACCTTGAGTTCGACTGCTTTAGTTACGGCTACCGTCATCCCCCTATCCTTAAAGCTTCCAGTAGGATTAGCTCCCTCAAACTTTATGTAGATCTTCTTTAAACCAACCCATTTACTAAGTCTACTACATTCTATTAATGGTGTACCACCTTCGTTGAGCGTTACCTTCTTAGATGAATCAACTGGTATCAACTCACGATATCTCCATACCCCTTTCGGTCTATCTTTGAAGATGCTCCAACTACGTGTATCCACTCTATCCAAGTCGAGCACTACGTCGAGAAGGTCTCCGCATTCCCGACATATGTATCCTCTATAACTTAGCGGATATACAGCTTGGCAGTTAATACATTGAAGCCATGCTTTATCATCTTTCTTCAAGTCTCAATTGAATGAGGGGGCTCTGCTATTTAAAGAGTCACCTACAAGATGTTTTTCTAGGGTTCTATATGATCTGTCTAATAAATAGAACAAGCTGTAGCACTCTGTGGAAATAATAGTCTCCAAAATCATTATTTAGGTATGAAAATGAGAAGAATAGTTTCAGGTGTTTCGATGGCAGCTCTGCTCGTAGCTCTCGCTCTACTAAGCAACGCATTGATAACTTCAGGCAATCAGCCAACAATACAGTCAAACATTACAGAACTCGAAAATACTTCGTCTACTGCTAAGACTACTTTAACTGTTGTAGGATATGGCTCAGTAAAGTTTGGCCCTGACACCGTTAGCCTCAGCTTCACAATGATTAGTCAAGACATCTCTGCTGAAAAAGCATTGACAAAATGTAGTGAAAAAACTACTGCTGTAATCAACTTATTGAAGTCTCTTGGAATAAGCGAAGAAGATATGGAGACAGGCTATGTTAATGTGTACCCACTATATGATTGGGAAGCTAAACCTCCAAAGATAATCAGTTATGAAGCACAATATAACCTAGGCGTAACAGTTAGAGATATATCATTAGCTGGTAAAGCCATAGATGAAGCTATAAAAGCAGGTGCTGATAGACTAGACGGAATAACGTTTACCTTGTCTAATGGGAAACAAAATGAATTGAAACTTGAAGCTATAAAAGCAGCAGTTCAAGATGCTAGAGAGAAAGCTGAAACAGTTGCAAAAACACTAGGATTAAAGATTGTGAACATAGAATCCATTACTCTATCCTCTATTGAGACCCCAGCACCTATTCCAGTGTATAAGGAGACAGTTGGGTCTACTGTACCAATTCTCCCAAGCCAAGGAGAAGTAACAGCTACAGTAACAATAATCTATAGTCTAGGAACATAATCCTAAACCCATCTATTTTTTTCTCTCTTTATTTTTTTCAAGAAAGGGAAATAATGAATTTATTAGCTCGAACTACTCTTATCAACAGTGGAGCATGGTTAACTTCAATGAGTTAAAGAAGATGCATGACTTGTCGGGTGGAGCAAACAAAGCTGCTGTAATAGTATTGTATACAGTTGGTCAAGGTTCTCCAGAGATTCTATTTGTTGTAAGAAAGATATCAGTAAGTGATAAGTGGTCTGGTCAAGTTGCTTTCCCTGGAGGTAGATGGGAGCCTGCGGATAGAGACTTAATCGATACTGCTAGGAGAGAATTGTTGGAAGAGACGGGGATTATGTTGGATAAAGATTTGGAGGTTCTAATGATTCTAAGAGAGACTTCTCCATCAAATATGCCTGAGCTTAAGGTCGTACCTTTCCTAGCTAAAGCATCTTTTAAACCATCTATAACGCTCTCTGAAGAACTCTCAACATACTTCTGGGCTTCTATAAACAATCTAGAGCGAGTTCAAACATTCATTGAGCTTCCAGACGGTTCTAGAAAGAATGTTCTAGGTTTTAGAAAAGATGGATGGATTATATGGGGGATGACTGCTAGGATACTTGAAGAAGCCATACCTAAAATAGTGAGTTTAGAGTAATTCCTCTAGAATCTCTTAGAATTTATCCAGGGAATTCGAGAGGTTTCTAGAAAGGGAAATCCTATATCTTCGACGTTAGACGTATTAGATGTGGGATTGAGGTGACCTTCATGATTCATAATTCAGTTAAACTCATCCTCCTAATAGCTCTGGAAACAATCGTAGTCTTCGCTCTAATCTTCACAGGCTTCTTTATGTAATAAAACGCTGAAAGCAAGATTACGATCACTGCCAGTAAGAATATTTGAGCTAGAGCAATATGTATCTTGGATGTTAAGGATATTACGGGGATAGTAATCTCTAAATTGTTGGATGGGTTGGGTACACGCACTGTAGATAATCCATATAAGATAATTATGAGCGACTTTGTATTTTGAGGCACATATACAGTTGGCCCACTACCGTTAGCTCTGAAAATCTCAACTCCGTCTACGATAACTGATACATCTAGATCCTGAAGAGGGTTTCCTAGTAGATCAAATGCTTTAATCTTTATCTCTTTCAAGGTTGTAGGGATAACTACTGTATCGCTATCTACTGTGAACTCCATCTTGGTGGACACATCTACTCCATTCCACAATATTTCTTCTATAATCATTTGTCCTTCCATGATCCAGACTGGTTCACTATTCCATGTAATGCGCCTTCCATCTTTATATAGTACAAGCTTTGATGGTTGGACAGTTAATGGTTTACCATCTATAGTAGTGAAGAATGGTTGAACTTTGTACTCTCTTATCCACTTAACAAACATCTTCATAGGCGACGAAACTATGAATGAAACAGTCTGTTCTTCGGATTGGATGCTTCCTCTCCATCCATTGAATCTAAGCCTTAAACTATCCGAGATGTATCTATATAACTGGCTACTCAAATTCATATACTCTCCCGCTTCAACCCAGTACAATCTTTCATCAACTGTTTCTAGGAAAACCACTTCAACCAAGTAATTCTTCTCCCATAATGCTTCAATGTATAGTGGTTTATTTACCTGCAAAGTTACCGTCTCATTATAATCATCTACCCCATTCCATCCATGAAAAACTAGCTTTGTCTTGTTACCGAGATTAATTTCTCTCATAGCTTTCACTGTAATAAATTCACCTGAATTAACCCACTTTTCTTCAGACGTATTCGGAAACGTAGAAACCATTACCCTGTATTGTCTAATCCACTGTGCTTGAATATTCTTCGGTGAATCCACTGTAAAAAATATCTTTGATTGGTTAGAGTTTACGTCCCCTCTCCATCCATAGAATACTAACCTTGTATCATTCTCGAATTCAATTACATTGTCTTCTGCTAATTCTATAAATGCTTGTTCACCCTCCCTATACCATCCTCCTCCAACCGCTTTCCCATAATCTGTCGACACATTAACATAATAAAATCTTGAATAATTCAATACATATTCTTGGTCTCTGTCGAGAACTATGATTCTGGAAGGATCACTGACTCCATCACTCCAATTATCGAAGACGTACCTTAAATTATCTTGAGTCGATTCTTCTTGAATACTTACAATGTAAGTTCCTTCTTCCAATTCGATTCTGAGGATACCTCCACTGTCTCCAGTATACGCTGTACCGTTGATCCAAATCTTACCATATGGGAAAGTCTTAATAGTTAAAGTATGTTTAAGCAATCCGTAAACAATCGTTAAAAAGTATCCTTCAGTATCTCTCCTATCTACAGTGACTGACAATTGTAAAGTTTTATCTTGAAATTGGCTTCCAACATTATATGTTGCATAATATATGCTTCCATCAGGTGGAGGAACTATCTTGACTATTCCCTCACCTGAGCCTTTACTCTCATCTACGTAGAGTATTAAGACTCCGCTGCTGGGAAGATACTTATCGTATCCTATTTTCTCTCTAGCTTCTAGGAGATAGTAAGTTTCAGGATTATCTAAAACTATCTTTACTACTCTAACCCCCTCATATTGATGTAGAGGTTTAAGGAGCACATTTCTTCTAAAGCCTTTCTCAACTACGAGGATATCATTCTCTTTAATCCATCCAAGTTTCGTCCTACTCCAACTTGTTAGCTCAGCAGGGGAACATCCAGGGCAACCCAGTGGACCATTCCATGAACCATCAGCCATTAGATCCCATGGTCCAACAAAGCTATCTTCTTTATCTTTAGAAGAAGTATCATATAGGTCGGGTAGGCCGAGTAAGTGACCAAACTCGTGAGCCCAGACTCCTAGAGGATCTTCGTAAGATACAATCGATACATATTGTATGAAGGTTTTTTCTTCAGTGGATATTCTTCCACAGAAAGCTGATTTAGAATGTATATCCATATCCTCATGAGTGTATGCTTGATCTCTTCCAGAATGCATTATGATAATGTAGTTGTATCTTCTGAAATCTATATGGGGGTCAGCAGCCTTGATAGAGTCCAATACTAATCTACAAGTATTACGTTCAACATCATTCGTGTCTTCACCATAGAAAGCATAGTCTTTATCAAGTCTAAGCCAGCTCGATAATGTGTAAAGTCTAACGTTGAGCTTACCGTAACTTACCTCCCACCAATAATCATAGATTGAGCCATTAAGCTTACTGACATAGATTGATGGTGAATATCCTCCAGGCTTATCTGGAAAATCAACTGGTATAACAATTACTCTAGCATCTTCCGCTGCTGCCTCAACAGACACGATAAGTATGGTTGAAAAGATGAGGAACGTTAAGACGATGATGAAGCCTGCGTTTTTAGACTCCACAGATCATCAGTAAATTATTTGAAGTTAAAAAGTTTCCTATATAATAAAGAAAGAAGACAGCCTTATCTAGAGTTCACTATATTGAAAAACAGCATGACTGTATAGATAGGAACAGTCATTACACAATCCAGAGCGTTCAAGTTTTATGGATATTCAGACGATTCCAGCATTTACCAATTATAGCATCGTAAATAATCAGTAAACTAGACGAGATAAATTATCTTATCTGAGTAAAAGGACTCTTTCTAGATTTGTTAATAACGTTTTTATTCTTGAGTTTCTGTCTAAATTTGTTTGGAGCGTGTGTAGGCTTGGATAAGATAACTTATGGTAGGGAAGCCTTCGAGAAAGTCCTCATCCTCCTCGAAGAACATCATAAATGGTTCAGAGAGTCTATCCCTCTAATTGCAAGTGAGAATGTCCCCAGTCCAGCTGTTAGAGAAGCTTTAGCAAGTGATTTCGGAAATAGGTATGCAGAAGGATGGCCTGGAGAACGCTTATATGCTGGATGCAGATACATTGACCAAGTAGAGCTTTTAGCAATAGAGCTAGGTAAGAAAGTATATGATGCAGAGTTTGTAGATGTTCGACCAATATCCGGTGTAATGGCGAACCTAGCAGCTTACACTGTATTTGCTCAGCCTGGAGATGTTATGATGGCCTTAGCGATACCTCATGGAGGCCACATAAGTCATGGTAGACTTAAATGGGGTGGAACAGCCGGGGTAGTCAGACACTTAGAAGTTGAGAGATACGAATTCGATGAAGAAAATTTTGAGATCAATATCGATGGAACCAGGAAGAAGATAAATCAGCTTGAACAAGAAGGTAGAAAGCCTAAATTATTCATGCTTGGTGCAAGCGTATTCCTCTTCCCCCACCCAGTAAAAGAGATAGCTGATCTAGCTGCAGAATATAATGCAAAAGTAGTCTACGATGCAGCACATGTAGCTGGATTGATTGCTGGTAAAATATTCCAAGACCCATTGAGGGAGGGAGCAGACGCTGTAACCCTCAGTACTCATAAGACGCTGGCTGGTCCACAGCATGGGATGATCCTCTCCTGGGATAGGTATGCTGATGATTTTAAGCGTGTAATCTTTCCAGGACTCCACTCTAATCATCATCTCCACGCAGTTGCAGGAGTGGCCATTGCATTAGCCGAAGCATACGCTTTCTATGAAGAATATGCTCACCAGATCGTTAAGAATGCTAAAGCTCTAGCAAGAGCATTACATGAAAGAGGTATAGAGGTACTGTATGAACATAAAGGCTATACAGAATCACATACATTGATTGCTGACGTTAGCAAGTATATGGATGGAATGAAAGCTGAAAAGAAGCTTGAGGAAGCAAACATTATCTTGAATAGAAATCTTATACCCAAGGACTATAGATTAAAGACTGATTATAGGACACCAAGCGGGATAAGGATGGGGACACAGGAGGTTACACGATTAGGTATGAAAGAAGAAGAAATGGAAGAAATAGCTGAATTCATAAAACAAGTAATTGTCGATGGTAGAGAACCAAAGGAGGTTTCATTGAAGGTTAAAGAATTTAGAAAGAATTTCCAGCATGTCCATTACGCATTCAGTTCACAGACGGAAGCATATGAGTACATTAAGATTAGGTAGATTCTTTTATTGAAAGATTTAGCATCTTACAATCTACACATTCCTCTAAATGCTTTAATGCGTGAATAAATCCTAGAGGGCTGTAAGTTGAGTTAGTGGCTTCACCATTTTCTCCAAGATTATATATCCATCCAGCAGCTTTATCTTCTAAGTCTTGCTCAATAGCTATATTATAACATAGAATGTATAGAACCTTCCTCATATTTCTCCATATTACATATGCATATTGCATATAATAAATGTGTATTATGCATTGAACAATAACAAAACTTATTAACAGCAAGTTAAGATAGTGAACAATCTCTAAAGAATTTCCAGAACAAATTCAAAACCGTCAAATCACATTTCCTCTAAATAAGGAAACTTTAAAAACATGCATCATCTTCTAGGAGCTCTCCTCCATCAA
>JAGDWP010000078.1 GCA_023269855.1 Nitrososphaerales archaeon | reverse complement strand
AGGCAACATCCTCCAACACCACTATGTCCTGATAGCCCTTGCTCCTCGCATACTCTACAAGCCTCTGCTTCTGCCTCTCCAAGCCCTCCTTCTGGTCGGCTGAGCTCACTCTCGCGTAAACCACAGCTCTGCCCTTCGACGCCTGCTCTCCAAGAAGCCGTTTAACCTCGCTCTCAGGATACCTATACTTGCCACAAGGAGTCCTGATGTATTTGATCTTTCCAGAATAAGCCTCACTTCTTAACAGCAACATAGGACACTCCGAATATCCTAGCAACCTCACCAGTAGTGTAAAGTTTCTCCAGCATCGATGTTATCAAAAAATACGCTAGTTAATAAACTTGACGCTAGCTAGAGGCAGTTTCGTATCCCCCAACATTGTTGCTAATGGGATTAGGTAGGAGTTCTCTGAGAATCTGAAAGTTGTCTCGCCTTCTCCTGCAGGAGCTGGTGGAGAGTATCCTGCGATTCCTACAAGGAAGAAGCTCGTAGAATATTTTAGCATCTCGTAGAATATTATAGCTGTAAAACTTGCAGCTAAGCCTACAGTAACAGATATTGGAAGCCACTTAGCAAGGTATCCTTTAAGGAAGACCCTTTCCAAAAGTATTGCTCTCTCCCTAAACTGTTTAAATCTACTCTCCATTATTGTCAAACCTCACATAGACGCCTCTCTATTAAAGACCTCGCCTCTAACTATTTTAATCACCTCACAACAGTCTTAGCGGATAACTCTAGACTTGAGTTTTCCAATAATGAATGATAAAAAATGAAGATTTACTAGAATATCAGTACACTAGGCTAAAATTACTAGATAAAGAAGATTAACGACATACTTAGTCGCCTAAATTACTTTTAGAAATCATCATCGAAGTTGATAGCAATATTTTCTACCATCAGCTATGATAGTAGCCTTTTTCGAAAAGACTAAACACTTTACAAAACAGAAAATAACTAAATATTACTTGACATAAAGTCTAAATAAGTACTGTCATACAAAAGAAGGGTGGGCCCGTAGCTCAGCCTGGCTGGAGCGTCCGGCTGATAACCGGAAGGTCGTGGGTTCGAATCCCACCGGGCCCAAATTTTATTTATCTCCTATGTGAGTTTTAATGGTAAGAGTATTGGGGAGAGGTCAAGGGCCTCCATTAGTCTCTCCATCTTCCTCTTTATTGTGAATCCTATGAGTTCAGCGAATCTGCATCTGGAGCTTGCTCGAATATAGAGATAATAAACGTCTCTCTTGGATAACTCTCAAAACCTCTCCCAATCATCTTAAGCTTCAAGCCACATTTTGGACACTCTTTCTCTTATCTTATCCAGTATTGGCTGGACAGTCTCAACCAATAGTCTGTTAAGCTCTCTTCTATGGTTATTCTCGAAGAGTTTGTAGTCTATCAAGGAATCGTAAACCCTCTTCTCAACACTCTCAACATTAACATCATCTCTTAAGACATCCACCTTGAACCTCTCAAAATACATTAAGTCGTCTCCAGAATCATAATATACTATTGCGGTATTATACTTGATGGTCATGATTTCACCAGCTTACTCCATCTACATATAGACTCTTCCTCAACTATATTGTCTAAGTCTCCATAACATGTTGTCTAACCGTGATGTTAGCTCAAAGATTAAGCTGACTATGCTGACGGAGCATTAAAGCCTCCATCGAGTTGTTCTGTAGAGATCATGCTAAACTACTTGGAGAACCATTAATGCAGAGATTAAGATATGAACTCTTAGACATCATTAATCAAGCTGTAGAGTTTGCTAGATGTCTCGAAGTTGTTACAGGCTCTAAGCCAAGCTTCAGAAAACGACATAATGGATTCTATATTGTTGAAGGATACTCAAAAACTTTATGTGAATTATTGGTGAAGCCACTAGACATTGAGAAGCTAAGAAAATACATTGAATACAATGTAGAAACTATAACATCGTTTCTGAGAGCATTCTTCGATAGTGAGGGGACTGTAGAAAAGAATGGGAACATACGTGTTTACAATACGGATCTAAGACTTCTTAACTATGTCAAGGAACTACTATTGAAGTTAAAGATACAAGCAACAGGACCATATTTATGTGTTAAGAGGGGTGCACCGACCTACGATAGAAGTGTAGGAAAAACATACTATACAAATAAAGACACTTACTATCTCTATATTCGAGCAAAATCTAGGCGTAGATTTGCTAAAATCGTAGGATTTACAGTAAAGAGGAAGATGGAGAGGCTAATGAAAGCCCTCAACCTCCCCCTATATTTTTCCCATTAAACTCGCATATGTTATTATTAAAATCTGTTGAGGATGGGGTTGAACCCTTGGCATCGAGATTATGAGCCCTATTCTATCAGACTTGAGTTACCCTCTATCGGGGTAACTAGTCTAAATACTCATCCACCTTCCATGATTCATTAGTTATTAGAACTTTCGAGCAGAGTGAAGCTGAAGACAATAATATAACATGAATAATTGCTGTGATATAGTATCTAGTCTGTCTAGAATTGTTGGTTCATAAATATGTTCGTTTAAGAGGTTTCTAGTGTTCTGGGGGAGGTGGGGCCGCTGGGATTTGAACCCAGGATTTCCAGCGTTCTGTACATTTGGATGTTCCCCAGGCTGGAGTCATAGCCAAGCTAGACCACGGCCCCACCTATCCAGGAGTGTTCAAATGCTAAATTTAAGGGTTAGTAAGACTTTGCTTTTGTATATTCTCTACTACTTCATTCAACAAATTTACTACGTATTTTATCTTCTTTTTGTTTATGTTTCCCATGCAGGCTACTCTTATTATTTTGTCTTTAAGCTTATCCATTCCTTCAGCGATTGTTATTCCATGTTTCTTCATTTCTTCAACCAATTTCGCGGGAGTTATGTTATCTGGAGGTATAGCAGCTATGACTGTGATAGACCTATAGTCTATGAGAGGATGTAACCTAAACTCTGAAGATTCTATCAAATTGTAGAGATACTGGGAGCATTCGTAGTGATTGTTCCACCATTTCTCTATACCTTTTTCAATTATTATCTTTAATGCTTCATCTAAACCGTACATCAAGTTTATGGCTGGTGTGAATGGTGTCTCAAACTTCTTAATAGATTGACGGTACTTATTCAAGTCTATGTACGAGGGAATCTTAGAAGATTTTTTAGTAATCTTTTTCCAAGCATCATTACTTATGGAGATTAAGCATAATCCAGGTGGTCCGGCTAAACACTTCTGAGCAGCAGTTACACAGATATCTATGCCGAGTTTGTCTACTGGGATGGGTACTCCTCCAAGTGAGGACACAGCATCAACAACTAAGAGCTTACCATAGTTTTTGACTATTTCAGATACTTTCTCTAGTTCCTTAACCATCACCCCTGTTGAGGTCTCATTATGCACAAAAGATACTACTTCTACTTTATTGTTTTTAGACAATTTTTCTTCAAGTTCATCCGGGCTGAAGGCTCTATTCCATTCTATCTCGATTTTGACAGCTCTTCCACCATACTGTTCAACTGATTGAGCCATCCTCTCACTGAATACTCCATAGACGGGGACGAGTACTTCTTCTTTAGGCTCTATAACATTTGCTAATGCACACTCTACTGCGAGTGTTCCAGAAGAGGTTAGAATAAATATTTCTCCATCTGTTCTAAAGATTTTCCTAGCATTCTCAATGATAGATCTAGTCAGTTCATGGAATTCAGAAGATCTATGACTGATAACCTGTCTCGATATAGCTTTTCTAACTCTGGGATGCAGATCAACCGGTCCAGGAGTCATCAAGATCTTCATTTAACTTCACTTACTTTTTCACAGAAATATGATAGAAGATAGTCTACTGCTATTTGTACGGCTTCGATTGATGCTCTTCTTCTAGCTTCTTCTGTTTGAGCACCAATATGAGGTGTACAGATTACGTTCTCCAGTCTTAGCAGCTTTAGATCAATGGGCGGTTCTACTTCGTATACATCTAATGCTGCTCCTGCAATCCATCCTTCTATTAAAGCTTTGTAGAGAGCGTCGTGGTCTACTACTCTTCCCCGAGCAGTGTTTATCAAGTAGGATGTTCTCTTCATAAGCTTCAATTCTTTTTCACTAATCATTTTCTCGGTTTGCTTAGTCAAGGGTACATGAAGAGTAACGAAATCTGATTGTGTCAATAGTTCATAGAGTCCGACCACTTCTCCATTGACTTGCTTAACGAATTCCTCGCTGAGGCTGATTATGTCGTTTAGTAGAGGCTTCATTCCAAAAGCATGTGCTAGCCGAGCAACTCTACTCCCTATATTCCCCACGCCTATAATACCGACTTTTTTACCTCTGAGTTCAGTCCCCATCAGCTGATTCTTTATCCATTCTCCTTTCTTCATCGAGTCAACGGCTCTGTAGAGTTTCCTAGATAACATTATCATTAAACCTATCGTTAATTCTGCTACTGAGTCGGCGACTGTATGTGGAATATTGACTACTTTTATCCCTTTGGAGGAAGCTTTCTCAACATCAATATTATCTAGCCCGCTTCCAGCTCTCACGATGATCCTGAGTCTTGAGGCTTTATCGAGAAGCTCTCCCGTAAACTTTATTCGATCTCTAACTATCAATCCATGATACTGGTCTATTATATCCAAGAGTTTTTCTCTAGTTATCCCGGGTAGATAGTCGACAGAAATATTTCTAATATTGGGGAGATAGGATAGTGCGTCTTCGTGTAAGGGGTCTGTTATAAGAATCTTTACCTGAAATATTACGCACCTCCTAGTTCTTACAGATTTTCCTCAGACGTCTATATTTAAATTTTAATGTATGGAATATCCTGTATCCATGGATATTCATTTATAAG
>JAGDWP010000011.1 GCA_023269855.1 Nitrososphaerales archaeon | reverse complement strand
GCGGGAGCGGCTGGCACATCTTCTAGACCAGTTTATAGCGATCTTGAGGCCGCCGCCGTTGACCTGGCTTGGCTACCCCCGCTCTCAACCCGTATATATTGTTAATAGGTTCTTGTTTTTAGGGTTTTAGAAGGGTTCCCACATTTTCTCCTTCTAGAGCTTTTCTAAGGTTTTCAGGTTTTCTCCCATTCAAGTATACTGTTGGTATCCTGCTTCTAGATATTATTTTTAACCCTAGGAGGTCTGCAAGCTTGTATTCTCCTGCTTCATGCGAGTATTCTGTAAGCTTCTTGAGAAGCTCGTTAACAGATATTTCTCTTATAAGTTTTGCATCAGGGTTCTTCTTCGGATCACTTGTGTAGATCCCGTCTACATCTGTTGCGATTATTAGTTTTTCAGCGTTTATTGTTTCTGCAGCTAATGCGGAGACAGCCATGGTTGATTGACCTGGCTGGAGACCACCCATAACAACTATCTTTCCAGATGCAGAGTATGCTCTAACTTGTTCAAGATTTTCAGGTATAGCTGGATATGCTAAATCACTTAGTAAGCTTGAGAGAATCAATGCGTTTATCCTAGTTATCTTTATCCCTATCTCATCGCATAATCCCTCGTTCAGCCCTAGCAACCGTGCTGACTCAACATATCTTCTAGCAGGTCCCCCTCCACCTACTACTATAACCCATCTTCCACCATCATACTTCTGCCTAAAAATTTTAGAATATTCCTTGAGGAGAGATACGTCTAGTTCATCGTTGAAGATTACGTGTCCACCAATCTTAACAACTATATTCAAGACTAGCCATTTATAGACATGGATTTGCTGGATTAAAGTATTATCTTAGTTATTTTAGGGCCCCTTCTCCGTTATCTCTCTAACTATTCCAGCAGCGATCGTCATCCCACTATCTCTTATTGCGAATCTGCCAAGCTCTGGGAAGTCAGAGTATGTTTCTAAAGCTACAGGAGTTAATGGTCGAAGCTTTACTCTTGCAGCATCGCCAGTCTTCAAGAAGCTTGGATTCTTCTCTACAACTTGACCAGTCCTCGGATCTATCTTCTCAATGAGTTCTACAAATTTTACAGCAGTCTGAGCAGTATGTATATGCATCACGGGAGTGTATCCAACAGCTATAGCTGTTGGGTGATATATTATAATCATTTGAGCTATGAATTCTTTGGCTACAGAGCATGGGTTATCTACATGGCTTGTAACCATTCCTCTACTTATCTGAGATTTATCTACTCCTTTTAATGCGAAACCTATGTTGTCTCCCGGGATTGCTTGCTGGAGAGGTTGATGATGCATCTCAATAGATTTCACTTCGCCTTTAACACCTGCAGGCATAATGATTACTGTGTCACCTGGTCTAAGCACACCTGTCTCTACACGTCCAACAGGCACTGTACCTACGCCCTTGATCGAGTAGACTGC
Source organism: Nitrososphaerales archaeon (assembly GCA_023269855.1). Taxonomy (GTDB): domain Archaea; phylum Thermoproteota; class Nitrososphaeria_A; order Caldarchaeales; family Wolframiiraptoraceae; genus Geocrenenecus. The sequence goes on along the minus strand of JAGDWP010000011.1, from coordinate 3,419 downwards.
TTGGATGGGTAGCCGTAGAGGTTTATCAATTGGTTTCGGAGGTTCCTGGAATAAGTCTAACGCTTCTAACAGTGTCGGACCATCATACCACTTCATTTTATCGCTTCTCTCTATTAGGTTGTCTCCAAGCCATCCTGATACAGGTATGAAGTTTATCTTTGAGACATCGAATCCAATCCTCTTCAATAAGTCTGTTACACCCTGCTTGACTTCCTCGTAACGCTCTTTAGAGTAATTCACTGTAGGGTCATCCATTTTATTTATCAATACTACTATCTGCTTTATCCCTAGCATGAATAGTAGGAATGCGTGTTCTCTCGTCTGACCTCCAGGAGATATTCCTACTTCATATTCACCTTTCTTTGCTGAGACTACTAGTATAGCACAGTCTGCTTGACTGGCCCCTGTAATCATGTTCTTTACGAAGTCTCGGTGGCCTGGAGCATCAATCAATGTAAAGTAGTATTTTTTCGTTTCAAAGCTCTGGAATGCGAGGTCTATTGTTAATCCACGTTCTCTCTCTTCCTTGATCCTGTCAAGGATCCATGCATACTTGAATGTTTCTTTTCCAAGTCTTTTAGCTTCTTCTTCATATTGCTGGATGATACGTTGATCTACTACTCCAAGTTTTGTTAGGAAGTGCCCCATAGTTGTAGATTTTCCATGGTCGACGTGACCTACCACTATCAGGTTCAAATGCGGTTTAGACGACATTACTAGCACCTCTTACCTTTCTTTCAAGAACACTAAGATACTTGGGATTATATAAATTTACAATAACCTAGGTTGAGAACATTAACGTAACGTTAACAACTACCAAGGCCTCTTCATAGAGTTTGATACTCAGTATTTAAATCTTGAATTATTAGAGTTTGTTAATGTTACTGTTCTGTCAGCGTGAAGCGTAAGCCATTCTCTCCAATTCAACCTTCTTTCTTATAGCGTAGCTTTTACTATCGTTCTCTGCAGCCATTATTATTTCATCTGCTAAAGCTTCTTCAACTTTCTTCTTACTTCTAAAGGCTGCTTCTCTAGCTGCTTGAGCAATATATCTTAAAGCTAGGTCTAGTCTTCTCTGCGGAGATATATCAACTGCTTTAAGATATAGTATCCCTCCATAGATTAGCTTTGTTACATCTTCACGTGGTGCAGCATTCTCAAGTGCTCTAACTAAGATTTCTAGAGGATTCCTACCTGTTCTCAAATGTATTATCTCAAAAGCGTTTCTGACAATCTTTAATCCCTTAGTCTTCTTTCCACCGTTTCTTCCAGGTCTCATAAACATATTTGCAAGCCTCTCAACAATGTTTACCTCTGCTTTTCCAAATCTTCTATGTTCATGTCTTCCACCTGAATGGGGGATAATTGTCGGCTTTAGATTGATGTACCTCTTTAACCCTGGGTCTTTTATCTCGACGCCTTCAACACTCCATTTACCGAAGATCTTAAACTTCTCAACTAGTTCCTCTGACATCCACTACTTAGTCTAACAGCCTATTCTTAAACTATTCAGAAAACGTATTTATGTTAAGAAGTTTTAGCCGAAGGTTATCGTCTTGAAGTGCGTACCATTCTTTAATGCTTCTATTTCTACTGTCTGCGCTATGCCTGATGTCTGTATTTTCAAGCCTAGTACCTGCTCAATCTGGAATATTCCTGCTTCATTCTCCATGTCTACGATTATCTTTACGGGTCTAGTTCTATCTTCATTTTGCAGTATCTCAACCTTCTTTATAGCTAATGCTGAAAGAGCATGAATATCGGATTTCCCATGCTTGTATGGTATCCTAGCTCTTCCGCCAGCCATATCTGTTCCATCAGCAATCTTTGAGACCCCTGCTTCCAAGCTTAAAGCCTTCTCTCTCTCATCATGTGCTAAGATGCAGTGGAGGATTTCCGGAGTCAGTTTATATGGTTTAACATCGTCTTTATAGATTTTCTTAAGCAGTCTTGGTAGGAAACGTGAAGCTAAAGCTACACCAGTAATATGGTGTAGACTTCTATGAACCGCGTTTCCTATATCATGTAGGTATGCACCCATCATTGTTACAAGCCTTGAATCAGCCTCGTCTCCTACACCATCTCTAACAATTGATGATACATAGCCGTTCTTCAGCAATATGTCTATTATTTCTAAAGCAGATCCCGCCACTATCCTTGAATGGACTGGTCCATGATCATTATACATTAGTCTCTGGACTGCTGTAACATTGGCCATGACGAGGTAAGACTGAACTTCTACACTCTCCTCCAATAACATGAAAGCTTTCTCAAGTATCGGGTAATCCTTAACCTTCTGTTTAATCAAGCTAGGCGATACAAGCACCATAACTACACCACCTAAAATTCAAAAACCACTATAAAAGATATAACAGTAACATAGATGCTAATGAAAGCATGTCCGAAATTACATGCAATTTTCGCGTGATCCATCGCATAATGTTTAGACTTATCTCTTCTCTTGGAGAAACAAATCTTTAACTGAATTCATGATAACTTAGAAATACAAAGGTTTGCAATAAGAATGTTCTAGGAAATTTACCTCCTAGGCTTCTTCACTTTACCTAGAATAAGAAGCTTCAAAGGTACACCATTCACAAGCTCCACCTTATATCTTACCCCCGGCAAGTCTCCCATAGATCTTCCTAATGTGCCACCTATACCCGAGATTATTACTTCATCATGCTCGTCTATGACGTTTAACGCTCCGTCTCCTGGGCAGAATGCTGTTACTACTTTTCCATTCTTGATTAATTGTACTCTTACTGCTTTTCTTACAGCTGAGTTGGGTTGTCTTGACTCTATTCCTACTTTCTGGATGACTATGCCTCTCGCCATTGGTGCTCCTTCAAGAGGGTCGGCTTTCTTCTTAAGTTGGAGCATTCTCACTCTGTATTCTCTCTGACTCCATCTAAACTTCTTCCTATTCTGCTTTAGTTTCCTAGCTGCATGTTCACCGTTGCCCATTCAGCTTCCAGGAGACTTATAATATACAGTATTTCATAAACTTTATTCCATTCGTTAAACAAGCTCTAAGCCGAGTTCAAGCTTCCTGTCCTACTTAGACATTTTGGGCATACAATCTTACCATCATCATCTACATAAACTCTATAAACATTACTCTTAGACATTTATCTAATCTCTAGGATAAACATTCTATAATATTCTTCTTAATTCTTCTAGGCTTAGACCTTAATGTTGCTCCACATCTTGGACAATTCTTACTATTTACTAGGAAAGCCTCTTCACATCTACTACAATACTTGTAGCCCTTACTGTATCTTGGAGACTTCGACCCAACTATATTATTGAATAGGTTAATCTCTATAATGTAGTCATCGATCTTCTTCTCGAACTCATCAAAAATATTATTGTATCTTCTATCTTTTTAGCATATAACCATAGTTCATTATCTTTTG
>JAGDWP010000086.1 GCA_023269855.1 Nitrososphaerales archaeon | reverse complement strand
TTAAAGCTAGAAGGATAAAGCAGGTGGCCAAGATAATATTAGAGAAATATGGAGGAGTTGTCCCGAGAGATAGAGAAGAATTAATGAAGCTTCCAGGAGTGGGAGATAAGACAGCAGACATAGTCTTATCCTTAGGGTACGGTCTACCTGAAATAGCCGTAGACACTCATGTAGAAACCATTGCAAAAAGACTTGGAATAGCAGATGCGAAAGATGGATATACAGAAATCAAGAACAAGCTTGAAGAAATAACACCGTTAGAGAAACGTTCAAGATTGAATAGCATACTTGTCCCATTCGGTAAAGAAATATGTAGAAAACCTAAACCTAGATGCAATATATGCCCAATAAATAGTTTTTGCAAATTTTACCAAGAGAAAAAATTTGGACAAAGGTAGCTAGCATACTATGGAGATAACTATATTTATATCTGTTGAGTCTATTGTCTAGAGGTAAAGGCTTGGGGAAGAAGCCGAGAGTGGTGGAGAAAGATAATGGTTGAAGTAAAGATTGTTGAAGAAGATGAGAAATCTATAAGAGTTCAGCTTGGAGATGTACCCCTCTCAATAGCTAATGCTATAAGAAGATTCACGATAAACGAGGTTCCAACAATGGCCGTCGAAGAAGTGTTAGTAATAGAGAACAGTTCAGCAATGCCTAACGAGGTCCTTACACATAGAATCTCTCTAATACCATTCATTTCAGACATAGATAGATATGTAGCTCCCGAGGAGTGTGATTGTGGTAGTAAGCTTGGATGTGAGAAGTGTGTTGTAAGATATGTACTGAGAGCTGAAGCATTAGATGAACCATTAACAGTCTATTCAGGAGACATTATACCAGAAGATCCTACAACGACAGTTAAACCTGTAAGCCCTAAGATACCAATAGTGAAGCTAGCCCCAGGACAGAGAGTGGAGATGGAGCTTTATGTTCGAGTAGGAAAAGGTAGGAAGAATGCGAAGTGGCAAGCAGCTATATCATCACTGTATGAGAAGGATGGTGAGCCTGGCAAGAGGATACTATTCATAGAATCAATTGGATTCCTACCTCCTCGAAGAATACTTAAGGAGGCAGTCAGCATCTTTAGAAAGAAAGTTCAAGAATTAAGTAAAGAGATAATGAGAGAGATTGGAGGCTCATAGAGATGGTTAGTAGAAGGAAGACTATCAGACCAGGCTTCAAGAATATGATAATCTCACAGATACCTGTCAAATATAGGAAGACAAGATTCTGGAGGAGAATAATTGAAGAAGCTGAGAAGCCTAGGAGGAGAAGGAGGGTTGTCAATCTTTACGAGCTGAACCGTTTAACAAACAGTGGAGACATAGTTTACGTAGTTGGAAAAGTACTCGGAGTAGGAGAGCTGTCCCACCCAATAACTATATCAGCATTCTCATTCAGTAAAACAGCATACGCGAAAATAAAGAAAGCGGGAGGAACAATACTTGCAACATCTGAATTTGTCCAAAAATATCCAACTGGAAGCAATGTTAAACTAATAGGGTAGGGTTCAAGTAAGGTTATATATGACGACTATCTAGAAGGTTCTGAAGACCGAATGCTTGAGCAAGCAGTCTCTGGAAGGATAATAGTTGACGCGGATAGACAGAGGTTAGGTAGAATGGCCTCTAAGATAGCTAAGTTACTCTTATCAGGTGTAGAAGTCATAGTTGTAAATGCTGAAAAAGCAATAGTAACAGGGAACAAGAATGCTATCCTCGAAAAGTATCTCAGATTGATGAGGAGGAGACAGCTTACATCTCATAAAGTCATTAAAGTATGGTATCCTAGAAGACCGGAGAGGCTGGTCTGGTACACGATCGTTAGAATGCTTCCACGTAAGAAGCCTAGAGGAAGAGAAGCAATGAGGAGACTAAAAGTATATGTTGGCATCCCTGAAGAATTCCAGAATGTTGAAAAGATAAGATTCAAGGAAGCAGACTTAGGTGAAGGTATAAGCAAGTCTGGGAGAATCTTAAGATATATGACTATTGGAGAAATATCTAAGATAATTAGGGGTGGAGGATGAAATGGTTAAGCTTATGGGACCATTCATTGGTAGGAGGAAGACAGCGATAGCGAGGCTTTTCATAAGACCGGGAAAAGGAAACATATACATTAACAATCAACCATTGACATACTATGGAAACGAGATCATTAGAAACAAAATATTGGCACCATTATATTTTGATGAAAAATTTTGGAAAAACCATGATTTCTACGTTAAAGTTGAAGGTGGAGGAGTAGTAGCAATAGCAGATGCAGTATCTTTTGCAATATCAAAAGCATTAGCTATAAGAAGCAGCACAGTAGCACAGAAGATAAAGGAATACAATAGAGTACTACTGGCGGGAGACCCTAGACAGACAGAGCCCAAGAAACCAAACAGATACTCAGCAAGAAGATTCAAGCAGAAATCATATAGATAAAATAAAAAACATCACTCAATCTCATTAGCTAATAACCATTTATAAGGAAATATCCTCAATGAGTATTGGTTGAATGGAAGTAATCTATTATTATCTCAATATACTTGTAAACATGGTCTGGGAAAACAAGTATAGTTGCGTTATTAATATTTGACAGTTTTTCAAGAGCAGCTACTACGCCCCCAGAGCTTAGCCCTATTGGTAGACCATCTCCACTAGCTATCTTTATCAACCCTTTAATAGCTTCATCTTTGGAAACATCGATCAACTTATCTATCTTGACGTAATGTATCCACTTCATACCTGTCTCCACCCTCCTCATACCAGGTATAAATTCATCTCTAGCAGGTTGGACGCCGATTACCTCGACCTCATCCTGATATCTATTCTTAAAGTAGAATGATATCGCACTAGCGTGACCAGATGTTCCAAGAGCACAGACTATTCTTCCAGGTCTAACCCCGATACTTCTTAACTGATAGTCAAGCTCTTTAGATGTAAATCTTAAATGTGCGATGAAGTTTGCATCGTTCTCAAACTGATTAATATGTAGTGCATTATCTTTGAGTGAATCTTGTTTTACGCGATTTATCGCTTGTATAGTTAATTCTTCTGGAACTCTAACAACATCCGAGCCGAAGAGTCTCATGTAGAAATCACTACATCTCTGAACAGTCTTCGGAAAATATATTCGAGTCTTCAAATTAAAATTCTTACTAATGCATGCTAAAGCTATACCTGTATTAGTTGAAGAAGCTTCGTAGATTTTCTCACTAGTAGTTGAACCAAGCTTGTTCTCGAATATGTCATTAATCATGTACCATCCTATCCTATCCTTAATACTATTGCTGAATGGATTCAAGTATTCTAGTTTAGCCCAGACTTCTCCAAAAGATGTTGATAGAGAATTGAGACGGACTAACGGTGTTGGCCAGCAAGCTTTAATCAACTCGTTGAGATCCCTACAGACTCTAAGATAGTTAAACTGTAGGTCTTCATAGAAGCCGAGTTCTTCAAGCGTCAAGTCTATCTTTTCTTTGGAACCATAGCTGACGGGAACATATCTCACTCCTAAAATCTTTAATGCATGAAACTTCACAATATCTCTTGAACATACATTAAATCGTTCATCTACCTGGATCGTTTCAGTAATCTTGTTTAATTGAAGAATCCTACTTATCTCGCTAAGGATTTCTTCTATTGGCGGTCTAGGAGTAGACTTAATTTCTTCTATGAGTGCAAGCTTCATAATGGCTCCTCCATTAATTCTTCTAGAGGGATATTGATTTCTGGTATCGTTACGTCTTTAAGAATGTGTCTACTTGTTTTGTAGGGGAGCTTATGTCCTGTCAATCCAGCATTAACAACCATGTCTTTAGTTACATTCCATTCATTACGCCATGAATAAACTTCAACGATAGGAGAATAGTAATCTACGAGAAACACGGGTGCAAGCTTTGCATTAATCATTTTTAACACAGCGTATCTATGATGCCCATCTAGTACAATATAGTATCGGTCCTCAACTAGTAGAGGCTTCTTTAAAACACCATCTCTAATAATCTGATCATAAAGCTCCATAACATATTCTCTACAGGTTTCTTCATGTAGTCTTAGAAGTCTCAGAGGTAGGATGTAAACTCTCCAAGAAGTAGTAGGAAGTCTATTCTTAAGATATATTGACACAAATGTAGACCACCTTCCTAATAACAGCGAAATACTCACTAATTAATCTTACGCAATAACAAGCAACCCACTAATGTCCATACGTATATTTATTCTCAACGATATCATTACTTCGACCGCTCTACATTGTTAAACTTATATAGTGTTTCCTGTAGAGTAGACGTGAAAAACATATGATGTTTCCTATAAGATGTTTCACATGCGGTGCACTAATAGCGGATAAATGGGAAGAATATCAATCAAGAGTAGAGAATGGGGAAGAGCCGGGAAAAGTCTTAGATTCACTAGGAATAAAAAGATACTGCTGTAGAAGAATGTTCCTCACTCACTACGAAGTATTCGATGAAATAGTAAAACTTCACACAATATATGGATACAAGGAATCAACGGAATAAAAAATTGAACATTAAATCCTGAACAAAAGTATAAATGATAATTTCATCCATGATCAACTGTTATGTTTAGACCAACATCTACATATTCAATAGTAGCAATAGATAAGGAAAATGGTGTAATGGGTGTTGCTGTTCAATCTCACTGGTTTTCAGTAGGCTCAATAGTTGCGTGGGCTGAACCGGGAGTGGGTGTAGTTGCAACTCAATCGATTGTAGAAGTAAGCTATGGTCCTCTAGGATTAGCATTAATGCGTGGAGGATTAACAGCTGAACAAGCACTTAAAGCATTGTTAAATATTGAACCACATATTTACATTAAGTATTTTAGAGAGTTTCCAACATTCTAGTCTAGGTTATAG
>JAGDWP010000044.1 GCA_023269855.1 Nitrososphaerales archaeon | reverse complement strand
AGAGGAGCCCTAAGCTAATGAATCCCAAGAGCTACGTATGTCCACCAAAGACTACCTAGCTCAGAACCCCAATATACAACATCTATAAATTTTATGGATTAACGGATTTCTTCTCTAGAATTTTTAAAGAGCTCATACTTTCAAAGCTCTGGAGAGAATCATTAATTCTGGACCTGTAGTTCTTGACCCAACTATTGCTCCTTTACTATTTGCTATAAGCCCACTTCTAACAAATAGTACTCCGTCATTAACTGTTCCAGGGATAAATTCTACTTTGAAGAAGTCTGATAATCGTTTTTCTTCTTCTTTAGATGCATGTGCATGGATTACTCCCCCATTATTTGTCACGACAGCTATCGAACCAACATATGGTCTATTAGCTATTGTTCCCTGAATAACCTCCACACCTAATGTATCCTGTATTAATTTAACTTCATGTTTATTGAAATAGTTGCTGACCAAGGCTGCTCTATCATTTACTAGTATTAAGTTTCCAGTAGCAGTATACTTGCTATCAAGAACCAAGAGATTCGAATCTCTAATATTGTTCTTGATCTTCTCTAATTCCTCATCTAGAACCATGCATGATATTACTAATCCATTACTATTCCCAGCTACTAGTGGTCCTATCAGGAATGATCCTGCAATCGTGGTTTTTATGATTTCTACTTCTAGAGCTTTCTCTATTAGCTTCTGATGTCTAGGTTTGATTTGGGGTGGAACAATGCATACATTATCCGTGGCTGTAGCAAATAATCCTACTTCAACTGTTCCAAAGAATTCTTCCACATATATTCCATGACCTACTAGCTCTTGTCTGCCCGCTCTCATATCTCATTTAAACCTTTAAAACTCAATCTTATATAGAGTAGAAACATATATTCTCGAGATACCATCCACATCTTCTATTTTTAATCCAAGGTCTAGAAGCATGTTTACAGATTCTATCGCTCTCTTAGCAGCATAATAGTCTGGAGTCATCTCGGAAGCTTCAACAAGCATTGATAGATTATCCAAGCCACGTTCTTCAGCTAGTGTTATAAGTAGACCTGCAGCTCCAACTATTTGACCTGCGTAAACTTTTGCAGGGATCTTTTCTATGACCCTCTTGATTGTTTCTGGACGTGTTGATGATACATATACTTCTCTAGTTTCTGAGACTTCTTCTTTACCATATCCACCGAGTGTAATTATAAAGTTAGCGCCTAAACCTACTGCTACATCTAAGACTTTCTCACATAAGTCATGCTGTCCATAACTTGTTGAAGGCTGCGAATTTCCATATAGGAATAGTATAGGGATAGGTTTCTCTACAAGGTAGAGGTCAGCGAAGGCAGGTATCAGCCTACCATCCTGAACATATATAAGCGATGGAAAATACGGTGAATAGAATCTACAGATCTTCCTAGCTTGAAATTTACTCAGCATGTAAGCTACCGCAACTTTAGCTACTAACCCGACTCCAGGCAAACCTTCTATCAATACGGCCCCATCGGCTCGTATATCTTCAGCTCCAGGCTCAAAAACTACTTCTGTCACCAAGCTTCTCACTCCATACACATAGTTCAACCGTATTTAAGAGGTTTTCTTTAATGTTTCATTTATTTATTTTGTCTCCAACTATCTCCATATATGATTCTCTCCTCAAACATTGTAATATTGTTAAAGTGTTCAAATAATATGACCCTGAAACCAATATAATCTATTATATTCTTCTCGACTCTACCTCTTATATATGCGTATAGCGTATCGTCGAATGTGTTACCTACAATCAAAACTTTAAAACCATCTATCTTTAAATATAATTCATTTTATTATAATAGGAAGTCTATATTCTCTATTAATCCTACTATTAATCCTATTTGTATAGGGTTGGCTATTAGCAATTGTTCGGTATTCAGATGTAGAGGATATAAGGTTTTCTAGGGATTTATATTGTGGGTTAGAGTAGTGGGTAGACGATCATGATGGTGTTATGATTATGTTTGAGGTGATCGTTGAGAATTTACTTGGTCGAATCGGTAGATTGAAGACTAAGAGGGGTAAGAAGGTTGAGACGCCGGTTTTTCTTCCAGTAATTAATCCTGTTACACAAGATATCTCTGCTAAATGGATGAAGGAAAATCTAGGAGCAGAAATAGTGATAACTAATGCGTATATTCTCTACAGGAGGCTTAGAGATGAAGTGTTAACCAAGACTGTTCATGGAGTGTTAAGCTTCGATGGAATAGTTATGACAGATAGTGGAGGATACCAGATACTTGAGTATGGTGGAGTTGAGGCTTCACCTCAAGAAATAGCGTTATTCGAAGAAGAGATTAAGACTGACATCGCAGTACCATTAGATGTCCCTACAGGTTTAAGTGATAGAAAACGTGCAGAAGAATCAGTTGACAAAACATTGAAGAATCTTGAGGAAACATTAAAGATTCTAGATGGTAGAGAGACGGTGAACTGTCTATGGGTTGGAACTATTCAAGGTGGCACACATTTAGACTTAGTTACATACTGTGCTGAAAAAATCAAGGAAATGAATTTCGACATGTACGCACTTGGTAGCCCAACTCCATTAATGGAAGGATATAAATTTAGTAAACTATTCGAGATGATTATAGCTGCTAAAACATCTATTGAATATGGTAAACCATTACATCTATTCGGTGCAGGTCACCCAATGATCTTCTCCTTCATAGTCGCGTTAGGTATCGATATGTTTGATTCTGCAAGCTACTATCTCTATGCCAAGGATGGGAGATACTTTACTGAGACTGGGACAATGAAATTAGATAAGATCGATTATCTTCCATGTAGTTGCCCAATATGTTCAAAAACAACTATTGAAGAATTGAAAGAGTTGCCCATGAAGGATAGAATAGATGCTATAGCTAAACACAATCTATATGTTTGTTTCAGAGAGATAGCGGAGATCAAGCAAGCCATTAAAGATGGCCGATTATTCGAACTACTCGAGATTAGAGCTAGAAGTCACCCAAACCTTTACCACGCATTCAAAGAATTAATGAATAATGAGAAATTACTCAAGATTATGGAGCAGCACACTCCCATATATTCTAGGCGTGGATTAAACTTCTTTGATAATCTAAGCTTGAATAGACCTGAAGCTAGACGTGCAAGGAGAAGGCTACTAGAAAATATTTTCAAGGAGAGACAGAAGAAGAATGCGATACTTATCCCATACACTATGAAGGTAAGCCTTCAGAAGCTTGAGAAAGCTTTACCCGGAGCAGCTATGTCAGAATATGATCTCCTGCTTTACGGTTCCCCATACGGTTTGATACCTATCGAGATAAAATATGTCTACCCATTTTCTCAGACTGTTTTCCCCCAAAGTTTGATGCTGGAAGAACAAGTAGTGGACATCGTTATCCAGCAGATATGTAACGCAGGTTACAGAGAGATCATAATCATCGAAGCTAGAAACAAATACTTGAAAGAAGCAATATACCGAGCAGTGGAGAGATTAGATGAAAAAGGCATTCAAGTTAAAACAATCTCTTTAAAATAATCAAGTTAGCATCGGAGTATTAAGGAGAGTTAGAGATAAAGATTTATTTTATCGGTTTAATTCAAGAATATTTGAGAGTCGGTTGAAAGATCAGTGGAGGTGGCGAAGTCTTAGAGATAAAATTTCTTGGAGGAGTACAGGAGGTTGGAAGGTCAGCGATACTTGTTAAGACAGGGCAAGCTAAGATACTTCTAGATTATGGAGTCCAGTTAAGTGAGCCTGAACCCCTGTTTCCATCCCATGTATCTGCTAGAGACGTTGATGCAGTAATATTATCACATGCCCACTTAGATCATAGCGGTGCAGCTCCACTATTCATGTTAAATAATGGAGTGAAAACCTATGCTACACCAATGACTTTCAGAGTTGCAGATATTCTTCTAAGAGATTTCCTGAAACTTGCAGGCTATTATCTACCATACGAGGCTTTAGAAGTAGAAGAAATGGTTAGAAAAGGTGTTAATGTGAGTTATGGGGAGACTATAAGAGTGAAGGATGCTGAGATAAGCTTTATAGATGCTGGGCATATTCCTGGAAGTATTCAAGTCTTGATAAACGCTGATAAAACCCTACTATATACAGGCGACTTCACAACGATCAAGACTCGTCTTCTTAGAGGAGCAGACCTAGGACCTAAAGATGTAGATGCAGTCATCATAGAGTCAACATATGCTCTTGAAGACCATCCAGAAAGAAAAAGCCTGGAAAGAGAATTCGTTACACGAGTGAAGGAAGTAATCGAGAATGGTGGAAGAGTCCTTGTCCCAGCATTTTCCGTAGCAAGGTCTCAAGAGATCATGTGCATTCTAGAAGCCTACAATTTCCGTGAGCCAGTATATTTAGATGGCATGAGTATTAAAGTCCTCGACATATATCTTGAAATGAGTGACTACATTGATGGGAAACAGCTTCTCTACCAAGCATCTAAACATGTTAACAGAGTTACTAGCAGTAAGAAGAGGAGGCAGGCATTAAGTGAGCCCTCGGTAATCATTAGCCCGGCAGGTATGCTGAAGGGTGGACCTGCAGTAATATATGCTGGAGAGATCGCTGAGGATGAGAGATCAGCAATATTTCTTGTTAGTTTCCAGCTTCCAGATACTCCTGGAGCAAGACTACTAAATGAGAAGCGGCTTATTCATGGACAGCTAGATATTAAGGTTAAAGCACAAGTTGAACAATTTAAGTTCAGCTCACATGCAGGTAGAACTCAGCTACATCAATTCCTTAAGAGATACGATCCCGGCGTCAAGGTATTCGCAATACATGGAGAACCACAAGCATCAAACGATTTAGTGGAATTCTGTAGAAATGAGTTAAACCAGGAAGCTTTCGCTCCAATTAGAGATGAAGAATACGTTATCTAGAGTTTCCGCAGACTAGTGTAAGGCTTACTCCCCATTAATCTATTATGTTCCTTCATTAAGCATCTATTCCAAACTACTATTAATCCACCTTTCTTAGCTATCTCAACAGCTTGAGGATTGTATATTCCTTCTTGAAGCCATAATACTTTAGCTTTCTTTTCTACAGCTTCTTTAGCAACTTCAGGAGTATATTCAGGTCTCCTAAAAACATCTACTATCTCAATATCTTCTGGAACATCTAGCAGGCTTGGATAAGATTTCAGGCTGAGTATCTCATCTACTGTAGGGTTTACAGGTATAATCTTGTATCCATGCTTCATTAAGAATTTGGGCACATAGTGACCAGGCTTCATGGGATCGCTACTCATACCTACGACAGCTATAATCTTGAATTCTTCCAGGATCTTCTTAATATCATCATCAGTTAAGCCATCATGAGGAATACTCATAACATAGACTATCAAGAAAGAAAAATTTAAGCATTCACGGATAACTCAATCACTTAAAACCTAAAGCCGTCAAGTTAATGTTGTCCACACTCTACAAATCTCCGGATACCCCGTTAAAGTAATAGTTAATATGTAAGAGAGAGTATTTAGATGGCATGGTCATGCTTCTTAAATCAAATGCAGTTCTCGTAGAAAAATATAGGAGTATAGTTGATAATGATAGAGGTCACAGCATCGTTATTGATCTACCTTTTGAACAGGGTGGAGACGATACGGGTCCAACATCTCTAGAGCTTGCCGTGATGGGTTTAGCAGGATGCGTCGTAACAATCTATGCATTGATCGCTGCTCAGAGAAAGTTTAGCTTTGAGGGGATGAAAGTTGAAGTCGAAGCAGAGAAACCTGACACAGAGAAAACAATCACGAAAGCGAGAGGGAAAGTAACCATATGGGCTGAAGATGAGAAAGAAGCAGAGACCGTATTTAGATTAACCTTAGAGAATTACCCAGTCGGAGTCCTCTTCGAGAAAGCAGGAATACATCCTGAATGGAGCTTAAAAATAGAGAAAACAAAACAATAAATAAACGATGAGCATGGAAGAGTAAAACTCAAATAACCATTACCAGATTATATGTTTAGCGGCCGTCGTCTAGCCAGGTAGGACACTGGCCCCCCGTGAATCAAGTATTGTTAAACGAGGATAGCCAGTGGTCCCGGGTTCAAATCCCGGCGGCCGCAAAAATTACTTAGAGGTTAAACTCTTAAATATTTTATTTATGTTTTTTCTAGAGAAGTTAAAGGAGAGTGTTTCTATTTTGTTTGAAGATTTTCTGGACTTGATTAATCGTTTAAGAAAAATTGTTGATAAGTATAAGAGTGATTTAGAAAAGAGTGAGGCTCTAACTCGGTACTGTCTCGTTGACCCTTTTCTTAAGGTTTGGGGTTGGGATGTAAATGATCCTTCTCTTGTCAGACCTGAGTTCTCTACCGAGGCTGGGAGACCAGATTATGCCCTACTCACTGAGGGTAAACCGTTAATATATGTTGGAGTTAAAGCATTAGGGAGACAGGAAAAAATAGAACAATACATTAATTATTGTATTACTACTGGAGTACCATATTTCGTCACTACAGACGGTGCTAGATGGGAACTCTATGATACACATTTACCCAAACCTATTCAAGAAAAGAAGATAGCAGAATGGGATATATTGAAAGATGAGCCTTACAAGATTATTCAGAAAGCTTTCGTTATATGGAGATTGAATAGAGAACTAGCCCAACCACCACAGCCATTAATAGCAAAACATGTTAGTGAGAGCTTCATGGAGACCACTATAACTAGGGGAACCCCTATAAGTAGGTTAAGAATTAAACTTGGTCAAGCAATCCCGTATAGGAAGATAATATTCCCAGATGGTAGAGAATACGAGATAAAGAAATGGAGGGATTTATTGATAAATATAGTCTCATGGTTGATAGAGACGGGGAGAATTAGGAGAGAAGATACTCCATTATCCAGTCCAAAGAGTAGGAAACGATACATCCTCAATACTGAGCCTAAACATAGAGATGGCGCATCTTACAAATACCCTAAGAAAATCGGACCATACTTTCTAGAACTACATCTAGGCAGTAGGACCATCGTTAGATGGAGTGTTTACCTTCTCAAGAAATACAACATCGATACATCTAGAGTTATTCTAGAATAATATCTCTATGCTAGATTTCTTAAAAGAAAAAATATACGAAGTAAGTGTTTATCTTTTTATTTTGCGTGGATTCTTCTTGAACCATATTTTATTTTTACTCCTCTCCGCGTTATCCATGCTAGGAATGTGTAGAGTGTTATTATTGATAGGTATGCGTTATAGAATATGTAGAGTGGCAGGTATAGTAGGAGGGATGTTTTATCATGGTGTCTATAGAGTGCTAGGGGGATCGCTCGACTAATGAAGAAGATTGTGAAGCTCATTAAAGCGTATGGTAGAAAATATGCTAGATATGATTGTCCTAAGACTATTCCAAGCACAGGTATAGAAAGCAAGATAATCATTGAGATGGGAGTCAGTATGTATCCTAGCCAAGCCCATATAACCCATGGATCTTTAAGAGACCATCTGTGAATTCTTATCGTTTGAAGTACTCCATAAAGCCATCTTACACGCTGCTTCGTAAAAGCTGAGAAGTTTCGAGGCGCCTCGGTAAAGCTTACAGCATCTACTTCTTGACCTATTTTCCAACCATTCCTCCTAATCTTAAATGTGTAATCCGCATCTTCCGTAACGGTCCTATCTGATATGTATTCACCTTCAACAGCTTCTTTCTTATATATGCATCCAGCTCCAGGACATATTATAACATTATTACTTAAAGACTGCCCATACCTAACTATCAGTTGTTCAAAGAGGTACTCTATCGTCTGCAATCTAGTAAGTATGTTTTCATCATTGGAGATTGAAACCATTGAAGCCGCTGCACCCATCTTCTTATTATTGAATAATGCAAGCATCTTCTCAATATTATCTGAAGACAATACTGTATCCGCATCCATGTGATAAACATATTCTCCATCTGCTAGCTTCACTCCAGAATTTAATGCTTCGAATTTTCCAAGATTTCTCTCATGTCTGATAAGCTTAACTTGACCATTATTCATCTTAACATACTTTGAGACAATCTTTAAAGTATTATCAGTTGAACCATCATCAACTACTATTACTTCTATGTTGGGATATGTTTGATTTAAGACTGATTCAACTGCATCAGCTATCGATAATTCTTCATTATATGCAGGTATAACTACTGAAACTTTGGGAAGTGTTCCTCCATTAACTATCTCATAAATGCTTAGAAGTGGATAACGTGCTCCCTCATTATTCTTCACCATTAACAGAAATGCTACAAACGATAACGAGATTACTAGATAACTTATCCATGAAATCACGTTTATCGGAAAGTAGTAAATTAGTAAAATGGCAAGAATGGTTATGCCTATCGGGATAGCGAGTGCTGGAGCATTTTCACGATACCTCCTACTAGTTCTACCTAATACAGCATATGTAGTGAAGAAAGTTGTTGGGAGAATGAAAGTAACTAGAAAAGCTATCCATGAAACGTTAACCAAGATCGTGGCCCAAATAGGAGGGGAAATCGAATCAACTTTAACGAAACTATTTATCAAGAATGGAGAGAGACTCAAAAGAAAGGTCGAGATCACCGCAAAAGAGAGAGCTACAAACTTTTTAAATATAGACATATTATTCAACCCAAATTTTTCTTGGGACATTATCGTTTAACGTATTAAAAAGCAAGGAAGGATAACCTAACTATGAGTTGACTTATTTACAATACTCAGAATATTTTGTAAACTATCTGTTAGATCAAAACATGAAAACCAGCATCTTACAAGAGTAGGAAAACTACTAAACATAAAAGATATCCGTTCCCTTAAAAATAGTATCACATCTTCTCAATAACTAAATAAACATTATAAAATATTGAGAAAAGCTAAAATAATCATGGAAAGATAATAATAATCAGCGGCCGTAGTCTAGTCTGGTAGGACATGATGGAAGACCTAAAGCCAGCCTGCCAACTATTCAACGGTAGATCGCTGGTGGTCCCGGGTTCAAATCCCGGCGGCCGCAAAAAATTTATGTTTCTTAAATATAATAGGTAGGTATTATGATGTTTATAGTAGTTTAGAGAATTCTTCATGCTCTATTTTCATGTGCTCCATTAGTATTGTATTCATTCGTTGGTTTATCTCTTCTGCTTTTTCTCTTAGTTCCCATTCTTCAATCTTCATGTATCTGTAGTCGTCTATAGCTTTACGGAGTTCTTCCAGTAGCTGATTCAGTCTCCTATGGTCTTCTATAAGTCTCAAGGTTAATTCCAGTCTTCCCCTCTCATTTAGGTCTAGGTAAAGATAGTTCTCTTCTTTTAATTCATGGAGAGTAAATTTAGACATAAAGAGAAATAGTCGAGAATATAATTCGGAGATATCTTCGTAGGCTTCATAGAAGCTTTCCTTACTTCTAGGTCTCTTCTCATCAATCTCTCTTACTTTAAGGATTAACTGGTTAAGTGTTTGCCATTCCTTTAAGAGAGAATCATGTTCGGAGAGAACTTCTCTAGCAAGATCAGCCAACTTCACGGTTTTCCACCTAGACTATAATCATTTCAGTTTCGGAAATTCTTCATCTTCTATCTTTATATGTTCAACTACTATTCTAGTTATCTCTTCATGTGCTTTAATCATTTGTCTAGCTAAATCTGGTGCTGTAACTCTCTCAAACCTATAATCTTCAAGCAGTCTCCTCATATTCTCGAGTAACTCATCTATTCTTCTATGATCGTCTAGTAATCTATGTACAAGAGATTCTTTACCTCTTTCAGCCATTTCTGGAAAGATGAATCTCTCTTCTTTTATCTCATGTACCCTAAACTTAGAGATGAATAAATTAGTCTTTCCGAAGAGGTCCGTTAAAGGCTTTAGAAAACTGAATTTTTCTTCTTTAGTTTTCGGTTCTTCATGTTTAACTTCATTGATTATTTTCTGTATATCTTTTAATTCAGACGTCAAAACCCCATGTTCAGATAACAATTCATCAATAACTAATCTCAGACTCATACAAACTAAATAAACCAAGATGATAAATTATTTTCGTCTATTACTAACAAACTTGTAGTACGTGAAAATATATGTAACAATAGATGTTGAGTAAGAACATTTATGGTTTAGATTTTTACAGGGTAAAACAAGTATATCTAAAAGTTCCTTTTTTGCTCCAGTTGTTTTCATACTAGGTTTATCCAAAGATGTGTTAACGTTGTAAACATTTTACGTGTTTTCAAAATTCTAATATAGTAGATGTCATAGATCTTTTCTAAATGGAAGAGATTAAGTTTAAGCGTAAGGGAGAACTGCTAAAAGATGAGGAGGGAAATCTTCTACTAGTTAATGAATTCAATGAAGCATACAGGGTCGACGAGATCGTAGCGTATATCTGGAGTATATGCGATGGTAAAACCTTTAATGAAGTGGCCTCTGAACTCGCTAGCCAAGGAGAGGTAGACATAGAAGAAGTGAAACCACCACTTCAAGACCTCATATCAAAGCTTAAGTCAGCGTCATTAATCGAGTAAGCCTTGGATGAGATTAAAGATTTAAGATAGTTTCTCTCCTTACGCAGGTAATGAGTTTGGATTTGTCTATCATAGAATTAGTGAAAGCTATAATCTCCTTGCTCATAGTGGTTGATCCACTTGGAAATATGCCAATATTCATAAGTGTGACAGCTAGTCTACCTAAAGATCGGAGAATCGAAACCTTCAATATAGC
This sequence comes from Nitrososphaerales archaeon, assembly GCA_023269855.1. Classification (GTDB taxonomy): domain Archaea; phylum Thermoproteota; class Nitrososphaeria_A; order Caldarchaeales; family Wolframiiraptoraceae; genus Geocrenenecus. The sequence continues at coordinate 16,638 of JAGDWP010000044.1, read as the reverse complement.
AGTATTAACAGGGTTCAGCCTCCTAACAGTCTTTGCATTACTAAGCATATCTATTGGCATACAATGTTTTAGCCTTAGTTCAACCATAGAGGTGATAGTATGAAGAAGGTTAGAGAGTATCTCGAAGAAACCTATGATATATTGGCTGACCTAGTCGCTGGGCTACCACCAGAGCCTCCACTACCATTAATAGGATTGATAACAATGCTACTACTTATACCGATACTATTGAAGATTCTAGGGATGTGAGATTATGAAGTATAGACCATTAGAGCTAAGAATGAAACTCTATGATGAAGTGCATAGTCTTAGGAAGCTTGGACTATCACATAGTCAAATAATAAAGATGGTTCAAGAGAAGTATAATGAGAAGTTATCGAGATCACATATAAGTTGGTGGTTAAGAGGTATCCATAGTCCCTATGGAAATGTATTGATAATGTTTGATGATATTAAACCGTCGAAGGAGTTAGCATTCATCATCGGCGACGTGGCTGGAGATGGATACACGTATGTAAGAAAGAAGACATATGACTATGTAATTGGTTTAAAATGCAAGGATGTTGAACATGCCATGGAGTTTACTAGATGTCTTGAGACCATTACAGGATCTAAACCATGTATTGGAAAGGGGAAAGATGATCGATACGTTGTTGAGGGATGCTCGAAAACATTATATGAATTATTGAAGAAGCCGTTAGACATTGAGAAGCTAAGACAGTATATTGAATATAGTGTAGAGACTATGACAGCGTTTCTTAGAGCATTCCTCGGCAGTGAAGGATGCATAGATAAGAGAGGATATATACGTGTTTACAATACAGATTTAAGACTTCTAAACTACGTTAAACAACTGTTACTGAAGTTGAATATAGAAGTGACAGGACCACATCTAGGAACAAAGAAGGGGACACCGATCTATAATAGAAAAGGGGGAAGAACATATTATAAGAAGAAAGACGAATATTATCTCTATATTCGAGCAAGTTCTACTCAAAGGTTCGCTGAACTCATAGGATTCACTATTAGGAAGAAGATGGAGAGAGTAATAAAAGCCCTCAACTTCCCCCACCATTCTTCTCCCATTAAAATTACATAGAAGATAACTAGGTGAATGGGTTCTGAATATTTTCAGGATAGAGCTCTACAGCTTTAGGATAGCTGGAGGAATCCTACTCCTCTTCATAGCATTGGAGCTTCTCCTAAAAGCAAGCTATGAAATCAATCTATATAGTCCAGAAAAAGCTGGAGCAGTACCTCTCGGCGTTCCATTACTAGTCGGTCCAGGAGCAATAACAACGGTAATCATAATCTTAAAGAGTTACGGAGTGTTAACTGCGTTACTATCCGTACTAGCTGTAGCACTTACTACTTGGATTATCTTGAGATTCAGTCTTCCAATCTATAAAATGTTGGGTGAGGTTGGTTCAACAATAGTTTCTAAGATAATGGCCATGCTACTAGCAGCTATTACTGTTCAATACATTCTCGAAGGCGTCACAGAATATCTTTAAAAAAGACATAACAATTAGAAAATATAGTCGACATCACGTATAATCTTATACTTTGTAAAGAGTGAAATTTTATATAGCGTTAGATCTTAATTTTGAGACGTATGGGAAAGAAAGGGCGTGAAGTAGTAGAGAAAGCAGGTGTAAAAGTCGACGAGCTAATTGAGATGTTGAAGAAAGCTTATGCAGATGAGTGGATAGCCTTCTACTATTACACTCTGCTCGCTAAAATTGTTAAGGGGTTTGAGTCACCTGCTATTGCAAGTAAGATTGAGGAGATAGCTAAGGAAGAACTTGAGCATCAAGATGAACTAGCTGATAGAATTATCCAGCTTGGAGGAGAACCACCTAGAAGATTTGAAGACCTTGTAAAGATAGCTAACTGCCCATATGTTAAAGTCCCTGAAAATGTGGGGGACTTGAAAGCTGTAGTTAAAGCTATCATAGAAGCTGAAGGATGCGCTATCGAAGTCTATAACAAGATACTAAACTGGCTTATGAGCATAAAGAATGACCCTGTAACATTCCATATCATTAGACACATTCTCCAAGAAGAAGTAGAACATGAAGACCTCTTCGAAACGATACTAGGAGAATAACACTATACATCATCTACTTTCTATTTTTTATTACTTGAGAGGTAGAAGATTATTTTAATGGGTCCAAACAAATAGAGGTATGCTTTCTCTGGGTCTCTGGCTGACAGCTGTTATTCTAAGTACAGCTGTACTAATCTATACGATGGGGGGGTTCGGTGGAGGCTCAATCTTCCTCGCTATACTGTTACTCTCAGGTATAGCTCCATCTCAAGCAGCTATAGGCAGCTTATTATTCAATATAATTAGTACTGGGATATCATTCATTAGATGGAGAATGTATTTAGAAAAGAGATTCATTTTATTCGTAGCAGGCTCCATCCCTCTATCATTTATCGGTGGATTGTTATCACTCATAATTTCAGAATACATACTTAAACTGGTAATGGGTCTAGTTATTACAGGCTCAGGTCTGTTTACATTAATCTCTCGTAAACCCTTAGCAAACATAAGAGTAGGCATTATACATATAATCTTAATCGGATGCTTGATCGGTTTCATCGCAGGTCTTACAGGTATAGGTGGAGGAGTATATCTCGCACCCATACTGCTTCTAGGAGGGATATCTAATCCTAAAACTACGGCGGCGACAACAACCTTCTTCATCTTCTCAAACTCTCTTGCAGGGCTTCTAGCACGCATCGAGAGAATACCGCTAGCTTTTCAAAACCTAACACTATTGATAATTACCCCGATAGTAGTTATCTCAGCTACTCTCGGAAGCTATATAGGATCAAGAAAACTAAGCCAAGAAAATCTTAGAAAAGTAATCGGCATAATATTGGCTGGAATAGGCTTATTCATAACCTTCTTCTAAGCTGGCTACCTTATTAACATATGATATTCTAGTATCGTTAAGATTCTTGAAGCAACTATCCAGGCTTCCAAAGGTTGACCCCATAAACTTATAGTAACGTCAGCGGCCTCCTTCGTTTCCTCTTCAAAATCTCCTCTAGGAAAACCTCCAAGCATGATCATAGGCTTCCCATAACTCGTTATCTTCTCTGCAATCTCACTCCACTTTAACTGTAAACCATTCTCAGATAATAAGAACTTGATATCAGGTTTCAAACGCTCTACTAAATCTCTAAGACTCCCTCTCTCAAGCTTTAATAGTACTTGACCATCTGATTCTACTACTGGGCTCCTGTATAGTTTCTCTACTAAGCCTTTGAATCTATCATAGATTCTTGGAAGTCTGGTTGCTGGATTAACGTATACTATGTGACCGCTCTGCGTCTGGACATATGTTTCCACATAGTTTAATTTATTCAGAAGTGAGCCGAGAACTTCTAGTAAAGTAAAATGTGTAATGTCAGGTCTCCCCCTCTTCCATGCTTTCTCAAGATTCAGCATAGCTGCATGATGATAAGACCTATCAAGCAATACTTGAGTAGGCTTCTTACCCCTCTTACTAGCATAAGAAACTATAACTGGATGATTTGAGATCTCTTTCGGGACAAGCTCTAAAGCAGCTTCAACAATTACAAAATAAAGCTTCTCCATGAAAACACCCATAAAATAATAGGAAAAGAAGAATAAAATGGTAAAATATTAAGAAAGACTATTGTCAGCCAGGCCCGGGTAGTTGATAGATTGGTTTCAAGAGAATTGAAGAAAATCGCTTTAGAAAGAATCAATAGACTTATGGACTTCGCTGAGAGACATGCCGCTGAGAGACCTGAGATTGCTAAAGAAGCTATACTACTCGCTATGCGTATAGCTCAGAAAGCTAGAGTAAGGATCCCTAAAAAGTATAAGAGAATGTTTTGTAGAAAATGTGGGACACCATTCTGGACGCCGAACTCATTCACAGTCAGAATAAGAGATAGAAGAAGCACACATGTAGTAATAAGATGTTTGAAATGCGGATACATAAAGAGAATACCTGTAAGCAAGAAATCTAAAACCATTACATGAAACTCTATTAGACAGTATTGGAAGGTCATCTCACACCTTAATATTTAATAAATGATTATTGAGGTTGTTATCTTAAGAGATGGTGTCGCCTGTGTCATCGGTTGATGCAGGAAAATTGATTGAGAAAGTTGCAAACTACTTAAAGGAAAATAACGTTATCGAGCCACCAGCATGGGCCATGTTCGTTAAGACTGGCGTCCATAAAGAACGACCTCCACAAAACCCTGATTGGTGGTATATTAGAGCAGCATCGATAATGAGGAAAATATATCTAAAGGGGCCGCTTGGAGTATCTAGGCTGAGAACAATATATGGAGGTAAGCATAGACTCGGACATCATCCACCCAAATTCGCTAAAGGAAGTGGAGCAATAATTAGAAAAATCCTACAGCAGCTTGAGACCGCCGGGTTAATGGAGAAAATAGATAAGAAAGGTAGGAGATTAACAAGTAAAGGTAGAGAACTCTTAGAAGAAGCTGCTAAAGCTATAATGAAAACAGAAGCAAAGAAAACCTAAAACAGAAGACTAAATTATAGGTTAAGTCTTTATCAAGAAATATAATGTGTTAAGTAATCCTTAAACCTTCGAATGTTTGATATCTCTCTAGGGGTAAGTGAATGTCTACTTCTATTGATGAAGATGAACTTGAGAAGATTAGGATGAAGAAGATGATGGAGCTTCAACAGAAAGCTGCTGAAGAAGAAGAGAGACGGAGAAGAGAACAAGAGAAAGCTGCTGCTCTACGGATTATTCTTACACCTGAAGCTAGGCAGAGGCTTGCAAACCTCAGGCTTGTTAGACCTGAGCTTGTAGAGCGGCTTGAAGAACAATTGATTAGGCTAGCTCAAGCAGGTCGAATAAACCTACCCATATCAGATGAAGTATTGAAAGAGATATTGATAAGACTTGATTCTGAAAGAAGAAGAGAAATAAGAATCATAAGAAAATAACATTAATACCCAATTCTACAAACAATTCCTTAAGACCAGACTCTTATACACCTCCTAAGAATTCTGGTAGAACCGTTTTTCATAGCTTGAACACCTCTAGCAAAACGTCCTAAGAAAAAGTTAAAGAGAGTTATTGATTGGCCTTCAGAGCTAAGAGCTTTCGTTGAAGAAAGAGTTCAAAGGGCTGAGAGATCACTTCTAATTCTAAATATGCTAAAGAGAGAACCTGAGGAAATGCTTCCAAAAGGCTCCGTTGTTACAGTCATCAGGGAGGATATAGAAAGTGCTTTACGCATCTGTCATAGCTAAGCTGATAATGCGTGAAGACTACACTAAAGCAGCAAAAGAAATAGAAGCAGACAGTGAAACCTTAGACTTAGCCTTGATGGAAGTATCGAACGTGGTTCCTGAAATATTATAGGAGGGATAAGATATCTTTACAAGAAGCGTGGGAAAGATTTGGAGAACTTATAAAACTTTCAAGCACTCTTAAAGTTCTCAGATTTAGAGATTTCTTGAAGGAAGCCTTCGAGCTTGCAACCCCAGTGGATATAACGATATATGATTCACTTTACATCATTAGTTCAATCAAACTAGTAACAGCTGACGCTAAGCAAGCCGAGATAGCTAAACAGCAGGGGAAAAATGTAATTCTAATCTAGGCACTGCAATTCAAAATATCTTATAATGAAAGCTAGGTTGAATTTACAGGTGTTTTCAGTAAGAGTTGTAGAGTGTTAGGTGAGACTTATAATCGATTAAAAAAGTCACTCGTTATGATTGAAGTAATGTTAATAAAATACTGTATGAGAAAGTATGTAGATACTGTATATGACTATCCGTACTCTCGCTTTGAAGAAGAGGCTTTCAAAAGCTTTGAAGAGGGCTTGGCCTGTCCCCGCATGGGTGATTGTTAAGACTAGACGTAGATTTAGAACTCATGCTAAGCTTAGACATTGGAGAAGGAGTGGAAAGATTAAGACTTAGGCGGAGGTAGAGTAGATGAGTGAAGTAGTGAGTGAGAGAGAATATGTAATCCCGCTAAGAGACGCGTACGAAGCTTCTAGAACTAGGAGAGCTAAGAGGGCCGTAAACATCATTAAGGAATTCGCTAGGAAACATATGAAAGCGGAGATCGTTAAGATTTCTAGTAAAGTGAACAGTCTCATATGGAGTAGAGGGATAGAGAAGCCTCCCCGAAGGATAAAAGTGGTTATGAGGAAAGATAAAGAGGGAGTAGTCACAGTACTACTTCCAGAAGAAGCAAAGGAAGAAGAGAAGACATAATCATATCATCATACTTCTCCCAGTTTTCGAATAATCATCTTAGCTATCTTCTCTGAGAGGGGTGGAGGTACAGCTTCACCTACTTGGTCAAATTGTCTATCAACTCCTCCATAGAATACGTGATTGTCCGGGAAACCCATAAGTCTAGCTTGTTCTCTAACAGTTAGAAGTCTATCATAGTAAGGATGGATAAATCTCGCTTTACCATAGATTGTGGGAGCAATCTCTTTAGGATTTAACCTAACCCAGTTATATCTTATATTCCCTTTAGAGTCTCTGAATTTAAACAGTGATTCACCCCACTTAAGCTTCTTAATCTTCGCCAATCTAACCTTACCAACACTCACTATAATGTGATTTGGAAGAGTTCCAGGCGGCGGCAAGTCCATTAATGCTTCTTCAACATTTTTCGGTGACTCCTCCATCCCTGATAGATCTATTTTTACATTGGAGATGAATACTCTTCTACGCTTAGATGGTATACCATATTTCTCTGCTTCCAGTATGTTGAAGTATGCTTCGTAGCCAATCCTATTGAATAACTTCTTAATCATAGAGCCTAACGGTTCCGAGATGATTTCAGGAACATTCTCCATAACATAAATAGTTGGCTTGAGTTCATCTACCAATCTAATATATTCTAAGACTAGTCTTCCCTGAGGGTCTATAAATAATCTATCATATGGGTCAATCATTCTTTTAGAGTTCATGCTTGTAAACGGTTCACATGGTGGTCCTCCAATAACAATATCCACCTTACCCATAGTCTTCAAGATATCTCTACCACATATCCTCTTAACATCTTCAGCGAATAATATTGCATCTGGAAAGTTCGCTCTATAAGTCTTAACTATGTGGGGATGATTCTCTATCGCTGCTAGAAAGCTATTCCTGAACCCTATACTGAATCCACCGGCGCCGGCGTAAACGTCTAAAACTTTTAAGTCCAATAACCCCATCACTACAATGTTCTACTAGAATTTTAACCGTGTGCCTCATTATTAAATAAAAAGTATTACAATTTACATCTTTATTAGCTGTATAACTGATTTCGTGATTATTGTTGTTATTGGATAATTTATGAATCCTAATATGATTACTAAGAATAAGAGTATACTCATCGGTGCGATCATTGTTAATGATGCATCATGGACTTTTGATATATCCTGTTTAGGATTAAGGAAGAATACTGCTCTAATCATTCTTAGATAATATCCAGCTGTTAGAGCGGTATTCGCTATAGCTACGGCCGTGTATATTGTTAGCCCAGAATCTATTCCACCGCTAAAGATCATCCATTCACTAGCGAATCCGCCGAGCGGGGGGGTTCCAGCAATAGATAAACCTCCAACAAGCATTGCAGTAGCAGTGAACGGCATCTTCGAGGCAAGTCCACCAAGCTTATTCAAGTCTCTCTCATTTAATACATGGATCAATACTCCAGAACACATGAAGAGCAGGCCTTTAGCGAATCCATGATTCAATACATGGAATATTCCTCCCGCTACACCTACTGGAGAAAGAGTTACCAATCCAAATAATATGTATCCTACTTGGCTTATACTACTGTATGCGAGAACTCTCTTAACGTCTACTTGGACGAGGGCCATCACACCTCCCCAGATCATAGATATTAATGCGAGGATAACTATCGGGATATTTATTAATGATATCGCCCATGAGAATAATCCCAGCAGGATTCTAACAATAAGGTATGCTCCAGTCTTTATCATTACTCCGCTTAGGAGTACGCTTATAGGGGTTGGAGCTTCAGCATGAGCGTCTGGAAGCCATGTATGGAATGGGAAGACAGCCATCTTGACAGCTGCACCAATAAATATTAAGATAGCAATATACAGATTTTCAATACTATTCGTTATAAGGTGTGATAACTGTGATAACTCAAGCGTACCATATAGTACGTAGAGCCAGACTATGCCGAAAAGCATTGCTAGCGCCCCAGCATGAGTAAACACGAAATACTTGAACCCAATTATTCTAGGTCTCCCAGTTCCCCAGTAAGCTATCAGGAAGTAGCTTGGAATAAGCATAAGCTCCCAGAAAATGTAGAGTAGGAAAAGGTTTATAGCTAATACTACACCCAGCATTCCTGCATTAAACATTAAGAGTAGAGCCATGTATGCTGCATAGTTGTGCTCATGCTCCATATACTTTGTAGAGTAGATTGTGGAGAGGAAGCCCATCAGGGAGATTAGTAATGCGAATGGGTAGCTAGTCTGGTCTAGTAGAAATCCAATCTTGAGATTGAATGCTGGAATCCATGGATACTCTTCATAGACCGTTGAACCATTATAGACTATGTTAAAGAAGTATAAGACGATGATGAAGGGTATGCTTGAAGTAATGATGCTTAAAATGTCTCCGAACTTCTTCGAACCTCTAGTTACAAGGTATATTATTGGAGCAAGTATCAGCTGGATGAAGATTATGATGCTGAGTAGAGGTAGAATATTCGCATCCATCTACCATAACCCTCCGTAGAGTAAAGTTAAGAAGATAAGGATTAGGATTGCTAAACCTATGAGGAGCCCTCCAATATTTATGTTGCTACTACCTGTCTGTATATTCCTCAAGATGTTTACAGCACCCTTAACGCCGTCGGCAACTAGATAATTGAATCTATCGATTCCACCATCTTCAGCTCTCCTCCTCAAGACATTTGAAAACGATACAAACCCATCAACTATCCTATAGTAGAATGCATCGATATAATATCTATTGACGAGGATTTTATGAAGCATGTATCCGAATCCTCTCGACCTGAACACTTCAGGAGGCATAACTCTACCAAAATACACCAGGTAGACTACAGCGGCTCCCGAGAGAATTATCCCTGCCGACGTAAGTAATGTTGTAAGACTCGTACTATGATGAAGATTTATTCCAAGATATTCTGGGAAGCCGTGTGTAGCTTCTGAAATTATTCCTGAAAGTGTTGCACCTGCTGCTAGAACTATTAAAGGTATAGTCATAACGGGTGGAGATTCATGTGCATGAGTATTGTGGTGACTTGGCGGGGCTAGGAAGACTTTATAGATCCATCTAAGAATGTAGATGAATGTCAGTATAGATGTGAAGGTGATGAGTAGGTATATTGGGAGACTGCCGGTTTCAAGGGATGCTTCTATTATTAAGTCTTTACTGAAGAACCCTGAAAATGGAGGTACACCCGCTAGAGCGAGAGCTCCGATAAGCGATGTCGAGAATGTTATAGGCATAGCTCTGGCAAGCCCACCCATCTCATCAATGTTTGTTGTCCCAACAGCATGCATAACTGAGCCTGCGGCTAAGAACAATAATGCTTTAAAGAGTGAATGATTCAATATGTGGAATGTGCTCGCAGTCCACCCTAACTCGGATGCTAATCCTAGAGCTGCAAGCATTAATCCAAGCTGGCTAATAGTTGAGTACGCTATAACTCTCTTAATATCTGTCATAACCAGCCCCATAGTTGCAGCAAAGAATGCTGTGACTGCACCGATGTATGCTACTGTCTGATACCATTGATGAAGCATAGCTGGTGGAAATTCCTCGAAAGGTATAACTGTTAAAGTTAGACGTGCTGTAAGATAGATTCCTGCTTTAACCATTGTAGCAGCATGTATTAATGCACTTACAGGTGTAGGCCCCTCCATAGCATCTGGAAGCCACACATGCAAAGGTATCTGAGCAGACTTTCCAACAGCGCCACCAAATATTAAGACTAGGATTAACGTTAATAGTGGTAAGCTTATCATCTCTTCTCTTAAACCATGTGATAGAGCATGAGTTATCTCAGAATACTTGAATGTCCCGAACATTGCGTAGAGTATAACTATTCCTACAAGCATTAATACGTCTCCTATCCTAGTAGTTATGAATGCTTTGATGCCTGCATGAGCTGCTTCAGGCTTTCTATAATAGAACCCGATCAAAGCATATGAACATAACCCTACGATCTCCCAGAAGATATATAATTGTAGGAAGTTGTCAGCCATTACAAGCCCAGTCATTCCACCGATAAAGAACACCATGAAGAAGTAGTATCTAGGCAGTCCCTCCTCATGAGCCATGTATCCAACAGAATACAACATTATCCATGCACCGATAAATGTAGCAATAGACGCCATTAACACTGATAATGGATCCACGAGGACTCCAGCCTCGATGAAGCCTTTAGGTGTAGGGATCCATGGAATACTCTCAACCCATGACCTCCCACCCCATACATCAGGAACCATGGAGAGAGCAAAGACAGATGCTAGAAATATAACAGCTACAGAGTATGCTTCACCTACACGCTTACCAAGCTTGAAGAATAATGGAACAAAGATACAACCGATAAGCGGTATTATCCATGAAATCCATGGAGAATAGGGAAGCAATAATCTCCACCTAACCTCATACCATGTATACACCATCATTTAGATTTATTCTTCTTCTTCTAAGATATTATTCCTAATGATATTAAGTGTTTCTTTACCATTTTTATATTTATAGTTTTTTGAAAATTCTTCAATCCCCCATCTATGAATTAGTCGAGATATAACTGCCAACCCATCTAAACTACCTTTAAAATATTTCTAGTATAGACTTGCACTTTAAACATTTGATGTTTATTGAGAATATGTTTCTACAGCATGTTCCATCAAAGTCTAACAATTCATACTTATATTCATCGTCTGGAGAGATAGCCGTATTACATTCTGGGCATACAACCACACCATCCTCATCCGCATATACTCTGTAAATCTTGTCTAGATTCCCCTCATTCTCCACTATCTATCTTACCGCCAGACCCCGCTATTTTTTAAGACCTCTTCAACTCTCCTAATTTCTTCAACTCTATGTTTAACTTTATCAATCAGTTCTTGGATAAGATTATTGAATTCTTCTCTGCTTCCAGCTACATGAATCCTCTTCTAATACATCATCTTGAAAACCATCTCATACATTAGAACCTTAAACCTATCCTTGAAGATATAAAACCTTAAGACAGTATCCTCATAATCAACTTCATGTATGATGTTTGAAGAATACGAAGGAGAATTATCATTAATTGTGATGGTGGTGGATGGGTGATGGCTAAGGTTTTTGTTGATACTTCTTGGAATCCTAAGAAGCGTAAATCTAAAAAGCATGTATGCTATGACCCAGAGAGGGATGTATTCTTCGAGGTAAACGATCTACGAGAACTCTCAGCCGACTACAATGAGATATACTTGGATAGCTCGATATTCCCTAACATGTGGCCACAGTTGAAGCCGTTAGTTAATGATGGTAGGAGAGTCTACTATTTTGCTCGGTCTTGGAAGTGGAAAGAGATTAGAGAAAGATTCAGGGAAGATTTAAAGTTAAAGACTGGTAAAGTATCAAAGACTGATAAGGGCGACGCATTTCTACTCTATAAAATCTATGAATTGTCATTGATGAAAGGGAATACTAATAAATACTTTAGACAATTGACTATGATTGATGTTGAGCTACGGCCACTGCTTATGAAGGAACAAATAATATTCAGGAACTTTCAGAGAGTTCAAAGGATGGGTGAGTTTGGTATTGATGTTTCAGAGGATGTTGGAGAGTTTGAGAAGAAGTTGGAGAATGTTAGGGGAGAGGTTGTTGGTGGGGTTTTAGGTTGATGCCGAAGCTTAAGATAATTGCGGACGAGCTAGGAATCGGTAATGATGATATAGATGCTCTCACAGGACTCGTAGCTCTAGCATTATATCTCAAGAACTGTTCATCATATCATAAAGCATTAAGATATCTAGGACTATACAAGTCTAGGGGCAATGATGGTAGACGAAGTAAGAAGTGTAATGGTAAAGCTAGGAGGTATCTATTGATGTTAGCTATGCCGATAGTAGGCCATGAACATTGGCCACCGAAACTGAGAGATCTAAGAAGAATCTTGAGGGAACTAGTAAGACTATTGATTAAGAGGGAGCCTGTTGGGGTGTAGGCGGGGCAATGGCTGACAGCAGAGCCCCGTCTGGAAATATCTTTTGCCCTGGCAGGCTCATAAAGCCTGAAGCGGGGTTTGCCATCATTTTTATCGGAGATGCTGCCAGCCGCTAAGCCGTCTACACCCCCTCCTTTTTCTTTTTTATATTTTCTTAACATTATTTATTACCCTAGTTCCCATCAGATTTCCCTCATCATTTGTAGTATGTTGAACGTTATTATAGATAGAGTTATCTTTGTGCCTAGACACTATATGCCTTATTATCGATTTTAAAATTTCTTAGAGAGACTGAGTAGTAGAGTATGATTACAGAAGTTTAACCTTTCGTAGAGTTCTCTCACTAAAGAACGGATAAGCAGACCTAACACGCTCAACCAAAACATCTATAACAGACATGACAACATAATGAATAACCTAGGGCAATAAATCTAAACCATAGAGAAAACTTATTTAGATATTTCTCACGAAGATTCTGATCATAAATATTGTAGTAACAGAGGTTTATTCAAGAATTAGTGAAGTTATCTGAAGCAGTTTGGGAAGAGGGATGGTGATGGAGAAGGATTAATACTGCTTTTTAGATTTAAGTAGGAGAGTTGAAGAGTAGGCTACCATATATTCTTCAAGGTGGACTTGCAGGATTCTTTTTTGGTACTTCAGCTATCTTCATTAGGTTTCTTCCATTGATGGACCCCTTCATGATAGGTTTCTATAGGTTGATAATTGCTACGGTAATCTTGACGTCTCTATCTTTGATATTTTATAGAGTGGCCTTGCTTGAAACTTTCAGGAGTAGAGGGTTTAAAGCATCGATCCTTGGAATAATTATTGGTGGACACTTTGCTGCATACATTAGCTCTGTTAAGCATACAAGCGTTATGAATGCAACTGTTTTAACAAATACGACACCCATATTTGCATCACTCTTTTCATGGATGTTTCTCCAAGTCAAGCCGAGTACTAGAAGCATAACAGGAGTAACATTATCGCTTATTGGGATGATTGTAATATTTTGGGGGGCTAGGAGCTTTGAAGCAAGCATATTCGGAGACCTAGAAGCAGTGTTCGCAGCAATATTGTGGGCAGTATATCTAGTCGTTGGGAGAGAAGTAAGAGTTAAGTCTCATCCAGTAACTATAATGATCCCAATATACTCTACATCATCTATTCTATTATTATTTTCAGGGCTAGTCTTAGGTAACCCTAGACTCCCTCTAACATATGAAGTTCCAGCAATACTTGGCCTCGCTATCTTCCCAACTACACTGGGGCACACACTGTCATTCAGCTCTCTTAAAGGTCTCCAACCCTATCAGACAGCTATACTCTCATTTCTCGAACCAGTCGTGGCCACCTTGCTTGCTATACCATTATTTAATGAGATACCGCAAGCTAATGCTTTAGCGGGTGCGGTTCTTATCTTTATAGGTATATACTTAGTCGTAAGCATAGAGCGTTAAAATCTACTTCATTGATAATTCTTTTATGTATTTTCGTAGGAGAGCATAGACTGCAGCGTTATCCTGTAATGCTAATCCTACACTCTTGAACACTGTTATCTCTTCATCAGATGTTCTACCAGGCTTTACGCCTGAAACTATCTCTCCAAGCTCAGCATATATTTTTTCTTCAGAGTATCTTCCCTCTCTAATCGGTATAATTATGTCTCCTGCTTCTGAGAGGGCCGCTTCTTTCATGTCTACAACTACTTTCGCATCTATTATTGTTTCCGTATCTATTTCTCTCATGTTCGGAGTATATGCTCCTATAGCATTTATATGGACTCCTGGTTTAAGCCATTCTCTTTTAATTACAGGTGTATTGCTTGTCGTAGCAGTACATATTATGTCAGCTTTCTCTACTGCTTCTCTAGCTGTTCCCACTACTTCAATCTCTACCTTGAGCTTCCTACTCATCTCTTCAGCAAATCTTTCAGCTCTCTCCGCAACGATATCATACGCATATATTTTCTCTATTTTTCTCACTTCTCCAACCCCCTTAGCTTGGGTTCTAGCCTGGAAACCGCATCCAATGATCGCTAATACTTCTGCATCTCTTCTTGACAGATATTTCGTAGCTACACCGCTTACCGCACCAGTTCTAAGAGCTGTCAAGTATCCCGCCTCAATTAATCCAAGCGGTACACCATTCGATGCATCTACAGCAACAATTACTGCATGAATTGTTGAAAGACCTTTTTCAATATTTCCCGGATACACTGAGACTATCTTGTTTGTGTAGAGACTGAAGTCTTCAATAATACATGGCATAGAAAGAATATCTCCACCATCCTTTTTACTTTCAATTCTTGTTCTAAGGGGGAGGAGAACCCTGCCTTTATAGAGTGCCTTAAATGCTTCTTCCACAACCTCTATAACCTCCCTTACATCTAGAATCCTCTCTACATCTCTTTCAGAAAGATAGAGCAAACCATCACCTTAAACCCAGTTAAACATCCACATAAATAAATTTAACGATAAAACATGACTGAATACTTTATGATAGTGAAGTGATAGTGATACTTCACTACATGTATGCGTATAAACTACCATTCAATACTCTATTATTCTGGTCTTAGCTTCAGAGATATGCTATCCCAAATAATCTAGAACAATCATAAACATAAATACACCAATGAGAAGGCCGCACTTAGGCCGAGGTACCTAGCTAGGTGGAGAGTAGGCCTCGACATCAATCCTGCTCTCGATCAAAGAGATGAGTAAGCTAATGCTCCAAAAATGTAAGGACGGAGGAAACGGGATTCGTGAGTTCAAATCCCTCTAGCGAAATAATATTTGATAAGATGATATAGGTTTATTTGCGGTATTCTCTTTTATGATTTATACACTTTTATAGCCATTAGGAGAACTATTACAGCTATAATTAACAAAATATATGGCAGAATATTGGTAAGAACGTCCGTTAGCCTCGGACTTGTTTCATGAGTAACGGTAATTGTTTGAGTAGTGGTTAGTACCTGAGTATGGGTTAAAGTTAGTGTTGATAAGTGTGTATAGGTAAACGTTGCAGTCATAATATTTTCTTTCTCCTGAACAGTTATCATCCCGTTAATTACTTTTGGAGTAATTATCTTCCCAGTTTCATCATTTAACTCTGCATAATTTATTTTTAGGAGACTGGTCCCAGAAGAAAATGACGTGAATTTAATCACGGCTAGGATTGCTTTAGAATTTTTAATAGCCGTATGAGAAGCTGCTGCTATAGAGACTATACCTTTATCTTTTTCGATCTTCATGACAAGCAATGGAAAGTCTCCCTCCCTTACTTCTACTACATTAACTATGGATTTATCATATTCAATCTCTACATATCCACCTGCGACATCTAAGCTGTTCAGTATTTCTATGGGGATATCTATTTCATCTCCCTCCTTTGCTTGAAAATTACCTATCGAAACAACCACTTCGTCAGAAGCAAAGATACTTGGCTGGAACATAAACATCATTAAGAAGATGATTAGTGAAGGCATTATGTGGATAGAAGACTTAATCTTATTCATTACTCTAGCCCCACTATTTTTCTAAGGAGTAGTGTAGCATCTCCCGTATCTATTCGTCCATTTCCATTCATATCACCAAGAAGATTTACGGGCTCCAAGCCAACAATCATCCTAAGAATTAGGGTTACATCACCAGTATCTAATCTACCGTTACCATTTAGGTCCCCCTTTAAGAAGGAAGTAATAGTTATCGAGCCATCGCTTACTTTTGGTATAATTATCCTTCCATGCACATCATTTAGTTCAGCGCTAGTTATCATAAGTCTCGTATATCCCTGTCTATGACATGTAAATCTTATTTTAGCAAGAACAGCTAAAGATTTTTCAACTGGCGTAGGAGATGCGGCCGCGATTCCTATTACTCCGCCAACATTATTAATATTTACTATAGGCTGACCGAAATCTCCTCCTAATACTGAGTCAACTGTAACTATACTACTGTTAAAGTGAAGCTCTATGTGACCTCCCGCAATCGTTCTTGAGTCATTTATGACTACATCGATTAATATTTGATCGCCTTTTGATGCAATATAATCTCCTACACTAACAATTAATTTGGTATTAGTGAATGTAGCATTGGTTTCAGTTTGATTCTCACCTGCAACAGTTATTACTGTTTTATTGACATATGTTACAAGAGTTGTAATGGTAACTAAGGTGTAATTTGTGTAGGTAACTTTTGTTACTGTATAGTTAGTGTAAGTAATTGTAGTTGCGTAAGTTGTCATATTCGCTACTTCAACAGTTGTTATAAATGATGTTATTTTCGGTATTGTAATCGGTGCTGTAACCTTAAGCCTTTTGCATCACCTCCTTGAGTATGGATATCATTGTGTAGGGTTCTAAGCTTCTATATCTACATGGAGGCTTTCCTAGACTCATATG
>JAGDWP010000025.1 GCA_023269855.1 Nitrososphaerales archaeon | reverse complement strand
ATGGTATCTTACATGTTGTAGTATGTCTTCCATACTTCAAAAACATTAATATAGAATGATGACTCCTTGGAAGAAAGATGCTTATAGCTCTCGAATCCTTCCTAAGACTCAGTCCAGATAAGTATAAGTAGATGGCATAACCCACAATCCATAAGGGAGTCCTAATCCTCTCGAAAAGCTTCACACTCATAACAATCAAGAGAGGTAGGACTCCCCCTAAATCTTAAGGTTACAGCACCCCTAAGAGCCTGCTAAATGTTTATTACTGCCTATTGTTACTACATAATTGGTAGTCAATATGGGTGGATATGTGACGGTCTCCACAAAGGTTCGAAGGGAGCTTAAGGAGGAAGCTGAGCGTCTTGGTGTAAAGATTTCCGAGGTGCTTAGGCGTGCATTAGAAGAGGAGATTAAAAGGCGTAAGCTAGCTGAGCTTGAGAAGAAACTTCAAGAACTCAGCGACCCATTGAGTAGGATTGATTTAGATAGGATAGTTCAAGCAATTCGAGAGGATAGGGAGAGCAGGTGATTCACGATACATAGTAAATTGCTTTTCGACGCATCCTCTTTAATATATCTGCTCAAGCTAGGAAGCTTAGAATTACTCAAAGACAACTATATTCAATGGCTCACAGTCTACGAGGCAACTAATGCTTTATGGAAAGAGGCGACACTCATTAACAGTATAAGTTTGGAAGAAGCCTCCAACATAGTAGATGTCTTGTGTAGTGTTATCGATTTTATGAAGATGTTAAGCCCACACCCTTATGAACGTGAGATTCTAACTACTGCAAGCAAATTGCATATGAGCGTTTATGACGCCTCCTACCTAGTTCTAGCCAATAGAAACAGTTTAACACTTGTGACTGAAGACAGGGAATTGAAAAGGAAAGCACAGAACATCACCAGAGCACTAAGCTTAAAAGAGCTTATTCCATAGATAATATAGCTTCTAGGGTTGGCGCAGCATTTTCTAAGTAGTTAGCTTTACATGACACTTCCTAACAATAACTAATACGATTCAAGAGCGATTACTAACACTTCAAGAAGCTTGCTGGAGGCTAGGTATACATCCGAATACTTTGAGGAAGTGGGATAGGCAGGGGAGGATTAGAGTTGTTAGGACGGTTGGTGGTAGACGGAGAGTTCCCGAAAGTGAAGTTGAGCGGTTGCTGGGGTTGGTGAAAGCTGATTTCTCTAGAAAAGCCGTCATCTACTGTAGAGTTTCTTCTCATGACCAGAGGCAGAAAGAGGATTTAGAAAGACAGAAACAAAGCTTACTGGAGTATGCAAAATCAAGAGGATACGAGGTTGTTGGCATTTTAGAGGATGTTGCGAGTAGTCTTAACGAGAATAGAAAATCGTTAAGCAAATTGTTTGATATGGTTGAGAAACGGGAGATGGGTGTGGTTTTAACAGCTTTTAAGGATAGGCTTACGAGGTTCGGCTTCAAGTATCTGGAGCGATACTTCGCTTCTCATGGTGTTAGGATAGAGATTGCTAATGGTGAAGAACCTAGAGATGCATATCAAGAGCTCGTAGAAAACTTGATTGCTTTAGTCTCGAGCTTCGCTGGAGAACTCTATGGTTTGAGAAGCCATAAGTATGAAGAAGTGGTTTGGGAGGTGTCAAGAAACTTATTGCTGACTGAAACCTGTAAATTCAAGCTCAATCTAGATGGAGAACGAGAGCAATCTTGGAAGAGCTTTTCACAACATATGAAGACATGGTTAGAGAGTGCTTGAACAAAGCTATTGCAATGAGTATAACTTCAAGGAAGAAGTTGCATGAAGCAGTATACAAGGAGTTGAGAGTAAGGTATCCTACTTATCCTTCACATTACATTTATACTGGGATAACACAGGCTCTAGGAGTGTTTAAATCTTTTAGAAGGTTATCGAGGAAGTGCCTTGTGGCCTAATTCTTAGGGCTTGATATTCTTGTCTAATGTTGGGGTCTTGTTTTTCTATGGTGTTACCATGTTTAAGAGTATATTGTATATGTATGCTTGGTTATTAGTTCTATATCTATCCATCTGGGTTCTAAAACCAATAGAGAAGATGTATCTTATAATGGCTAGGAATCTTGTATAGCTTTCAGCAATCTTGTAAGGTCTACCTTCTCACCATTATTCATCTTCCCCAGCTCAACATGATAACTCTCTACGAAACCTAGATCCATTATAAGCATACCACGCTAATAAGCTTCTCATCAACCCTCCCCCAACAACCCATAAGAATTAGACCATTATGCTAAGCAATAGGCTTTAAAGAAAAGAATATAGACAACCATAGAGGAGAGAAGAAGATACAATAGAACCAGCTAAAGAAAAGCATAGAGAAAACAACAAACCCAAAGAAATAAACCACAAGGCAATTCTTGGTTTAAGAATCCAAGTCGAGAGAGGAGGATTTCACAACTTGGTAGAGAGGCTTAGTAGAGAGGTTAAACGTAGACTTAAAGACTTCAATTTATACTTCCCATGTAGATGTATGAAGCTATTCAAACATGTGAAGGAATGGCTTGAAGTATAGAAGACATACTACAACATGTAAGATACCATATGAGTCTAGGGAAAACTCCATGTAGATATAGAAGCTTAGAACCCTACACAATGCTATCCATAATCGAGGAGGTGATGCAGAAAGCTTAAGGTTACAGCACCTTGAAACTGCTGGCAACGGCACCTATCCTATAAAATGAGATGTGGAAATGAGTAGATATGAGTTCTGGGAAGTTAGATGAGCATCATCTTCATCGGTTGCAGGGTTCTTTTGAAGGGATTAAAGACTAGGCCTAGTATTTCAAGTGTGACGACACCGAGTAGAGGATGATCGTCAGCTTCTCCTAGAACGACTGGTGTATGCCCCTCTCCCTGGGGGATGGATATATAGCATTCGGAGACCCCTCGCTTAATGATGGTGCCATCTGCTAGTACAAATTCATGTTCCCGTAGAGGCTTCAGCCCGATCTTCTTCCAAACTTCTTCTGGTAACACCGTGTATGTTGCACCGCTATCGATTAGGAAGCGTACCCTCTCTTCGCCTAGAGGACCTCTAACCTCTCCTTCAATATACGTTATCCCCAAGGGAGCCACACCTCACTCAAGTGAATTATCCATCCTGGATCTAGAAATTACGACATTTAAATCTATCTCACCCTAGATTGTTACAGTCAGCTTAAAGGAGATCCTGCAATAATATAAATACAAAGAGAGTAAAGAGTGTAGAAGAAATAAAGATAGCGCTATTCCATAACCCTTAACATCAGGTCTTGGAAGAATGCTACCTACCTCTACAAGAGACGTAACAAGATAATGAATAAACAAGGCCATGAACTCAGGAGAAGAACTTAAGTTGACAGCTCCACTATAAGGGGCTTGTTAACTTAGGTATCATCTTTTCTCGGAATTCTTGAGATAACAGTCTCTGAAGACAAAATTCTAAAACATAGAAACATTAAGTTGACAGGCCCCACCATAGAACATGAGAACGTTAATATCAAACTCAATATCTTATATAAATGGTAAAGAATGAAAAGTAGAGAGGAAGACATCAGGGTATTGAAAGAATTCATCTCGAAGAGGTTCCCTATTAGAAGGCTTGGATATATGAAGAAGAAGCTAGAGATAAAGTGAATAGTAGATGGTCTGCAGGATAAGGATCAAGCTTAAAACAAGCCAAGAAACAATTGAGGACACAGCATTACTAAATAGTGGATTCGAATCAGATGAGCCAGACATAGTAATCCCTGTACATATAGCAGATAAACTTAACCTATGGCCCCCAAAATCATCCACCAGCACTCTACTCGAGACAGGTGGAGGAGAAATAATAACACCATACTATAAATCAGCTGGAGAACTAGAACTAATACTAGAAGACAGAGAACCTAAAAGAATGAAAGTAAACATTATTGTAAACCCATACATAGACGAGATCGCAGTAAGCGACTACGTTGCAAGCCAGCTTGGAATAATACTGCTAGACTTCAAGGAAGGTGATTGGAGACTAAAAGACGACCCCCCAGACAAGATAAGAAAAAGCTCTGAAAAGAAGTAAAAATACTGCTTTAAGCATCAGTAATCCATACACGCTTCAATCTCTTAAAACGTTTCCTCGCATAATCTATTAACTTCTCAACTCTCTCACTCAATCTAATCGGCACTCCTTCAACAATCGCTGAAACAATCAGTGGATTAAGCCTCTCCAACATAGCTTCAACTTCATCATATGCGTACACGAATATATCCGTTCCAGCAGGCTTTAACTCAACCAGCATCCTGAATCTATCTAATATGCTAATCTGTTTAACTTCATCGCTTATTATTAAAATATCCACATCACTCCATTCTCCTCCACCACTCCTACTCCATGACCCAAACACTATAACAGCTTCAACATACAATATCTTCCCTATCCTCTCAATAGCCTCTTCTACAATCTTAGACCAGCCTTCTTTAAACATTCTTCCACCCATCTGATAATCTTCTCCGCTGACTCAAAAGCTCTCTCAGCTGTGATTCTATCATAATACATAGCTGGATATCCTGATTCGAATACATTAGGATATCTTGATGGAATATAGTGTCTATCTAGTTCACGTCCAGCAATATATATTTCTTCACTTACTTCCTCAACACTTCCTAAATAATTCAGTAACTCAACTATGCTATGACCCCAACTACTTCTACCATGAACATATAATAGAGCTTTCACAGCTTTCTCAGCAGCTTGCTGAGACTGGAAACATGTCCACTCATAATTTCCCAACTTAAGATTGTCCCCAGCTACTTTAAGATCTCTCAGAGACTGCGCAAACCATCTCTCCGCTTCCTCAAAACGCTCCAAACCTTCTTCATACCGAGATCCTAAACACTCTATATAACTATTTCAAATCCTAGGTGCTGTAACCTTAAGATTTATGGGAGTCCTACCTCTCTTGATGGGTTATGATG
>JAGDWP010000111.1 GCA_023269855.1 Nitrososphaerales archaeon | reverse complement strand
AGTATAGAGTTGAAATGTCGAAAGTACTCGTGAAAAAAGCTCTATATGAATGCCTGAGCTAGCAGTTTCAAAACAGATAGGTTTAAATAGATGTGTATTTATTTTATTTCTTTGATGTCTTACGAGGAACTCATTACTCCGAAAGAAGCAAGAAAAATACTCAAAGTTAGTAATAAGACTTTGTGGTCTTGGTATAGGAAAGGATTGATAAGAGCTGTTAGGCTTCCAAGTGGGAAGCTCCGCTACTATAAGAGCGATATTGAAAAGATAGTGAAGGGTGAGAAGAGTGGAAGCCGTTAAAAGTTACAAGATCCCGATGGATTCTCCGAGAGACTTGATCGAGGAGTATTTTGAGGTTAAGCAGAAAGCTTTAACTTCCATTATGGAACACGTTAGAGTTTCGGGGAAAGCTCATTTAGACTTTAGAAGAGAAGATAGGAAAAGGCTTAGAGATGAGTTGCTTCAGAACTGGAGGTTCTCAAAACATTATGTGGACTCGGCTATAAATTCAGTCATAGGATTGGTTAAGGGATGGATAACACTCTACAATAGGGGGAAGACTAGAGAAAAGCCAGAAATAACAAGGAAGACTGTCTATATTAAAAACACACTTTTCAGCTTCAGAAACGGTGTGTTAAAGATAAGCATCGAGCCGAATAGGCGGTATTTGGAAGTTGATTTGTCTAGATACGAGTGGGTTCCGAAAGATTTCGACAAGATTGGGGGTCTAATTCTAACCGAAAAAGAGTTGATAATCACTGTTAAGAAGAATGTTGAGCCTGAAGCCGAGGATTGGGCTTCTCTCGACGTGAACTTGACGAATATAACAGCTTTAATTGGAAACAAAATCGAGAAGTATGATACAAGGGACTTGTACCACATCCACAGAGTCTATGAGGTTAAAAGAAAAAGAATTCAGAAGCTGTCTAAGATTAAGCCGAAAACATCTGAGACGCTCCTTAAGAAGTATTCCAACCGTGAAAAGAACAGGGCCAAAGACTTTGTGCACAAGCTTACGACCAAAATAGCTAGAAAACTTAGAGAGATGAATAGTGGAGCGATACTGGAGGATCTTAGAGGTTTAAAGAGTAGAATCTTAAATGGTTCCAGAAGCAAAAATAGAAAGCTCTCAAAGTGGAATGCAAGACAATTCCAATTCATGCTTAAGTACAAGCTACTGTGGAACAGTCTTCCCGTGAAATATGTTAACCCGAAAAATTCATCAAAAACCTGTCCTCTCTGTTCAGGCCGCATGGCGGCCTATGAGGGCAGGTCCATGAAATGTGAAGAATGCAATACAGTTATAGATAGAGATGTCGTAGCTGTGTTGAATCTTCAGATGCGGGGAGCAGGGTTCCCCCAAAGAGCCCTCAATGAGTTAATCGAGAGGGAAAGATTACGCATGTCTATAAATGACTACGTAATCTAGAACCCTCTACACGAGTAAGTAAGATCATTCTCATTCTTAAGAGGGAACGATTCTCAGAAGCCGTAAAACAGTGTTGGAGTTTAGAGTCATCAATATTATACGTTTAAATAATGGGTAGGTTTATGCTCGTATGATGAGTAGCGAAGAAGCGGGGAAAAGCGAGGAAGTAAAACAAGCAGCTACTGTACCTACTCCTCCATCTAAGAAGACTTTAAAATGGGGGATAGTGCACATATATGCAAGCTACAACAATATTATAGTTCATGTAACAGATTTAACAGGTGCGGAGACTATAGCTAGAGCTTCAGGTGGAATGTTCGTGGATGCAGGCAGGCTTGAGCCTACACCTTATGCTGCTACTAGAGCTGCCTCATACGTTATGGAGATTGCTAAGGCTAAAGGGATAAACGCTGTACACATTAGAGTGCGTGCACCTGGAGGAGTGAAAGCTAGAACTCCTGGTCCTGGAACACAAGCAGCTATTAGAGCTGTAGCTAGGTCAGGTGTAATGATCGGTAGGATAGAAGACGTTACACCTATACCTCATGACAGCGTAAGGAAGAAAGGTGGAAGGAGAGGAAGAAGAGTCTAGCATCATAAACACATTCCCTCGAACCTAGTATCAGTATCCTCTTTCTTTCAAAATTTATTAAATTTATTAAATTTATTTTCAAGTACCGCTTACTCTGAAGTAGTATGGATGAATTAGAATTCTTCATTGGGATAGACCTTGGTGCCTCAAATGTTAGAGTAGCTCTAGCTGACTCAAACTATAGAGTATATAGGAAGATCAAGGAGCCAACGGTCAAAACAGACTCAGCAGAAAAATTAACTGAACAAGTCTGCGCTCTAGTAAGAAGAGTCGGGGGAGATAGATTAGATAGAGTTAAAGGATTAGGAGTTGGCTCTATCGGTCCATTAGACTATAGAAGAGGTACACTGCTTAACCCTGCAAATCTTCCCCTCGGAGAGATCCCGCTAGGAGAAAGTTTGAGAGATGAATTTAATCTCCCAGTCTACGTTTTGAATGATTGCACAGTAGCTGCTCTAGGTGAGAAAGTATTCGGTTCAGGAATAGATTGTAATAATCTATTCTACGTAACATTGAGTTCAGGTATTGGCGGAGGGGCCATAGTTGATGGAAATCTCTTGATAGGTAAGGATGGAAACGCTGTCGAGATAGGACACATAGTTGTAGACTTAGATGGTAGGCTAAAATGTGGATGTGGAGGAAGAGGTCACTGGGAGGCATACTGTTCAGGAAAGAATATTCCCTTATTTGTAAAGTATCTAGTAGAAGTTTACCCAGACAAATTCTATGGTGGAAAAATTCGAGAATTAATAGAAGACGATAATGTAACTACCGAAAACTTATTTTACTTGGCAAAGATTGGTGATGAATACTCTTTAAAGATAATCAGAGAGATAAGGAAAATTAATGCGATAGGTTTTGCAAATATTAATACGGTATTCGACCCTGAGCTAATAATTGTCGGAGGATCTATAGCTCTCCATAACGAGAAACTCATCCTCCAACCAGTAAAAGAATACATTAAACAATATACTATAAACAGAATACCAGAGATTAAGATAACTACTCTCCGCGATGATGTTGTATTGTATGGAGCTATTGCTTTAGCTATGCATCCCCCGAGAATCTTTAAACAAGATTAGATGCTTCCATCCAGCAACAAAATTTCTCAATAATTAGGATGTTCTAGAGCGTTAGTCAGAGAGAATACAAATTTGTCCCCAGCATCCCATTCTATAGATTTCAGTTATCAGTAATCAATACTTATCAAGGGGAAAGATTATTAATAATTCATAGGATTATAAGAGATGACTGGAAATGGATTTAAGAGATTTACAGAAACTAATGGCTGAGACATATTTAGAGAGAGATTTGAAGAGAGGAGCGGAAAAGACTCTTTTATGGATGATTTCAGAAGTGGGAGAAGTTGCAGATGCATTCATAAAAGGAGACCTTGAACTGCTCAAGAGTGAAGTAGCTGACCTTCTAGCATGGCTTCTAAGCTTCTGCAATGTGGTAGGAATAGAACTTGAAGACGCATTCACGGCTAAGTACGGTAATGGGTGCCCTCAATGTAAAATGAAAAAATGCGTATGCTCATTTAGATAGAATAAGTTGATTCTATCTATTATATTGTTTCTTTGCTGAGTTTTTGAGAACAATTTAAAAATGGGTTTCTACATATCTTAACATAGGATTTGCCTTACAGCTTACATTACAGTAGACAAGGGGTTGGAGAAATCGACTCTGAGAAGAAGGTAGAGTGTCCTGTCTGCTTAGGTGATTATAAGAATTGCAAACTTGAGAGGTGCCCTTTCTTAAAAAATGTTAGAGATATGTTGTTGAAGATTTCTAAGATGAAGATTTTGTATGGTTCTTCTCCTCCTTCTACACTTGTAGGTTCATGGGGTTATCCAAGAGTAAGCCTGGGACCTCTTGTGCCACCATTTATAGAAGATACAAGTATAATGGAGAGACATGACTTATGGTTAGACATACCTTTAGAGAAGATACTCTCCATGCGGTTAAGCATGGTGTATGGAAAGAAAAGAGTAAAGGTCCATGATGCACGAAACCCTGACAGGCTTCTCCAAACAATTCAAGAGATAGCGTTATCTCATCAACCAGTAGATGTAGAATTATTATTAGAGAAGGAACCTAGAATCAACTTAAAGTTTTCTGTAAGAACTAGTCCTATCTGTCCCACAGCAACTCTAGAGAGAGTACAATTAACTCAGAATCCTCCAACATTGAATATTATTGAGAAAACCGTTTCAGATACTGATCTAAAAGCAGTCGAGGCAATTTTAAGACTTTACTTGAACGATGTTAGAGAGTATAGTATAGTGAGACTGCTATCTCTAGGCATGCTTGGGACCAAATATTGGAGGAGAATCGTGCCTACAGAATGGAGCATTACGGCTGTAGACGACGTTCTAGGTAAAAAGTTTAGAAAATATGTAAAAATGAATGACTGGATTACAGAATACCATGTATATGGATTTGAAGCACACTATAATAGAGTAACTATCTTAATGATGCCTGGACCGTGGAGCTTTGAAGTCATAGAGATATGGAGGAGATTCAATAATTATAAGATGTATGTTGATTCTGAGTTACCTGGAGAAGTAGATAGGTATCCAGAGAATGTTGGAGGAGCCTACCACGCCTTAAGACTACCAATACTTGAAAAACTATATAGAGATAGAAGACAGGGGTCTGTTTTAGCAATTGCAGAGATAAGTGAAGGATGGATCCCTCTAGGAGTTTGGAGATTTCGAGAAATCTGTAGAAGAGCTTTACAATATCCTCCAATGAAGTTTAACATGCTGGAGGAAGCATTAGAAGAAGTAGCGAAAAGAACTCTAACAGATATCAAATACTGGAGACATCTCTCAAGAATCTTGAAATTCCATGAGTTCCAAGAAAAAATTACAGAATATATTCAAGATTAATTACTTTCTCAAGTAGCATAACTATTAACGTGGCCTCGCTTCCCTTAGGACTCCTC
>JAGDWP010000072.1 GCA_023269855.1 Nitrososphaerales archaeon | reverse complement strand
GGGTGGATGAAGGATGAAGACGTATTATGTTGATACTGCTAGAACTACGTTGAATGGGAAGAGAAGACAGAAACCTCACATGGTATTTGATGGTGAGAGAATATTTAAAGTGAAGAAGCTGACAGACCTCAAAGACGCTGAAGAAATATTCATTGATACACTGTTTCCAGAAAACTATGAAGAAGCCTTAGAATTATTAAAGAACAATGTAAAGATATATCTATTGAGGGATTTATCGATTATAAAGAAGCTTAGATTAGAGAATAATGTTAAGAAGAATGATGAGAATGATGCATTAATGCTATCAAAGATTCCGAAAGACAACTATAGACTATTGACTATTGATGAGATAGAGTTGAAAGCTCAGACGAGACCATTGATTGCAAGGTATGAGAGGTTTGTAAAGTGGAGAAGAGTTATTAAACAGTGGCTAGGTTACTCTGATATCCTATTAGTTTCAGAGATTTTCAATCAATGTATTAAACTATTAGATAGGTTGAAGGAGAAGACATCTAGAGAGATTATTGATGTAGTCAAGAATTCTAATAGTATGTATAGCTGTATATACAGAGAGGTGGCTAACTTCTTAGATGTTAATGATAGTGTCATTCTAGCAATCCTAATATTGGAGACACCATTATACTTGGACATCTATAAGTTGAAGGCTCTCTACGGATATACACCAAACAAGAATAACGGTAGATACAATCATAGACTCCGAACACTTATTTCAAGCCTCGCAGCCAACATTTACATCACTGCCAAGAGGAAAGGTATTAAGAATGAGAAGTTTAAAGAATTCATAGAGAAGATGGATAAACGTAAAGCAATATACAAGATAGAAATAGAGATACTAAAGACTATCTGGAGAACATTTACAAGGATTAACAATAAGCCAGAGACAGAGCCTGCTGGCTGATGAGCGGTAAAAGCCGTGAAGCCAGCGGGTTGACATCAAATCCCTTCCATATAATATAACACATCACTTCTGGAAGTTAATATATAATCGCCCCAGGCTTCACGGCTACTATAGCTCATCGGCCAGCCCCATCCTCCACCACTTTTTTATCAATTTAAACTAATATACTTAATTACAAGAGTATATTATGAAATAGTTTATAGTTCCTATCTTTATGAGTTCGGGTGAGTCTCTCCTCAGCTCTCCTAACGATATATTCTCCCTCTTCGCTAACTCTATCAAATCTATTAAACCCCCTGTTAAACCCCCTATCATGGAGGTAACGGTAGCTGTTGCTAGAGGCTTATACTCTTACTCAGACATTAATATTCTCGCACTGAACCCTATCAAGATAAATTATATATTGAAGATTAACGTTATACACATGGTTATTCCACATCTTCATGAGGTCTTACAATTGTTTTCAACCCCTTTCTCTCCATAACCATTTTGAAAGCTTTATCGATCTCTTTTAAAGGAACAATATTGGAGATTAATGGTTTTACTTTAACCAAACCCTTCTCTATCAGTCTGAAAGAAGTTGTGAACTGCCTTACATTATGCTCGGATGCTCCGATAATTGAAATCTCTGAGTAATGTATCTTATTTGGATCGATAGAGACGCTTTCTTCAGGGTATGTTCCAGAAAAGATAATTATCCTACTATTCTTTCCAGCGATCTTCAATGATGTTTCTAAAGCATTAGCCCCCTGAGTTGCAACGATCACGATGTCTACTCCAAGACTATCTGTCAGATTTAAAATCTCATCATGGATGTTTACCTCTCTAGAATTTAGGATGTGATCTGCGCCTAGCTGTTTTGAGATTTCAAGTCTCTCATTATGATGCCCAATCATTATTACTTCCGCAGCTCTAATTTTCGCCAGCTGGAGATGGAGCATCCCTATGACTCCGTCACCTATGATGGCTACGGTTTCCCCCATTGATATTGAAGCTCTCTCAATAGAATTAATACAGCTAGATAATGGTTCAACGAAACAAGCTTCTTCGAAAGATACTTTCTCTGAAAGTTTTAATAATGTTGGTCCATATGCGAGACCATATTCTGCATATCCTCTAAGATAGTATTTCTTATTCATGCAGTGGTTTGATAGATTCCTCCTACAGTATCTACATCTTCCACATGATGCGATATGGTCTATTACTACTCTATCACCGATTTGGACATTTTCTACTTCACCTCCGACGTCGACTACTACGCCAGACCATTCATGTCCAGTTAACCCATAACTCTCTTCACCATAAAAGACATGCCTTCCATAACCGAGAAAGTATCTAATATCAGTTGGGCAGACTCCGCACGCCATTATCTTGATGAGTACTTCGTTCCTGCCTGGTGAAGGTATAGGTCTCTCTTTCAAAACCAAGTTTCTAGGGGAGATCAAGTATGCGGCAAGCATTTTCTCTTGCATCATCTATATGGGAAAACTATGCTTAAAATAAGCATTACCACGTCATCCTACCTTATTGTTCGGTTCATGAATAGTCGGCTTCCCTAGGGATTGTTAGGTTTTTAAGATACTTAATTTATATGTGGTTTGGCTAGAGATGGAAAGAAGCGGTAGGAAATCTTTAGTTGAATATTTGAAGGAGAAGACGAGCTCATTCAGGTCTGAAACTGCGTTAACAATATTATCGATAGCTTTAATGTTGATCTTGATAGTATTTATGAGTGGTTTGACTTATGTTCTGACAACTGAGAATCCTATACCTATAGCTTTTCTTCAAGGTGGAACCATTAGAGTTTTCTTGTGGAGTATTAATGCACAGAGTCATGCAGAGACTATCGTCATAGCCTTATATTATCTGATGGGTGCAGGAGGAGTATGGCTTTACTTGAATGCTGTATCTAAACCATATAATCCTAGAGCTGTTAAGTATATGCTATTCTTCAGCTTCCTACTACTCCTCCTCGCAGGAATAGGAGTATATTCAGCCTACACAGCTAAATTTGCTTCACCTTAGCTCGGTGAATTGACTTATCCCTTGGTTGCTTATAGTGAAATATGCTGGTCCCTTCTTCTTAGGTTTCTCAATGATCATCTCTCTATAGTGTTGAGCTGGTTTTCTAATCATTACAACCCATCTAGCCCAGTGGCTTAAGATCCTATACGCTACGGGTTTCTCTCCTTGTTGTTCAGGCATATCATGAACTTGACCAACTATTATAACTGATATTTTTTCTCTTCTAGCGAGTTCGTACAGCATTGCAACTTGTAATGCAAGCTTCTTGTATGTAGGTAAGTCTAATCTTAAGTTTCTCGATAACTCAATTCTATGCTGGTAAGTAAAATCGTCGAGTACAATTAAATCAAATATCTTTTTTGAATTATAAAGATTTAAGATTAATTCTTCTTGTTCTCGGAAGGATTGAATAATTTTAATTGATAGCCTTGATGGATCCACCAGCCAAGACTGTAGAATCTGTAAAACTCTCTCTGGATGGATTCTACCAGAACAATCAATAAAGAATGGTCTCATATCTTCTCTAATAGCTGAGGCACAAGCTGTCAATGTCAAACTAGTTTTTCCAGTCTTCTCTTCACCATATATGAAGTAGACATCTCCAAACTTAAATCCCCCTCTAAGTAACTCATCGATAGAGCTAACATGAGTAGGAATAAAGTCTATCTTCGACACCGGAACATCCCATATAAGATAATATTCACCAAGTATTATAGACTTAATAACTTTAGAAGACATATACAATAATAGAACATTCTTTATATTTGGTTCAATATCTATTTCAGAGTGTGAAGCTTATCTGTGGGGGTGGGATTTCAGCATCAATTTACTAGTAAATTTTACTCGTCCTGAAAAGCCTTTTGAAAGTTTTTATGGAAAGTTCGCATAGTTCAAGAATCTTTGGATAATCGACGGAGACTTTGTGTAGCGTTTCCTCCGCTTCGTTGCACATGCTGTCAATCCTTTCGATGTAAGGCTTAATTTCGTTTCTCAGGGTTTGTTGGGCTTGCGGTTTTACTATCATTTGTGGGCTAAGTAATGCCTTGGGCACTGGGATCTCTTTGGGCAGTAATGGTGCGCGTATTTTTCCCCAGTCAGGCCAATTTTCAGCAAGGATTCTCTTTAGAGCCTCTTTAACATTCCCAAGCTCAATTAAAAGTTGGAAAACATCAACGGAGGGGTCTATGAAACCTGTAATGCATAGCGCTGTGTATGGTAGCATCTCATCCTCCCAAGCTTTTACAATTTTTAATATTTTCAAATTGACGAAAAGCGGTAGGAAGCACTTCTACAGAAGCACGGTACAGATATCCCTGGAATGGAACAGATGACAGCGGCTTCTTCATGGCGCCCATACTTCCAGGTGTTTTTCAACTTACATTGAGATAATGAATCCGTCATCTACTGGAGTATCAGCAGCTATAACTATAACTTACGTCTATTAAGCACACTGTAGCGACGAAGATATCAGGAAACTGTGCAACCAAAAGGGAAATAAGCAATTACAAGCCTAAAAATTGTTGTAGAGGGCGATTAGCCTATGCCTCTTGATTGGGAGGAAATTAAAAATCAAGTGTACGAGTGCGTATGGTGGATACTGTCAAGTTACAGGTGTTGCTGGTGGTCTTTTTAGTGTTTGGTGTGGATTGCCTCTATTATGCTAGTTTGCGTTTGTCTCTCTAAAAGCTCGATTAAAAGAAACTCTGGTTTTTCTATGTAGTAGCCTTCTTCAGTTTTGTTCTTATCAAATCGATTGGAAAGGTGGAGTGGAGAAACCTAACATAATTGTTTATTCTTCTTCTTTCTATCACTTCGCCAATAAACACTCTGGTTTACTCATCCGTAAGGAAAGCTATCCATTTACCTTCCTCTCCCGGCATAACTTTTATTTCAAAAACT
The DNA here is from genome assembly GCA_023269855.1 of Nitrososphaerales archaeon. Classification (GTDB taxonomy): domain Archaea; phylum Thermoproteota; class Nitrososphaeria_A; order Caldarchaeales; family Wolframiiraptoraceae; genus Geocrenenecus. Next base: position 164 of record JAGDWP010000072.1, on the reverse strand, counting down.
TTTGTTGAAAGCATGTAGCGGTGGTAGTAATAAGCGGCGTGGCTTCCCGTCAACGCGTAAGGAAGCTTTTCAGCGTATTATTTAATTTTCACGTATGCCTTGTGAACTGGGTGCTGTAACCTTAAGATTTAGGGGAGTCTTATCCCTTTTGATGGGTTATGAGT
>JAGDWP010000130.1 GCA_023269855.1 Nitrososphaerales archaeon | reverse complement strand
TTTGGAGGTTGGGTTCTCGGATAGAGAATTTGCTCTTGAGAAGATTAGGGAGTGGGGTGAGAGAGGTACTAGATTCCCCCAGGTTGTTTTTGGTCCTGAGGGCTGTGGAAAAACTGCTTGGCTTAGGCAATCAGCAAAGCTATTGAGGGAAATGGGTTATGATGTGATTTATGTTAATCCAATAGAAAGAATTGTTGATTTGGATATAGGATTATCAGATCTGAGAAAGCGATTGCTTAGAGATATTCAGGAGGTTATTAATAAAGAGGGTTGGGGGAAGATACTCAACATAGTTATTGATATGGTGAGAGAGGTAATGAGGTTGAGAAGAGGTAGAGTTGCAGTGCTTATTGATGAAGCATTTCAGGTTATTGGTGTAGAGAAATCGGCTTTGTATATCAAGGCTCTTCTAAGTGTTATAGAGCATCCTCCTGCTAGCTATGAAAAAATAGTTGCTGTAGCAGCAACTAGTGAGGGTTTATCTCGCAGAGAGATTGGTAGGCATTTGTGGGCTGAGCTTAGACCTATGTGGAACATGTCTAGAGAGGGATTCAAAGAGCTATATGATCAGATCCCTGGTGAGAAGCCTTCCTATGAAGACATTTGGATGGTAACTGGTGGAAACCCCAGGCTACTGGGGTTATTATATAGTGCTCACTGGGATGTTGAGAAAGTGGTTGCTGAGCTAATAAGAGGAAAAGGGGTTGAGATCTTCGTAACTTCTTTAAACAACATCGAGAAGAGATATTTGTTTGAGGCTATTGAGGATCCTGATACCCTGCTTAGTAGGGAGAGACTGCCTTTGCTAAACGAATTAGTTAAGATGAATCTCATCATAGACAATATTAGCGGTAGAGAGAGTTGGTATTGGGTGGATCATCCACCTCCAGAAAAGGACCCTGAACTGGGAATAGGAAGGTATGTAGCATGGCAAACACCACTACATAAAGAAGCTGTGAAAAGGGTACTGACAAAGCTCTTCAAAACCTAATCAATTAAAACAATCATAGCTATTCTCCATGGAGTAGATAAGCAAAGCCAACACAAAAAACTGTTTCACGTTTTATGTTGGTTTACGAGAATTAATCTTGCTCTTCCCAACCTCCTTACCACCATAAAAACAGGGCTTTCGAGTTGCAATTATTAGATGATTCAGCAAATGCTTGGTATCGAATGCTTAAATATACATAATATGTACATTACACATATATTACTTGGGCTGTTTTATTGTTGATAATGGAGCGTGAGGTTTATAAGCTTTGGCTTCACCATTTCTTCAGAGCTCTGCAGGGCAATGAGAGCAGTGCTCCAAGCCTTGCAAGGCTATTCGTAGATGGGAGGTGCGTGCCGTTCACCTCGACAGCTGTCCATGAGCCCATTGGATGAGCTAGGCAAGTCCTCTAGGCGAGGTGGAAGTCCCTACACCTTCATTTCAATCATTTTACGTCTGTTCATGATCAGGTGTAGGGACAAACGGTTTAACGTGGGTAGTAGAATAGTTTCTGTTAGGCTTGATGATGACTTGCTAAAACTTGTTGATGAGCTTGTGAAAATAGGTATCTATAGTTCGAGAAGTGAGGTTTTGAGATCTTATAAGGATTGGCACTAGATGTGTTAAGCAAATTTATATAGTTGCTGAAGCTGTAAATAAGCTCTTCGAGCTGGAGAGGAGGGGGATATACCCATTAAACTTGGAGAATCTCTAAAGCAATTATTAGCTGAGCGAGGAAGTATCTAGAGAAGAATTGATGGATATGAGCATGGTAATGGCGAGCTTGATACAGTTTTGCATCAGGTCCTCTCCCTTGGTATATCTAGACACCCTGGCTCTCAATAATTTGGTTACGAAAAACTTATTCGATTTTTCACTATTTATCTATGCACAGGGTTTCTAAGTGTTTGAGACTGCTAGGGAGGTGCTTAATTACGCATTTGAGGAGCTTGATCGCTCTGAGAAATTGAGAGATGTGTTTCTGTATAGAAATGCTGCTGACAAGGGTTTTCTAGCTCTTATTATAGCAATAAACGAGTATATATACTTGGTTAAGGGGTTTGTTCCTAGAAGCCATAGCGAGAGGAGAAGGGTTTTGAGGGAGATTGGTCGCGAGGATCTAAGAGCTGTTTACAGCGATTTGATGAAGACTCTCCACGAGGAGGCATTCTACGAGGGAGTGTATCAGCCAGATGAGGTTAGATATGCTCTCAACAAAGTTAAGAATGTGATAGATGAGCTTCAGAAAGAGGTGGAGAAACTAAAATCGCAAAACAAGCCCTCTCCCAGCCCTTGATAACCTGTCTCTCATGTAAGCATAGTTACCTTACCTCAACTAAGCAAACATGCATTATCTCATCTCAAGACTTATAGGCTTTGAATTAAAAGACAAGGCTTTTTGGTTATAGTTTAGAAATGATATATGGGATACCATAATTAATATATAAGCTGGTTGTTGTGTAGTTGAACATAGAGCATGTTGTGGTGTGTGGCGTGAGCACTTGTATTGAGATACCGAGTGAAGTATATGAAGTGCTTAGAAAAGCTTCTATCAAGAGCAATAAGAATCTTGTTACCATGGTTATTGAGAGCATATTAAAAAGTTTAGACTCTAGAAGCAGAGTTGAAATATATATGAAGCTTTGTGAGAAGTATTTAAGAGATGCTGAGGAGCTTGCTGCTAAGGAGGATTTTGTGCAAGCTAGCGAGAAATACTGGGGTGCTGTTACCTCGATTCTAAATGCTATTGGGGAGCTCAGAAACTGGGATCACTATACACATAGAGACTATAACATTATAATTGAGAATCTATATGAAGAAACAGGAGACAAAGACCTCCTAACAGATTTCGGCATGGCTGAAAGACTTCACTCTAACTTCTATCACAACTTTATGAGGAAAAGCGCATTTGAATACCATAGAGAACATGTGTTAAGACTCATAGAAAAGCTAAGAAAAATGGTTATGGATTTGCAAGAAGGTTTGAAAAGAGATAACAACTAAGTGACTAAAACTTCACACCAATGAAATTCCATAAAACCAAACTCATTAAACACCATTGCTAAAGAAACGTTAATAATCTTACTAATAAATTGAAACTGTCAAGTTCTCTATGTTGAGATCAGCTGTAATAGGTATTCTATTGGTTGTAGAAGAGCAAATAACAAGAGCTCTGGTTGACCCTCCTTGGATCTAGATATGTTGGCTCCTCCTTGGGGCTGACAGCTCCACACAATAAATGACAAGGCTTTTCCATATTTGCATCAGCTAATTTTGAGTTCTTCAAAAATAATGTTCTTTACCTTTTCCAGTAGCTCTATTGCTTCATCCCATCTCTCTTTAAAGCTTTGGAAATCCAAATGCTTTTCATAGAAGTGCTCATGTAGTATATGAGCTTTGTCGATCAAGTCTCTAAACAGCTTCTTGTGCTCTTTTCCAATATTGGATGTTATGAATTTTTCCACTTTTCCCATGCTCCAGTGAGCTACAAATATTCCTTTTGCTGCTGCATAAAGCTTGATGAGAGCTAGAGCAGCTCCCCAAAGCTTTTCCGCAGCCTGTGTAGTATTCCCCGCTTCAGCAAATCGCTTAGCCAGTTCATAATAATTGCTAAATATTTCCCTATATCTATAAACCCTCTCAGAGGGGTGTAAATCCATGTTAGCAATCTCCTCAGCAACATCTTTCTCATCCCAGCCACAAGCCTCTGCAACCTCCATCAAAACCTGTTTATCGGCATCACCAATGCTCTCCACACCACCAGATCTCAGCTTGATATGCAAATCAACAAGCTCAGGCCACTCCCTCAAAACATCAAATAGTATCTTTGGCGTTGAATTGATGTATTTTCCTTCATTCACAGATTCTAGCTTCACCTCTAGAAACAAACAATTCTAAACGTTCTCTCCCAGAAATGTTTTACTCACCAACAGCATCTATTAATTGATTAGGTGAACATCTACATTAATTAAAATTAATTTTTAAGGGTATGAGCATGGTGCTAAGGTTAAACCACCATTTCATGTGCAAATGCAGCAACAGGGAAATGCAAAAATGCGTAAAACATTCACGAAATTTGCATATTAAGCACTTGGACTAGATTTGTGAAGCTATTGCTATATTCCAATGGAAGGTGTTTTGTGTATAGGTTCTCTCAGAAGAGATAACTGCATTGATGCAAAGGAAAAATAAAGATATAAGGTGGAGGTATAGGAAATGTGTGTTGAGAACTTGAATGAAATGTGGAAGTTGTGGGAGGGCTGAAATGTTGTTGAATGAGCTAGGCACAGGTTTTGCACAGGTTTTAGAGCTGCGGCTAAAGCACGTCTTGAGCTTGCTGAAAAGTATTTAGCTGAAGGTAAAAACCTTGTTGATAAAAGATCCTGTTCAAGCAAGTGAAAAGCTTTACAAAACTGTTGAAGAGGCTGTAAAGGCCATGGCCATTGCTTTAAATATTGAGAAGCTTACAGATGTTGAGAAAATGGGTAGATAGACCACACCACTACTTTTCGCAGCTGTTACAAGGATTTCTGAAAGGCTTAGCAGAGACGATGTTAGGTTGTGGTGGAGAGTTGTATGGACATTGCATGTAGAGGGGTTTCACGAGGCCAGGCTTCCAAGAAGTGAAGTTGAAAGAGATGCTGTCTATTTGAAGCAAATAGTTGAGCTAGCTAAAGGCATTGTATTTGCAGAGACTTGACTAGGTCAAGGGGTTGCCACGGCTTCTTCCCCAGTTTTGTTAATCTCAAAAACTTTGATTATATCCATATAACTTTTATATTTTTTAGCTACAAAGATCTCTAGCTATATTACGCTGTGATGCTGTATTGACTTTTTGAAAGGGTGTGAGGTGGTGTTGTGAAGAGGGTTAAGCTCGGTTTTGCCGGTATCCAAGTGGATTTTACTGATCGTGAATCGGCTCTCAAACTTGTTGAGAATTGGGCTAGAGAGGGTGTGGTCAAGGTACAAGTTGTTTATGGTCCTGAGGGCTGTGGGAAAACAGCGTGGCTTAGGCAAAGCGCTGAGATTTTGAGGGAGCTGGGTTTTAATGTAATCT
>JAGDWP010000068.1 GCA_023269855.1 Nitrososphaerales archaeon | reverse complement strand
TTATGCATGCTAAACAGTTAGTACACTTAGCTGGGTCAATGTAGCAAACTTGCTCAATTCCAGCTCTCTTAGATAATACTGCACATGCTCTTTTAGAGATGATTACTTTTACACCTGGGTGCTGGAGGAATTCTTTCACTTTCTCTGAGACAGCCTTATAATCATATGCATCGACTACAGCGATTTTTTCAACTCCAAGCCCTTTAATAACTTTCTCTAGATTTAATGGTTTCATACGTCTACCACTAATGCTTACTTCGTATTCTGGTGTAGCTTGATGTCCTGTCATAGCGACAGTGCCGTTATCCATTATTACTACTAGAATGTCAAGATCTTTATGGATTGCTTCTATTAGAGATGTTATCCCAGAGTGGTAGAATGTACTATCACCGATAACAGCTACCACTGGTTTAGGGTATCCAGCAGCTTTCAATCCAGCGGCCATAGATATGCTTGCACCCATGCTGTGCTCTGTCCAGATTGCTTCAAATGGAGGGTTCAGTCCTAGAGCGTAGCATCCAATATCTCCCATTACAGGTATTTCACCCCACTTGTATCCTGCTTTAGATATACCCATTCTCAACCCCATGTATGTTCCAATATGGGGGCATCCAGGGCAGAGAGGTGGAGGACGTCTAGGTACAACATTATCTTCTACTCTATTATTGTAGCCTAGCAGTACAGACTCAACATCGTCTGGAGTGAGTTCACCGATTTTCGGAAACAATTCCTGTCTTCCAAGAATCTTCACCTGTAGTCCTTCATCATATGCGAGAGCTTTCAATTTTATCTCAAGATACGGGTCTATCTCTTCAACTACTATTACCGAGTTAACTTCTCTCAAGAATCTTGAGATAATCTTCTTCGGTATCGGATGAATTAGACCTAGCTTTAATATCTTGTATTGACTGATCAATTGATTCTTCTCCAGTACTTCTAGAACATAATTGTATGCTACGCCTGAGCATACTATTCCTACTTCACCAGATCCTTCGATCCTGTTTAATTTTAAATCTTCAATCATAGACTCAACTTTGTCTAACGTCTCTAAGACTTCTCCATGTCTTTCTCTATTCCAAGCCATGACTGCTCTTAGATACCTCTTAGGATTCTTAGAGAAAGTCGGCGTATAACTCGGCTCCCTAAACTCTTTAACTTCTACATCGCTTACAGTGTGATTCACTCTCGTAGTAGTTCTCATAATAACGGGTAACTTGACTCTTTCACTTAACTCGTATCCAATGATAGTGTAGTCATATGCTTCCTGGGGGTCTGAAGGCTCTATTATGGGGAGCTTCGCAAGTTCACCATACCATCTACTATCCTGCTCTGTTTGGGTAGTATGCGGTCCAGGATCGTCTGCGACTAGTACAAGCATCCCAGCCTCAACACCTGAATAAGCTGAAGAAAGAAGAGGGTCTGAAGCTACATTGATACCTGGAGCCTTCATAGTAACAAGTGAACGTGCACCTGTTAAAGATGCCCCCAGACAGATCTCGAATGCCACTCTCTCATTCACAGCCCACTCAACATATGGTCTATTAACTCTTCCCGATGAGATAAGCTCAAGAAGAGTATCAATGACCTCGCTTGAAGGTGTTCCAGGATATCCTGAAGCTACTGCTACACCCGCAGTAAGAGCACCATAAGCTATAGCTTCATTACCCATTAATACAAGCTTCAAGCTATGATGCATACTCCAAAAATATCTTCTTTAACCTCTTAATAAATTGAAGCCACTAACAATCTACTTGAAGAAATTATTTGGAGCAATTGTCTTAAACTAAAGTCGAGTTTTATTTTTGCTTATTCTTATGTTAGCTTTGTTCCACAGTTAGGGCAGAATTTAGATGAGGAAGGTATATCTACACCGCAGTTTGGACATTTAGTTCTCGCTTCTAGTGGATTTCCGCAATTTGAGCAGAATTTTGCTCCAGCTATATTTTCTATTTTCTTCTCCACATTTTGGGCACCTCATGCTGCTCATCTCCACTAATGGAGCACCACAATTATTACAGAATCTTAAACCTTGAGGGTTCTGTCTCCCGCATTTTGGACAGATTACTTGAGGTTGAGGTGAAGGAGTCTGGAATAGAGGTGGGATGATAGCTATACCTGCTCTAACGGCTGCCCCCTTGCTTTTAGAGAGGCTTTCAGCAGCTTTCTGAACAGTCTGCATCTTCAAGACTTCTACAGAAGACATGACCCTAGTAAACGAGCGGTCTTCACATCTAATACATGTTTTCAAAAAGAAAGTGAGTCAATAGTTAGAAGTATTGTAAAGCATTCTTCAAGATTTGCTTATTTTAGGGTATTAGGATCAGGATTACGTTATCTCCAATCCCGGTATTCTTAATTTTACTTCAATTTTTCTGAATGCTAGAGTTGCAATAGTGGCCATGAAAGCATATATTAGAGCTGTAGTCGAAAATATCTCGATAGGTCTAAACTGTAAAGAATTAAAATGTTTTGCGACTGCGAATAGTTCTTGAACTCCGACTAGGTATGCAAGAGATGAATAGAGGATCAAGTAGATTATTTCATTTGTGATTCCTGGTAGAGCACGCCTAAATGCTTGAGGGAGAATTATATGGACTACTTCTTGTAGCTTAGTCATTCCTAGAGATTGAGCGGCAAGTGATTGACCAATATCTATTGAACGTATGGCTCCTCTAACATATTCTGATTGATATGCTCCACTACACATTACGAAAGCTATGACTGCAGCCCAGAAAGGTGGGAAAAATATTCCAAGCTTCGGTAGTGCAAAGAAAACTATTAGTAATGTAACTACTAACGGTAATCCTCTTAGGAGAGCAACGAATCCTCCAGCTATTAATGAGATAAGCCTGTTCCCGTAGACTCTAGCAACTGCTAATCCAAGCCCTAGCAATATACTGAGAGGGATACATACAGCGAGTATCTCGAGAGTTGTGATCCATCCTTGAATTAGATATGAGATGAATTCTTCCCAGAAACTCATTTATTCTCCCTCGCATATAATTCATGTATTCTCTGGAAGAATCTTCTAGTTTGCTCACATTTAGGATTCTGGATTATCTGTAGAGGTGGACCTTGTTCTATGATCTTTCCATCGTACATGAATAGTATTTCATCTCCGACTGATTGAGCGAACCCCATCTCATGTGTTACAACTATGCTTGTAACCTTCTCTCTTGCTAGAGCCTTCATTACTTCTAGTACTTCTCCAATTAACTGTGGGTCTAATGCAGATGTTGGCTCATCATAGAATATTATTGCAGGATTCATTGCGAGAGCTCGAGCTATAGCTACTCTCTGCTTCTGTCCCCCTGAAAGCTCAGCTGGATACTTGTGGGCATGCTCTTCCAATCCCACCTTCCTCAACATTTCCAGAGCTATTCTACGAGCTTCATTCTTATCCATCTTCTTAACAACCTCAAGACCTATACTTACATTTCTAAGAGCTGTTAAATGGTTGAATAGATTAAATTCTTGGAATACGAAGCCGATCCTCTGCCTAACTTTGTTTATATTTACGTTACGATCTGTTATTTCTTCTCCTTCAAGCCATATCCTGCCTTTGTCAGGTTTAGTTATTAGGTTAAGGCATCTGAGAAGTGTGCTTTTCCCTGAGCCAGATGGACCACAGATTATTTTTGTTTCACCTCTTCTAACTTCAAACGATATTCCCTTCAATACTGGAATGTTTCCATAGCTTTTATGCAGATCTTCAACTTTTAGAACAATATCACTAGACATGTGTCACATCCTCCCGATTAGACCAGGTATTCTAGTCTTCTCATATACAATGTTTACTAGCTTTGTACCGCCGTACGTTAATAATATGAATAATCCTCCCGCTATGAAGTAGGGTAGGAGTGGTTCAAGAGTAGCCATGACGACGTATCTCGTCCTAGTGAGAATCTCCATGACTCCGAGTACAAAGCATATAGCGGAATCCTTTAATATAATAGCGTATTCATTAGCCCATCCTGGGATAGCTATCCTTAAAGTTTGAGGAAGAATTATATGGCGGATTGCTTGAGAGTTACTCATACCTAGTGTTCTCGCAGCAATAAACTGTCCCTCACTTATAGATTGCATAGCTCCTCTGAAAATCTGGGATTGATATCCTCCACTTCTGAAACCTAGAACTAAGATACTGCATGTTAACGGGTCAAGCTTATAGCCGAGAGCTGGGAATATGCCCCAATAGAAGAGAAATAATAAGACTAGCAATGGTACGCTTCTAAAAAACCATGCGTAGACTTCTACTAAACCTTTCAGGATGCGGTTTCCGTAGACTTGGGCTACTGCTAACGGTAGACCAATAGCAAACCCTAGTAACAGTCCTCCACCCACGAGCCCCAGAGTCCACCATACTCCCTCAAGGATGTAGGGAAGATAATCCCATACTGTTACCATTAATCTCAGAATTCTAGAATACACGCTCGTATAAAACCATAAGTAGAATTTCGACTAAATCTAGTATGTTATCAAACTTTTTAGATATGGATATTTGAGAATGCATTGAGGTGAACAATGTTGTGTGCTTAATAAGGCAAGGATCTTGTCAAAATATCAGAAAAATCTTAGAAATCTTTATTTACTATCAATTTATGATTTGATACGATGTCTTGGGAAGAGATTAGTGGAAAGATGATCAAGGAGAAGATTTCTCGGAGGAGAGCTGTAGGGACTGCAGTTAAGGTCGCAGGATCCGCTGTTGCTGGCTTAGTTATCGGAGGTGTTGCAGGATATTTGCTGAAGCCGGAGGCCCCACCAACTGTAAAAGTGGAGACAGTGACTACTACCGTTAAACCTAAGGGTAAGTTTACTGAACCGCCGCCAGCTGGAACTGAAGTTGTAATCATTCATGGATTTGATGCTGCTTATCCACCTTTCACTGAAGTTACACCAACAGGTGAAGCACAGGGATTTGATGTAGATGTTATAAAATGGATTGCGAATAAGTATGGGTGGAAGGTAGTTCCGAAACCCTGGGATTGGTCAACAATAGTAACAGCATTAGTTGAGGGAGACATAGACATTATCGCTTCAGGGATGACTCACACTGCTGCTAGAGCAGAGA
>JAGDWP010000094.1 GCA_023269855.1 Nitrososphaerales archaeon | reverse complement strand
CTAGATGTGGTCCTGTCACTTCTATATTCAACCTCAATAATAGTTCCTTAACATAGTTGAGAATTCTTAAATCTGTATTGTAAACACGTATTCTTCCATTCTTATCTATGGATCCTTCGCTGTCGAAGAATGCTCTAAGAAACGATGTTATAGTCTCTATACTGTATTCAATGTAATATCTTAGCTTCTCAATGTCTAACGGCTTCTTTAATAATTCATATAACGTTCTCGAGTATCCTTCAACAACGTAGAATCCATTCTTCCGTATTCTAATATATGGTTTAGACCCTGTAACAACTTCGAGACATCTAGCAAACTCCATAGCATGTTCAACGTCCTTACATTTCAAACCAATTATATACTCATATCTCTTCTCCCTTATTATTATATATCCATCTCCAGCCACGTCGCCGATGATGAATGCTAACTCCTCCAATGGTTTAATATCATCAAACGTTATCAATTCTCTCGCATAAGGATTATGGAGGTCTCTTAACCAGTAACTTATATGTGATTTCGATAACCTCTCATTATACTTCTCTTGAATCATCTTTATTATTTGACTATATGATAATCCAAGCTTTCTAAGTTTATGCACTTCATCATATAGTTTCATTGTTAGCTCTAGCGGTCTACACTTCATAATCTCACATCCCTAGAAGCTTTAATAGTATCGGTATAAGATGTAGCATTGTTACTAATCCTATTAATGGTATTGGGTTTGTCTCTGGTGGTAGTTGAGCTAGCAGGTCAGCTAATACGTTGTAGGCTTTTCCAAAATACTCTACTATCTTCTTCATACTATCACCTATATGGTTGAACTAAGGCTAAAACATTGTATGCCAATAGGTATGCTAGGGTGAGGCTTATAGGCAACGATATAACAATAGATATTGCTGTAGACCATAGAATACCCATGAAGTAATAGGAGACTTTGTATAACCCTAGTTCCCATCAAGTTTTAGTCTTTGACTAGTCGATTTAGATTTTGATTTTCGGTGTGTTTTGAGAATGTGTTGGTGGAGGTTCTTGGACTTAACCTTAAACAAGAAAATCAAATAACCATCTTAAAATAGATAACATAGTAAGATATTTTTGCATGGCATCACTGAGTTTGTTCGATCAAAATGTCGTAAAGTTAGACCTAGCGAGGTGTCCTCCTTCGATTAAGTCTTTCTAATTGAAAGAAACAAACGTAGCGTTAAGAAGAGAAAAAGAGAAAAGGAGAGATTGGCGTAAACTCATGATGGCATCCATGGAAGATCATCAATAATCGACATAGTAGCGGAGAGGTATCTTGGACAGAGTTCTAGGGAGAAGGCTTATAGACAGCTTATAGAAGACTTAGCATTAGTAGTGCTGGAGATGGATACATAACTATTCATAACTATTATTGAAGAAAACGGCGAATATATAACTGGTTTAATTATTCACCATTATTCAATAATATTTAAAAGTAGGATGTTAGTTAAAAGGATAAGGGAAGATGAGTAAGCCTGCTAAGACTGAGCGTGTGGAAGAGCCTGTGCCAGCAGTAGTTGAGCAGATAGTTGGTAGGACGGGTGCTACTGGTGAGATAACCCAGGTTAGAGTGAGAATACTTGAGGGTAGAGATGCGGGGAGAGTTATAACTAGGAATGTTAAGGGTCCCGTGAGATTAGGAGACATATTATTACTCCTTGATACTGAGAGGGAAGCTGAGAAGATAAAGTAGACGAGGTGATGGTATGCCTACAACACATCGTTGCTCATTCTGTGGGAGAGAATTCCTACATGGTAAAGGCATGTTATATGTTAAGAAAGATGGTTCTCTACTCTGGTTCTGCTCAAGAAAATGTAGAGTCAGCATGATAGACTTTAAGAGAGATCCTAGAAAATTTAAGTGGACAGCTCACTATAAGAAAGAGAAGCGTGGATAACCGATGCTACACAAACCTAGTCATGTGTCTTGATGAATATTTTCTCCTCTGTTGAATCACATCTACAAAACCCGAACCTCTCAAATTGGACAATCTCATCGATCTTCACATCCTCTATATTCTCTTCAGCATATCCTTCAACGACCTTCAAGCTTTCAGGGTTAACTTCTTCGTCTATGTATAGTAGTCCTGGAACCATCACTTTAATACTATGAAATCTATGTGATGAAACCCATTGTATTATCGGTACATTCTGAGCTGGGCCACCGCCTATCAGTACAGCTTTGACTTGGTCTTTGTTAGTCTCAACTATCTTTATGTTCGCTAAATACTTCAATCTTATGATGTCGCCGATTTTAATGCTTTGAGCGTCCGAACTTGATATATATATTTCATTAGTATAGGTTATCTTTTTCACTCCCAAAGATTTATTAGTAGGGTGAAAAGGTATGGTGATTTCCCCGGGTTCTAAGCCATCTACTACTAGTTTTACAGGGTTTGGAACGAAGAAGAATCTACGGGTTACAGGGTCCAGAATCCTCCTATTCACAGCATAGAGTAGACTCCAATCATATTCTCTCTTTGAATATGAGAACCCTGTCTGAGTTAAAGTAAACTCTTTAATTGCTTCTGCCAGAATCCCTCTCCTCCTCAATCCTTCAATAGTCGGGAATCTCGGGTCATCCCATCCTTTAGCTAAACCAGCCTCGATCACTAGTCTAAGCTTCCTCTTCGAGACAGGCGTCCCTTTAAACTCGAATCTAGAATATTCAATATATATCGGATTGGTCAATCCTACAAGACCCCTTATGTAGTTTTGTAATTCATCTCTAAAAACGAATTCACTTGTTCGTAGGACATGTGTAACACCGCATATACCGTCTTCTATTGATGCAGCGAAATCGTATAGAGGCCAGACACGATATTTTTCTCCAACTATTGGATGAGAATGTTCAACGATTCTAAATATTGCTGGATCCCTCATAGTCGTATTTTGACTCTTCATATCCCCTGCTAATCTTAATATTGCTTCACCTTCTCTGAACTTTCCTTCAATCATCATCCTCCAATACTTCAGGTTCTCATCTATACCTTGGTTTCTATGCTCACATTCAACACCTTCTTTCCTTAATGTCTTGATTTTTTCAGGAGGGCAAAAACAGACATATGCTTTCCCCGATTCAATTATTTTTTCAGCATAATCGTAGAACAATTCCATATCTTCACTATTATTCTTCTCATAATCCCAGGTTATTCCAAGCCATTTGTATCCTTTTCGAAAGCTTTCATAGTATTCAAGCTTAGCTTTTCTAGGATCAGTGTCTTCGAATCTTAACCATACTTTACCATCATACATTCTTGCATAGAGATAGTTTAACAACCCGCTCATAGCATGACCAATATGCATGTAACCGCTCGGCTCAGGTGGGAGACGTGTAACTACTCCTCCTTTAACAGCATTGGGTAGGGGTGGAAGCTTCTTCTCTTCAATCTTCTTCTCATACTCTAAGAGTTCGGGAGCAAGTTCTTCAAGCAGATTTTTCTGTTCATCAATATTCATCGAGTTAACATGTTTCACTATTTCCTCAACTAAATGAATTATTTCTTTTATTCTTGTTCTTAATGTTGGGTCTTCTCTAATAACTTTTGATAGTACTGCTTGTTCGAGAGCTTTACCTCCATGCTCTACCGCGTTTTTCAAAGCCCATTTCAAGATAATTTCTTCAATCCTCATCTTCTAGACTTCGCGTCAATTATGTTTAAGCTACTTGATGAATTTTCTCCTATAACTGGATCAATTGGTTGCAGAAAAGAATGAATGGTATTTTTATTAAAAATGTAAAATTGGTTCTTAGAGTTTGTAACCTATCTTGCGTAGGAACTGTTTTCTTTCTTCTATATGTTTCTCGTCTTCTATTCCTTTTGAACTATATCCGTCTATTACTGCCATTACTCCTCTCCCTTGCTCTGTTTCAACAACTATGACTTGCAGGGGGTTTGCGGTAGCGGCCAGTATTGTGCAGACTTCGGGAACATTCTTAAGCTTCTCCATTACGTTAATAGGATACATATTCCTCATTATGATTAAGAACGTATGTCCACATCCTATTCTTAGAAGGGTTTCAGCAGCAAGTCTTCTAAGTTCTTCATCTGTACCCTCATGTCTTATCAAGCATGGTCCGCTAGCTTCGGCAAATGCTAGTCCAAACTTTGCACCCGGAACTGAATTAACTACAGCTTCATAGACATCTTCTACAGTTTTTATGAAGTGGGATATCCCGAATATGAGATTGCATCCTTCAGGGATTTTTACATCTACTATATCTATCTTCAACCCACTAACCATGTATGATAGAAGAACTCAGAAAAGAATAAATCTTATCTGAGCTACCCATTCTCTATACTACATGATTTAAGCCACTATATAACCTGAAATAAAAAGTATAATAATCGTATGCGGGGCTTGTCGAAGCGTGCTTTTCTTACAAGCATAACGTATTTGTATAAGTGTTCTATTATCTGTGTAGGATAAGAGGAGATGAAGGCGTATGCCTAATCCAAGTTATGTTACTTTCACTCCACCTGAAGAACTTGTGAAAGCTACACTTGAAGTAGTGAAGATGGCTAGGGAGTCTGGGAAGATAAGGAAAGGCGTAAACGAGGTTATTAAGTCAATAGAGAGAGGTCAAGCAAAATTCGTCGTAATAGCGACAGATGTTGATCCACCTGAGATAGTTGCCTTTATTCCACATTTGTGTGATGAGAAAAAGATCCCCTACACATTTGTTACAAGTAAGAAAAGCCTAGGAGAAGCAGCTGGAATAGCAGTAGCAGCTAGCAGTGTATCGATCATAGATCCTGGAACATCAAAAGACTTCCTTGAAGAAATCGTAAAGAAGATAAATGAGATTAGAGGAAAGAAATAGAAACCATGCTAACGATAGATAAGATAGAGAAAGATTGATAGAAGAATATCGGAATCGTACAGGGCTTGGTTTTAGCTTCCAGTTAGAATTCTCTGTTCTTTACTTAGCTCAGAAGTTATTATCAGCTTGGCTCTAAAAGGTTTGGCCTTCTTTATAACGTTAAACCCACAGTATGGGCACCTAGTTTCAGCAACCCTTGAGAGCTTCTCTCTCTCAAAGATTCTCTTACACCAAACACACTGGTAGAGAATCCTTCCTTC
>JAGDWP010000081.1 GCA_023269855.1 Nitrososphaerales archaeon | reverse complement strand
ATAATCTTTAAATTAATATGGGATAGATATGTGTTGAAGAGTTTAGAAAGTTGGGGAAATGTTTAGAATAAAGTTTAAGAATAGTTCTCAATAAATTTTAAATAAGAAGAAAACAAATATGGGAGAGGCTTTGAAGCGGGGTTCATAAAACTTGAAGAAGAAAGTACTCATATTAGCTTTAACACTCTTCATAGCCCCTCTATCAATATATGTTTTATCAGTATCCATAGCTACAGAAGATAATTATAATATTGGGCTGGTTATGACAGATATTAAGAGAGTTATAGCGTACTCAACTATTAGTCAGCTTGGATTAATGCTTGCAGCTCTAGAATTAGCATCCGAGTTAGGGTGGACTGCGAGCACATTCCACATACTGAATCAATCACTCTTTAAAGCGTTGCTATTCTTGGCTTCAGGTCCGTTATGCATGCCGTTGGGACAACAAACATTGAATAGATAGGTGGGCTTGCAAAAGCTATGCCTATAACATTCTCGACATCGCTTATTGGAGGTTTCTCCCTATCTTTTATTGAGCTTAAACGGTTAATGAGAGAGATCACGGAACAATTAATGAATAGTAAGATTGAAAATGTTTATCAGATGGAGGATAGATCCCTAGTTTTCAAGCTCTGGAAAGAATATGAGAAGTGTGAGTTAAGGATTGCTCCTGGAAAGTGTCTATACATAGTTAGAGGGGAATATAAGAAACCACAGAAGCCTTCTGAGCATGCTCTAAGATTCAGAAGAATACTAAACAACTCAATAATAAGGAAGGTTGAACTACTATCTGGTGAAAGAATAGTAATTTTCGAAATCGAGAAGGGTTATGGAGAAATATTCAAGTTAATAATTGAACTTTTACCTAAAGGAACTCTAATCCTAACAGATGCTTCTGGGAAAATATTGGAATGTTTGGAGACACTCGTAATGAAGGATAGAAAGATCATGGTTGGAGAAGAGTATAGGTTTCCACCCAGAAAGACTTCTATCACTAGCATATCAGACAACATAGACGAAGTATTAAACTCAATAGATAAGAATAGGAGAGTTGTCTCAGGATTAGCGGTAGATGCAGGACTCGGTGGAAGATATGCTGAAGAAGTAGTCCTTATAGCGGGTGTCGACAAATCTAAGAAGTTCTCAGAATTAACAATTGAAGAATACAGTATGATAAGAGAAGCAATAATCAAGGTTCTAGAATTTGTTGACTCAGGAAACCCAGTGGTCATTGAGTCTTCTGAAGATGTCTATCCTCTACCTTATCCATTGAAATCCTTTAAAATACAGAATGGGAAAATAATACAGACATCTGATTTCAATGAAGCCGTAAGGATAGCCTATGAAAGAAGCATTTTGCATCAAGTAACTAAGGATGCAATAAATAAAATTGAAGAAGAAATTAAACAATTAGAGGAAGAAATTGAGAACAAGAATAAAACATTGCAGAAGCTTACTGAATTGTCAAGACAGAAGAAGGATCTGGCCAAAACACTACTCACGTTTTCATCCGAGATTGAACAATTAAAGTATTCAGAAATATCTAAAGAAACAAGCATAAACGAGGTTAGAGTTAAAGTTGACATCAGTCTTAAAAAGATCATTGTATCATCACCACATGGTGAAGCAGAGCTACATTTCAATGAATCTATTGCAAGGCAAGCATCAAAGATATTTGATGAAGCTAAGAACATTGACTCAGCAATTGAGAGATTAAAGGGAGAACTAGGTCAAATCCGTGAGCGGATAAATAAACTCTTACGTAGGAAGGAGTCAATACTTCATCAGGAGTTAGAGAATATCTCTCCTAAGCTGAGAGAAGGTAAGAAGAATTGGTTTGAGAAATATAGGTGGTTTTATACTTCTGAAGGCTTCCTTGCAGTTGCAGGTAAAGATGCATCAAGCAATCAAGCATTGATTAAGAAGCATCTTGAGAAAGATGATCTAGTTTTCCACTCAGAAGTTAGGGGTGCTCCAATCCTAATTCTGAAAAAAGGTGTATATTCAACTGAAAAATCAATAATAGAAGCAGCACAGTTCGCTGCATGCTATAGTAGAGCATGGCGGGAGGGCCTACAATATGTTAGCGTCTACTATGTTAGATCAGATCAAGTCTCTTTTTCGCCTCCTCCTGGACACTATTTACCTAAAGGTGGTGTAATCATTAAAGGCGAGAAGAAGTATGTAACAGTCAAACTAGAATTAGCGATAGGAGCAGAAGATGGAAAATTAGTATGGGGGCCATCTCAAACTCTCGAAGGAAGAATTAGGAAGATAGTAAAGATAGTTCCCGGAAATAAGAAAGCTAAAACATTAGCTGAAGAAATCGTTAACTGCATCTTTAAGGAACTTGAATCGAGAGAAAAAACTGAATATATTGAGAAGATCATGCAGATAATCCCTTACGGGTCTGGTTTGATATCTTGAAGACCGAGAATATTCTCATTTTAATGAATTAGTCCTGACCAATAATGATCGTTCAGTAATATTAAACTGTAATTATGTTTGAATAATGCAAATATACGCTAAGCTTTTAAACTTGGATATTGTTTTTACATTTGAGTTAGAGGGTTGAGTGAAGTTGACTACGCTGCCTGATGAGCTGAAGGTTAGAGACGTAATGTCTAGTCCCGTGATAGAGGGTAGTGAGAATGATACTGCAGAGGTGTTAGCTCAGAAAATGGAAAAATACAATATCGGATCCGTAGTTATTACTAAGAATGGAGTCCCAGTAGGTATAGTAACGAAGACAGATCTCGTATGGAAGGTTGTCGCAAGAAATCTTAAACCATCCGAGGTTAAAGCTTCAAGCATAATGAGTAGCCCTATACACTTAGTAGACCCTGAGACATCTATTGAAGAAGCTCTACGAAAGATGACTAATTTAAAGGTTAGCAGGCTCGCAGTAACTTACAAGAATAGACTAGTTGGTCTAGTTAGTGTCAAGGATATTTTACAGGTAACTCCTGAGATCCTTGAAATCGTTAAAGAGCACCTGAAAATTAGAGGTGTAACTGTGTCGAGGAGTAGCGAGGGATATGTTGAAGGCTATTGTGATGAATGTGGAGAATGGTCTGACATGCTCCTAAATGTTGATGGAAGATATCTCTGTGAAGAATGTAGACTGGAATTGACTAAGAGAGGAGTAGAAGAATGAGCGATCAAAGAGATAGAAAATTCCTTATCGACGCAATGCTCGGAAACATTGTTTCATGGTTAAGAATACTCGGCTACGACTCAGAATATTGGGTAGGAGACGATGATGAACTCATAGAGAAAGCAAGAAGAGAGAACAGGATAATCATAACTAAAGATAAGGATCTATACGTTTATGCTACGAGATGCAGTATAGAAACCATCTTAATCGATGAAGACGATACTGAGCATATTCTAGGAACTTTAAACAGGCTTCACAAAATATCTTTAGAATTTGATCCTGAGCTAACTAGATGTCCTATCTGTAATCATCTTCTCCAAAGAGACGGTCATAACGTTAGAGAATGGCTTTGCAATAATTGTGGTAAACGATACTGGATGGGGAGACACTGGAAGAATATTACCAAGATACTTGAAGAGGCGAAAGCTATTGGTAGGAGATCTTAGCTTAGAGGAAGGTATATACTTAGTTAAACTCGCACGTCAAACAATACATAATTATCTCAAGAAAGTTGAGGCTCCCCCTCCGCCTCCCGTTACAGAAAAACTAAGACAAGAGAGAGGAGTTTTTGTCACACTTTACACTTATCCTATGAAGGATCTCCGAGGATGCATTGGTTTCCCCCTCCCAACTATGCCTTTATACGAAGCTACAATAGAGGCTGCTATAGCTTCAGCAACGAAAGATCCAAGGTTTAGACCACTGAGAATAGATGAATTAGATGACATAGTTATAGAAGTCAGTGTATTAACTCCGCCTGAGGAAATCGCCTATAAAAATCCAAGCGAACTCTTAGAGAAGATAGTTATTGGAAGAGATGGCTTAATAATTAAATCAGGACCATACTCTGGGCTTCTGCTACCTCAAGTCCCTGTAGAATATGGATGGACTACTGAAGAATACTTAATGCATCTATGCTTAAAAGCAGGATTAGAATCTACACACTGGTTGACGGGCAAAGCAAGAATATACAAGTTCACAGCTCAAATTTTCGCAGAGACAGAACCTAATGGAGAAATAATTGAAGAAGAACTCACCCCTAGGAAATGTTGAGGAAAACAATGTTGCCATAATACTGAAATAGTGAAGATATGCTTACCAACCCATAACCTATTTCTAGCGTTTATTACATAACCTGATGCAGGGGAAAACTAGGATAATGGATGCACTCTGCTCAAGATATGACACACTTATCTTTTAGACAAAAGTTAATAGTGTTAGTATAAATGAAGACGAAATCTGCTAATAGAGAGATGGTCAGAAGATTGATTGAGACTAAGAAACTTAAAAGAGTTACTGTGAATGAATATGTTCAGAGTCTTATCTCTTATTCTATTTCTATAGATGATATGGAAGCTGAGGATATTGCTAAATTCTTCTCAGTGCTCTCAGACCCTGTGAGAATAAAGATCTTAAAGATTCTAGAAAAGAAGATGATGTGCGTGTGCGAGTTGAAAATAGCGTTAGGTCTAAGTCAACCCACCATATCTTATCACCTGAAGCTATTAAGAGAATGTGGTTATATCAAGCCTGTTAAAAAAGGAAAATGGATATTTTACAAAATAGCAAACAGAAAGCTTGTAAAATCGATTTTCAGTCTCATGGAGACATTATGATCCCAGCAAATATTAATAGTGAAGGAAGATAGTCTGGATATAATTTGTATCGACGTTTTTAAATACGAACTAGCAAAGATCTCTTAACATGAGTGGTGTTGACCCTGTCAGAAAGTTATCTGTTATTGAAAAATATCTTACATTGTGGATTTTCATTGCGATACTTTCTGGTGTAGCTTTAGGGTATGTTTTCCCTGGAATAGCCGAGATAATCGGTTCTCTTAGTATAGGGACGACTTCGATACCGATAGCTGTAGGATTAATCTTAATGATGTATCCGCCCCTCTCGAAAGTTAGATATGAAGAGATGGGGAAAGTCTTTCGTAATTTGAAGCTTCTCGCATTCTCACTTATTCAGAATTGGATT
>JAGDWP010000113.1 GCA_023269855.1 Nitrososphaerales archaeon | reverse complement strand
TGTGGATGAATGTTCCAGCTAGAGCAGTCTTACCTGTTCCAGGATTTCCTGAAACAGTTATAAGTCCACCGCGTGGGAAACCAGTTATTAGCTTATCTAATCCCTCTATGCCTGTCAAAACCGTATTGCAGCTCGACACTCTTCAACCCCTCCTAAAGCTATTCAAGAATCTCCTATATGCTTCTTCACTACTTGACTTCATTAATTCAACAAATTCTTCAGGTGATAAATCAACTATCTTTCCTTCTTCTATTAACTTAGCTGCAGCGATTCTCAGTATAGCGTCTGCGCCCTTGCCTAGAAAACTCTTTAAAGCATTATAAAATGAAGGTGGAGAAGATAGGAGAACATCATACATGTCTCCGTTAAGCTTCCTGTTCAAGTAATGTTCAAGAGCGGAGAGCCCAGAAGGTCCAAGAAGATCCCTCAAAGTAATCTTAAAAACCTCCTTAACATACAAATCTATACCACCCTTTCTCGAAGTATCTCTAGACTCTTCTGAACCCACTCGTCCTCAACCTCTTTATCTGACCCCCTTAGAGATCCGTCACTTCCAGTTAATATCTATTTACATTGAAAATTATGGTTTTCTCATCATATATTTAAGGAGGTATAGGTTAGGCCAGACAATTATGGAATATTTTTCGCTATCAAACATTAGAATCATCAAAACCCACTATACAAAGTTTGCCATTTAGCAAGGTAATCGAAAAATGAAGAGTTTTTATGGGTCGGCTCGGCTCTTCCTCCATCATTAAGTCAGTCTGGGGCAGCGGCCTCATCCCCAACAATTAACCTATCTCCTCAAAATTAAAAGATTAACCTAGTATTATCACGGTACTCTCCCAGTGCTGAGTATACCTTTAAGTAATAGGTTTCCGCTAGACACTTAGGATAGATGTTGATTAGAATTAAGTTTGTGTTGAATGATAAGCTGGTGGAGGTTGAGACTGAGCCTAACGTTACATTACTCGACCTTCTTAGAGAGGAACTTAGGATAACGAGTGTTAAAAGAGGATGCGAGGTTGGAGAATGTGGAGCCTGCACTGTGCTCCTCGATGGGAAACCTGTTAATAGCTGCTTGATACTTGCACCCACTATCGATGGAAGAAACATAGTGACAGTTGAAGGCTTAGCAAGAGACGGGAAACTCCACCCACTCCAAGAAGCATTCATAGAAGAATTCGCATTACAATGTGGATACTGCACGCCTGGAGTATTATTAACAGCGAAAGCATTACTAGACATTAACCCTAAACCAACTATACAAGAAATTAAAGAAGCCCTCTCAGGAAACCTCTGTAGATGTGGAGCATACCAACAGATCATAAACGCTATACTGAAAGCATCTCAAAAAATCCAAAACAATAATAGATAGCAATCGCGTAGATTGATTCAAGATGTTGAAGAAGCCAAAGGTTGCGCTCATAATACTTGCTGCAGGTAAGTCGACGAGATTCCCAGGAAACAAGCTCCTAGCAAAAATAAACAATGAATACATGATTGAGAAAGTAGTAAGGACAAGTATAAAATCAAAAGCTGATGAAATAATTGTTGTTACGGGTCATGAAGCAGATAAAATAGAGAAAACACTTCAATGGATAAGAGACGATAGAATCAGGTTTGTCTATAATCGAGATTATGAAAAAGGTCAGAGTAGCTCTGTTAAAAGAGGAGTGTCAGAAGTGATAGGTAGAGTGGATGCAGTAATCATTCATCCAGCTGATGTTCCATTCATCGCCCCAGACGATATCGATAACTTGATAAACGTATACGAGATAACTTGCGCCCCCATCATAGTTGCATCACATAAAGGTAGACATGGACATCCAATACTCTTCTCAAATAAACTATTCAATGAAATAATGAATATAACAGAAGAAAAGAAAGGACTCAAAGAACTAACAGAAAAATACATGGAAGAGATCATAGAAGTAGAATCAAGCCAATACACAGTCATAGATGTAGATACAGTAGAAGATCTCAAGAACATTCTGAAATCCTTGAAAGAACAATAGAATCTAAAAGAGGTGCAGAAAACTAGTCACGTCATTTCCAAGTACTCCTAGATAACTGAATAATGAAGATTAATAAGATAGCTGGAAAACTGAATTCTAGAGTTGTATGAATTTTCACGTTATCGGTAAGAAGACTGTTAGGAAGGATGCATTGGCGAAGGTTACTGGAGCTGAGAAGTATGCGTCAGACATTTATCTTCCAAATATGCTTCATGCAAGAGTTCTTAAGAGTCCCTACGCTCATGCTAGAGTAAAGAGGATAGATACTAGTAAACCTGAAGAAATGGGGGCGGTTGTAGTAACCTTCAAAGATGTACCGGACAGATTATTCTGTCCAAGGCTTGTAAGTACACCTGAAGCAACATACAAAGATTGGAGAGTACTAACAGATAAGCCAGCATTCGTTGGCGAACCGATAGCAGCGGTTGCAGCTGAAACAGAGGAAGAAGCTCAGAAAGCATTGGAGATGATAGAAGTAGAGTATGAAGTTCTTGAACCAGTCTTTGACCCGCTTGAATCCATGAGTGAGGGGAAACCAAAGATACATGAGAAGATCATACTGAATGATAGAGAGATCAAGGTTGAGAATAATATCGCTTGTAGATTGGAGCTTCAAGAAGGAGATTTGGACGAAGCATTCAGGAGGTCTGATATAATTATCGAGAGGGAATTCAAGACTAGTAGAGGATACCATAACCAGCTTGAACCGAAGGTTGCAGTCGTGAAGCCTGAAGCTGACGGTGGATTAACAATATGGTGCACAACCCAGACCATCCACAATACAAGACTGCTCATCAGCGAGATCTTCAACATACCTGTAAGCAAAATAAATGTGAAGAAGCTAGCGTTAGGTGGAGGATTCGGTTCAAGTATACAGACAAACATAGTCGTACCAATCGCTGTAGCATTAGCTCTAAAAGCGAGGAGACCTGTCAGACTAGCATACACGAAAGAAGAAGACATGCATGAACATAGTAGCTACCAGATGATTTTTAGATTCAAGATAGGTGTAACCAAAGACGGGAAACTTACAGGCGGATACATGGAGAATATCATGGACATAGGTGCACATCAAGTTCAAGCCTATCCTCTACTCGGGACATGCGCAGGATGGTGGGTCTCACTCTACAAGCTACAAGCAGTAAAATATGTTGGAGTAGCAGTTTATACAAATAAGATACCCTCCTGTGCTTACAGAGGATACGGGAACCCGCAGGTAACATGGGCCGTGGAAACAATAATGGATGAACTCGCAGAGATGCTTGGAATAGATCCTATAGAGTTTAGGCTCATGAACTATGTAGGCGAAGGAGACCTTTTCTGGGGACAGGGGCCAACAGTAAAATCAATAATAAAAAGTTGTGGAGTTGAAGAAATACTGAGAAGAGGCGCTGAGATAATAGATTGGAAGAATAGACCTAGACCTGGAGAACAGAAGGGAAGATTTAGAAGAGGAGTAGGGATGGCTAGAGGATACCATACATCTAGTGCTGGAGCACCTGTACCCAGCCAAGTAGTAGATTACTCTGGAGCAATACTTAAAGTAAATGAAGATGGAACAGTAGACTATATTACAGCTTTAATTGACCAAGGCGGTGGAACACTAGAAGCCCACGCTAAGATCATTGCTGAAGAACTGGGACTACCGTTAAAGAATGTGAACATAGTTTCAGCTGATACTCAGACAACAATATATGATGTATGTACTCATGCTTCTAGAGGAGTATACGCTGGAGGAGGAGCAGCATTAAACACTGCTAGGAAAGTGAAAGAGAAGATCCTTGAATTAGCGTCAAAAGTCTTGAATGCTTATCCTCACACTCTAAAGATTAGACCTGATGAAGAGAGAGGTCAAGCAGTAATATATGTTGAAGGCATCCCTGGAAAAGAGATAACACTTGGAGAACTGGCATCCCTTGCAAGAGTAAAGAACTGGGGGACGATAGCTGCTATTGAAAGCTATAGACCCCCTGCATGCCCACCCCACTTCACTGGATACTTCGTTGAAGTATTAGTAGATACGGAGACGGGAATTGTTAAACCATTGAAAGTAGTTATAGGTGCAGATGTTGGAACAGTCATAAACCCCGATTTAGCAGAAGGACAGCTACACGGCGGATTCGTCATGGGCTGGAGTAGAGCAATACTCGAGGACTTAAAATACAGTAAAGAGACTGGAGACGTTGAGTGCAGAGGATTCATACTAGATTACAAAATGCCAACCGCTAAAGATATACCTGAAGAAATCAAAACATTTTTCGTAGAAACATATGAGCCTACAGGACCATTTGGAGCAAAAGGATTAGGCGAGGGGGCACAGAACCCTGCAATAGCAGCTATAGCAAATGCAATCTACAATGCAACAGGAATAAGATTCTATGAACTACCCATAACCCCTGAGAAACTATTAGAGAAACTGAGAGAAAAAGAAGAGAAACAGAAGAAACACGAGATAGTTCAGCATTTAACAAAGAACGGTTAGGAGAGTGAAGCAATGAAGGCAGATTATATTAATCTTGTCAACACCCATATAGTCCCAGTAAAGTTTACATATCATGCTCCTGAAACTCTTGAAGAATTATTAAAATTAATGAGAGAATACAGAGGTAGAGCTAGAGTAATTGCAGGTGGAACAGACCTTATAGTTGATATGAAGCTACGTAGAAAAGAACCTGAACACATAATAAGCTTAAACAAGATTAAGGAACTAGACTACATCATTGAAGATGATACAGGAATAAGGATTGGAGCAGCTACAAAACTGAGAAGCATAGAAAAGAAGAGAACAATCCATGAACGTTTCAATGCATTATATGAAGCGATAAAATCTATAGCTTCAATACAAGTAAGAAATATGGCAACTCTAGTTGGAAACATATGTAACGCTAGTCCAGCTGCAGACTCAGCTCCACCGCTCCTCATATACGACGCCGTAATCACAGCTCAAAACCTAGACAGCATGAGAAAAATAATGATAAGAGATTTCTTCACTAGTCCAGGTAGAACATCTCTAAGAGATGATGAGATCGTTAAAGAAATATTTATTCCATATCCTCACAAAGATTCTGAAAGCGTTTTCTTGAAAGTATCGAGGGTAAGCATGGACTTAGCGAAAGTCAACATCGCCGTCCTCCTCAAAATGAATGGACAGTACGTTGAAGATTTCAGGATAGCGTTAGGAG
>JAGDWP010000024.1 GCA_023269855.1 Nitrososphaerales archaeon | reverse complement strand
GATAGTTTAGAATATCCCTAAGCTCAGAAACTGCAACAGTCTCCTGCCCTCTGAACTGCAATAACATACGCCAGTTCTGGACAATCCTCTATTCGACCACATCTTCGTAAAGGACTATATCTTACCTTTATCCAATTACACACTTTTCCTGAACTAACTTGAATATCAAGACCTGATTAATTTCTTCTGGGCGGAAATAATAGTTGTCAGCAATTGGTGTCTTCCAGTTATGATTGCATCTTAGTTACGTTGAGCGTTTCATGTAGTGTTTCAATGAATTTTTCAGCTTCTTCTCTTCTGATGATTAGAGGAGGCTGTATTCTTAAGACATTCTTATATATTCCACCTACGCCGAGAATGTATCCCTTCTTCAACATCTCAAGCTTTATTCTCTGAGCTATTTCTTGAGCAGGCTTCTTAGAATCCTTATCCTTGACGAACTCTACCCCTATCATTAATCCCTTCCCACGTACTTCTCCAATAAACTCATAATCATCTTCTAATTCCTTCAAGGCGTTTAAGATGTATTCTCCCACTGACGAAGCATTCTCAACTAGCTTTTCTTCACGGATGATGTCTAGCACGGCCAATGCCGCAGCGCAAGAAATTGGGTTTCCTCCAAATGTTGAGAAATGATCTCCAGGTTCTAAGCTAGAAGATATTTCTTCGGATGTTACTATTGCGCCTATTGGTAGACCCCCTCCTAACGCTTTAGCGAGAGTCATTATATCCGGCTCTATACTCCAATGCTCACATGCAAACATTTTTCCAGTTCTACCGAGTCCCGTCTGAACTTCATCAATTATTAGAGGAATATCTCTTGCCTCAGTTATCCTCCTTAGACGTGGTAGGAACGTATCTGGTGGAACAATTATGCCCCCCTCTCCAAGTATTGGTTCAAAAATGACCGCTCCAACACTATCTGGCTCAAAATAGTCGATTACTTCTGCAACATAGTCTGCAGCCCATAAGCCAAAGCTCTTCTCATCCATACCCCCACCAAACCTGTAGTAGTATGGTGGTGTAACATGTATTACGCCTGGATAATTGGCAAAGTTTCCAAGTTTTGCTTTATACTTTCCCTGACCCGTAAGAGTTAGTGTTAAAGCGGTTCTACCATGGAATGATCCATAGAATGATATCGTGATCAACCCGCTCCTACCCTTGTATGATGCATACTTCTTAGCGAACTTTACAGCTCCCTCAACTGCTTCAGCTCCACTATTACAGAAGAAGCTCTTCTTCAACTTATTGGGAGCAACTTCTGCCAGCTTCTTCGCTAGCTCAACCACTACATCTGAATAGTAAAGCATTGAGACATGATCATATCTCTCAAGCTGCTTCCTGACTGCTTCAACAACTTTTGGATGAAGATGACCTACATTACTCACCGCTATACCTGAAAAGAAATCATAGTAAACCTTCCCAGATTCATCCTCAATCTTTATCCCGTAAGCTCTCCTGACAACCACATCATCTCGTATTGGAATACAGTTAACTAGATAATGTGAATCCAAATCTTTAACGTTTGACATGTTCTTAACAATTATTTTCTTAGCTAAAAATCTTAACATTATGTTAACGAAATATTTTCAAGAAATACGGGATAAACATCTGCAACATAGTATATTCTAGTAAATTTTATTTAAGTGGCTGCATAATGATTTCTAGATGTCTAGGGATAGAAAGCTAGATAAAGTTAAGCCTAGGATATGCTTTATGGATCTTGAATCTACGGCTCTGGAAGCTGATGTCGGCTACCTTGTGGGTGGAGGGTTCATGGACGAGTCTGGGAAATTTAAATGGTTCTATTCTGAGAATCCTTCAAGAGAAAAAGAGGCTTTATCATCGATTATCGAGTACATGAGTAGGCATCATATAGTATTTACATGGAATGGTAGTAAGTTTGATATCCCATTCTTAACAGCACGCGCAGTCAAACATAATCTTAGAGCAGAATTAATCTATAAGCCTACACATTTCGACTTAGCTGAATTCATCCGTAACCATCTTAGACTCTCATTGACAAACCTGTATCATGTGGCCAGGTTCCTCAACATTGTAAAAGATATTAATGTCGAGGGCATAGATGTCCCCTCACTATATCTAAAAGCTGTAAAAAATGATAGAAATGCAGCTGTGAAGATAAAGAAGCACTGTAAAGACGACCTTGAAGTATTAAGGAATGTCTACTTGAAGATTTTACCCATATTGAGAGAAGTCAAACCTGAATTAACTCTATGATAGATTAAGAAGGTGGAAACACTAGATCTGAATTATCTTTACAAGATGCATAGGCTCATCCCTGAGTCCGTAGGTTAAAACTACGATGTCTCCAATCTTAATTTCACCAGAAGACTTCAATGTAGAGACCATTTCATCTAAGCCTTCAAAGTATTCTTGAGCATTAACTTTCACAGGTTTAACTCCCCAGAATATTGATATCTTCTTAATTGTCTTGATCGACCCTGAACATGCATATACTTTGACGATTGGACGATTACGTGAAATTCTTAAAGCTACTCTACCAGTCTTAGTATAGATGGCTATTGAGGCTCTGAGAGATTCTGCTAACATAGTTATTCCTTCAGCGAATCTATCTCTAACATCTGCATCCGGGGGTAGCTTAATCTTTCTAAAAGTAATAGTTGAATCATAGGTTTCAATAACTTTCTTCAACCATTGGACAGCTTCTACGGGGTACTTTCCCGCAGCAGTTTCACCTGTAAGCATTAACGCGTCCACTCCATCTCTAATAGCTGATAGTATATCTATTATCTCGCTCCTAGTTGGTACAGGGTTCTCGATCATTGACCCAAGCAACTGTGTAGCCACAATCACAGGTTTACCTCTCTCCAAGCATTTCTCAACAATCATCTCTTGAAGTCTAGGAATCTGCTCTAATCCAAAATGCATTCCAAGATCTCCTCTAGCAACAAGCAATGCATCAGATGAATCAACTATTTCTTGAAGATTTGTTACCGCTTGCATAGTTTCTATCTTGCTTATGACTCCGATTTCACTTCCTCCGAGCGAGGTCAGCTTAGACCTGAGAAGCTCTACGTCTTCAGCACTCCTAACATAGCTTAACCCTATGTAATCGAAATCATTCGATACACAGAACCTGATAGCCTCATAGTCTCGTTCAGACAGAGTTGGTAAACCTATTTCTCTACCTTTAATCACTATAGCTTTTCTAGAGCTTATCTCAGCGGGTGTTAAAGCTCTAACTGTAACTTCTCTTCCATTAATTTCTTCAACATATAATTGTATTTTCCCATCATCCATCAATAGTATATCTCCTGCATGTATATTTGTGAAGAAGAAGTCGAGAGGCATTGGAATAACTTTCTTATTAGCATCTTCAACTCTATCCCTGTGTACTATCTTGGCTCTATCACCATTATTCAAATAGACTTTACCGTTTATCTCTCCAATCCTTATAGAGGGACCGGGAAGATCTCCAATTATCGCTGTATAAGTGTTTAAGCTTCTACATGAGTCTTGAATTAAGTCTACAAAATTTTTCCAGTCACTCATACTTCCATGGCTAAAGTTTATTCTGAAAGCTGAAACTCCAAGCTCAATCATCTTCTTAATCTTCTCAAGGTCTGCTGAAGCAGGACCTATAGTTGCACAAATCTTCGTCTTCAATCTGCTCTCATCTTCTCTAGGTCATGGGTACGTTATAGAGCTTGCTCTACACAATAGGTTACCGCCAACTATCCTTGGATAGAAAATAAGATATTAAATAGCAGATACTCTATACAATGAGTGGATATAATGACTTATAGTGAGGGAAAAATTGCTCTCGAGAAGTCAAGAATCCACGAAATGTTTAGGAATGCTTCTCTCATAAATATTTTCATATCCATCCTCTGGACACTAGTAATAATATTGCCGTTCGAGCCTTTCACAATATTGTTAAGAATAATTGTTGGAGGAGGGCCTGGAGTTTGGTTTCTACTAGCATATCTACTTCATATCGTAATTGGGTTCGGGGGATTCATGGCCTTGTCTTTCGCTTACTACTTTATTGAAGAAAGATCTAAGATCTATGTTAATAGTAGAATTATTGATTTAGGGTTTTACATATTACTGATAGGAGTTAACGTA
Source organism: Nitrososphaerales archaeon (assembly GCA_023269855.1). Lineage (GTDB taxonomy): Archaea > Thermoproteota > Nitrososphaeria_A > Caldarchaeales > Wolframiiraptoraceae > Geocrenenecus. The sequence continues at coordinate 1,407 of JAGDWP010000024.1, read as the reverse complement.
ACATTAATCACATTGGCCGTGGCTGGAGCTATGGGAGGATACTACCTAAATATATTACACGCTCCTGTAGAAGATGTTAGAAACATATTGGAACCCATGGTTAACCCATTAAGATTAGTCTGTTTCATTACTATTGCTGGAGCACTGATATGCTTAATCCCGGTCCTGAAAATACTTAGGCACAAATAATGTTCATGTCTTAATTCTGTAAGCTACATAGACTATGATTATTGTTAAGACTATCAAGGATATGAAGAAGATGGAGTACTGAGGGTTTAGAGAGTTGTCCCATGTAGGCTTCGAGTACCTCCATGCAATCGTTCCATTATCCTTCGAGGTTATTGAGATAAAAAAGGGGACCTGACCTCCACCAACCTCAAATAATGGTCTCTTATCGAATACCTGTCCATCATCTACATACCATCCACTCACCAGTCTCTTTCCATCGACTAGTATTGAATGCAGAACAGCTTCATCCATATGTTTGAAGACTTCTTCATTGCTAGTATAAGATTCTAACGCAATCACTTCTTGCTCACCATCCATAAATGTTGAACTGCCATCATTAAGAATATCCACTGTTATATTTTCACCTGTTGAGAGGTTGATAATTGATGAAGACCAGCATCCTTTGTTATCTTCATCTTGTTTAAAGAATATCGAGATAGAAGCCCTTTGCCCAGGAAAGAAATAGGGAATGGAATCGAGTAAGACTGGCACATAGGTTCTATTATGCTGATATATGTCTGTCACGTACATGAAGTAGCTTTTCCAGTAAGTACTATTTGGCTGGATCCCGATTGCGGTCTGTATTATTGTCTCTCCACGAGTCATGATGCTTGCTATAAGATATATAGTCTTATCAGTGTAACTAATATTTGGAAGCGTTAAGACGACTGTAATGTTTGAGTGCTTACTCCATTCAACTGTGGTCTCATCTTCCAATGAGCTACCGTTAGGTATCGTTAATCCCAAACCCCATGATCGTAGAGCAACCCATGAATCTCTCTTCGAGTCCTGCTGAAGCATTACAGCTCCGGAAGATAATTGAAAGACAAAAAATAATGCTAAGAGAATCTTTAATTCTTTCACACCAGTCAGTAAGTTAAAACATTGATTGAAAAAAGTTTGCACATTATTGAATAGATAAATAAAAATTGGTAGAGGTTTTGTAGGCTTCTAATCTTTTCTTCGCCAAGTTAGAATGTATCCTAGTCCACCAGCGAGTACGCCTAGACCAGCAGTTCCAATACAGATAGATTTAAATAGACATAAGTAGTAATTTTTACTGATGGAAAGACTCTACACGCTCAGAGAAGCTAAAAGGTTGCTGGGGGTTACTACGAGAACTATCCAGCGTTGGGATAAAGAGGGGAAGATTAAGGTTGTTAGAACGATTGGTGGTAG
>JAGDWP010000051.1 GCA_023269855.1 Nitrososphaerales archaeon | reverse complement strand
TTCGCTTGAAAGCCCTAGAAGCTGACCGTTAACAATCCTCTCAACATCTACTGATGTTATCTTTGAGATTATACTCTCCAAGTCTAGCTTAGATATTCTTGATAGTATTCTATCAAGCCTCGATGCTGCTTGTAATGCTAGAAAACTGTATAACGTCTCCGTCTCTTTTATTAGTTTGTCTAGGATTTGAGGGTTGAGATGTTTTGAGACATCATATTCTTCAATTATCTTTTCTAAAGTGTCTCTCTTATCTATCAGGAGCGAGGTGTAGAGTTTCGACCCATTCATTAAGCCTTCAAGATATAGCTTCGACTTAGTCTTCTCTACAATCTTCTTACATACTGCATGGTAGATCCATCCTCTAACTGTTTTGTAACTATATGGTGCGGGAGTTCCGAGGACACGTTTCAAGAGATGTCACGGTAAGTTGAACAGTACCTATTCGCAATCTCTGAAACGCTGAGATATACACCTTCAAGAGGCGGTGAAAGAATATCGTTAGACCAATTCCAACCCCTCAAATCTTCACTAACAGAACCATAAACATTCTTCAACTGACGGAGAACACGATCAACCTCCAAAGAATCAATAAAGAACATCCAAAACAACAAAAACAAACAAATAGATAAAAATTAACCCATCCTACTCCATGGTAATACTCTGGGGTTGTAATACTTAAAGCTTATATACTTGGACATCACTATAAAAGATGAATTCCCAGATTAGGGACTATTCCAATCATTAGAATAATGAATGCCCAAACAGGGCCTAAAAACCAGAAAAACAATACGGAATCTCATAGAGAGAATTGAAAGTGATCTCGCTCCAGCCGTAGACTGTGAAAGGCTCTATGAAGAATCTCATAGAGAGAATTGAAAGATCTCACGGCTAAGGTTTGTCAGTAGCGTTGACAGGTGAATCTCATAGAGAGAATTGAAAGACGTATTCTCTACCCTCGAAGCTTCTTCCACATTCAGCATCGAATCTCATAGAGAGAATTGAAAGTAGTATTTTTTCTCGTCTCCATGGTATTTTTGGATTCTAACCCGAATCTCATAGAGAGAATTGAAAGTTCTGAAAGACTGAGTGGTATAGAGCTTATACCATGCCTTGTATCCAGGGACAATTTCGAAGAATTCATCAAGGAAATAAAATGCCCATCAAAGGAAGGATTCGAGAAAGTATGTCAAAAGCTTTAAAAGTAAAGAAGATCAATATGTAAAAACATTATGGCTAAACTGATATAAACGGAATAAAAACATCAAGCATAATATAACTTAATTAACAAAGGACTCAATAATACATAACCAATGTTAAAATATAGCGATCCATTAAATCATGACTGGGGCGGGGCGGTCATAGGAGTCGGGGAAACACCCGCTCTCATCCGAACGCGGAAGTTAAGCCCGACTCCGCCTCGCTGTTAGTGAGGTGCGGGAGCCCTCGCGAAAGCGGGGTGCTGCCTCGCCCCCTTATTCTTTGGATTTGTTAAAAATTGATTCTGTCACTATAACTTGCCAAGTTAAAATTAAGGAAAGAATATTTTGCGTAATCTATTCTTGCTCGGCACTTGTAATCTATTTTTCTTATTTATTATTGCTGGCTTTCTTCAGTAAGCCATTCTTCATATATTTTCTGTACTCTTTCAGCTGCGGGTCCGCTGCCTTCTACTACGCCGTCTCTTGTTACTCTAATTCTATCCATTACGAGTATGACGTCTGCTTCACGGATGTATCTTACCATGTTTGGGAAGACTTTGTTAAGCTTCTCTGCAAGTTTTTCTAGACGTGGTCCAGCTTCAATTACTTCAATCGACATTATGCTTCTACCTGAGATGAATATTTTCGGTAGCAGTTTTCCAGAGACGTCTCTTACATCGGATAACCATAAACTATAGTCTGTGGGATTGTACGCTGACAATCTGCCTTCAAGAGACCCACCACTTACCAAGTTCACTCTAACATATTTGTCAAGGAGTGATGAGAATTCGTCACTAAACCTTTTCGAAGCTATGGCCGCCACACTTTACACCTAACTATTCATCTAGAAACCATTGTATTTAGGTGTTTTCATATCTACTGAAAGCTTGAAAACTCTCTTCTCAAACATTAGGATAACCTCTCTATCCATAGAAATTAGATAATGCTGGCTCATTCTATCAAATATCTACTCATACTCTTATCTTGTATTCTAATCCTGCACAGTGTACTTCTCCCTTAACTCTTCTAATGTATGAGACGCAGAGGAAGCATTCGAGGAATGGTATCTGTCTTCCAGCTACTGGGCAGTCAACATACTCTTTCTTCAACTTCTGCATCATCCTGCCTCCAATAGTATTCTTCACAGCTTCCGAGACCTCCTTACTAATCCTTAAAGACTTACCGGCATCCATCACTTTAACAAAATACTTAACCTCAACCATTTACATCAAGTAGATTACCGAGCAAGCTATAAGTATTCAGGTGATACGGCACATTTATCGAACCTATGAATGCTACGAAAAAATAGCAATTTAAGTTTGAGGTTCTTCTCTTCTAGATTTGACGTACTTCAAGATGATTATTATTGTTAGGATTATGTCGGAAAATATTATTGTCCATCCAATGTAGAGTAGTGAGTAATCTTCAGTATACAATGCTTTGACTTTGTGGGGTTTATCCATCACTATCCTATTCTCTTGGAGGATTCTTCCATCTTCATCGATCCATCCACTCAATCTATAGATTGGCTTAAACAATACTTGTAAACCGCTGGGGAAGAGATATCTTCTCGCAGAGAAGACGGCGACCTCGCCCTTCTTATACCATCCACTACCATGTTCTCCACCTATCTCTGACTCAACCTCTAGATAATATTCTGGAATATAGTTTACAACAATCTGTTGATCGTCCTGGACTAGGTAGAAGTCTCTCTCAGCAACATACTTTACATTTTTCTCCAGTAACTCTACAGTCTTCTGTATCCTAATCTGCTGGGTGGAACCTTTGAGAAAGAATTTTTCCAATGGCTGATTGATTGAAGCATTTATGCTAGAGTTATTTACGTAGATTGTTGTAACTATGTCTTCAGGTAGTCCCATCAAACGAATAGATACATTATAGAATACTCTTGCCTCAAGTTTCCCCCAGCCCCAGATATTGTTAGGTCTCTCACCATACTTCTCACTCCATCTAGCTGAAGACTCAATAGCTTTAACGACATCTGTGTATGATGCATTCGGGTTAAATTGTAGGATTATCGCAACTACTCCTGCAACGTGGGGTGAAGCCATACTAGTACCATGCTTAACAGTATAAAACCTATCAATGTCAAGTCTTGAATATTTTTCAGAAGCTGCTCTAGCAGCAACAATAACTGAGCCGGGAGCAACTATCTCAGGCTTAACTCGTTCATCTCTAGTCGGACCCCTACTACTGAATTCTAGAATCTCGCCGACCTCATAGAAAGTATTCAATACTTCTCCCATGTAGTTTATCCAAGTATTCTTGGTCGTGTACCCTCCGACGGCTATGACTCTATGGGAGGTTGCTGGAATAGCTATAGTATAGTTTTGAGAGATGTCGTAGCCTTCTCCGGGGAGAAAGCCTTCTCTATAACTTGAGCATGTGTCGCTACTTATCCATGCATGCCAGACTTTCGAACCCTCAGTCTTCACGGTAGCTATCTCTAATGCCCAGCCTGAACTAGGTAAGCTTCGGTTCGATGATAATTCTAGAAGCCACTCTATACCCGTATCATAAACGTTTCTTTTAAGATTTACTAATACATCATTGATTGACTCGTTTATTATAGGTGCCTCTATTGATATGTTGCTCGGCGTTTTAAGTGTTAGAGCTACTTCATCTCCATGATCTAGCCATAACGATAAACCGAAACTATAAGTTAGTGGAGGGATAAACCATTTGAGAACTGTTTTTCCTCCAGTATTCAGAGATCCCATCGCATGTATCTTTTCATCTCCAGAGTTTCCAGCAGCTGCTACAACGATTACTCCTTCATCTACTAGATTTTCTAAGATTTTCTCGAAAGCTGAAGAGCCATCATGACCACCTAGGTCTGAACCTAAGCTTAAATTGATAACAAGTCTTAAACCATGCTCTCTAGCTTTCTCAACGAGATAGTATAGTCCATCAATTATCTTGTCTTCATCCATGAACCATTGAGTCCCATTACATGCAGGGTAACCGCTCTTCACAATTATTAGTAATGCTCCGGGAGCTACACCGATATATTTTCCCGCTCTACCAGTGCCTGCAGCGATAGATGCTACATGGGTTCCATGACCTACAGTATCTCTCTCAGGGCACGTATTATCTTCTATCACATTTCTCGTACATTCATATCCGTAACTGAATCCTCTCGGCGGTCTCCCATCCAGTGTCTGATCCCATATAGCTAGAATCTTTGATGAACCATTTGGAAAATAGAAGTCTGGATGCATATAGTCTATCCCTGTGTCGATTATTCCTATAGCTACTCCGGAGCCGTTGAGATACTTACCAGTAGAGTCTCTGATCTTCCAAACGTCAAGTGCATGGATATCTGGAACGCTTACATCTAGGAAGACTCTATACTTTCTAGGCTTACCGAGACTAGGATACTCTTCTCTCAACTCCCCCATCAATTTACCTAACTTGAGATCGTTACTAACAGTGTGATTGACTATGTAGGCTTCGTGAGCAGCTTGAACACTCACCCAGAATGACATCATGAATATTAAGATCGATAACAAGATTATTGTTTGAATACGGTGGGCGCTCATAATCCCCATGAAAGACTCTATTGGCAGTTAATTAAAGTAGTTAACTTCGTAGCATTCTTTTACAATAGATGGGAGGCTGTAGAAGCATCTTTAAAATATGCTTGAGGTCATCGAATTCTATCAAAATTCTTGTATATCATCTGCTCTCTCATAAGCAATGGCCCTCAACTCGACATCAATAACAGTTAACTGTCTGAAATATCGATGAGTATTATTCCTAGCCAATATAATTTACAGACTTTATGGAGTAAGTATGCATCTCCTTTATCTGTCTTGGTAACTCTGTCAATCTTCGACTTCCCATGATCTAGCGAAATAATAGACTCTCCTACCATCCTGTATCGATGATTTCAACTGAACCCACATATTCGAGAATATCGAGCTATCAAGATATACTTCGTCATATTCTACTGTAAGCTCCCGTAAATCATCTAACTCAAAGAAAATATCTTCATGAGAGTCGTAGCATACATGCTTCCTAGAATTCCAAGAAGCATTAACGAAAACCTTAACCATTCATGTCATTTACCATTCTTCTTGAACAGCTTTCTGCATCTTCACAACCATAACATCAAGAGGGATAGGCTCCTCTAAAGCCTATTGTTACATCGCTGGCAAAAAGCATAAAAATTTAAATATTTTACTGACAATTTATGTTTCGTTGAAGATAATGAATGCCGATATACGGTTAATACTTGCTTTTTTAGTGATGGTTTTAGTATCGTGTGGGATAACGTTTGGTATTCAAGCTTCTACAGATAACTTTGTTTCAACATCATTTATCACTCATACGAAAACTGTGACTACGGTCATTACTCAAAGTACTATATGGACGACCACGATTACAAGGCGCTGTAACCTTAAGATTTAGGGGAGTCCTACCTCTCTTGATG
>JAGDWP010000122.1 GCA_023269855.1 Nitrososphaerales archaeon | reverse complement strand
AGAATTGTCCAAGATGTGGATCATCTCTAAGAACTAAACCTAGAAGAATTAAGAAAAATATTATAGAGTCTTTATCTTAGAGATGGGATAAATGTCTAAGAGTAATGTTTATAGAATCATATACAGTATAGGTAATTTGTGGAGGATAGGGTATGCTGAAACACTTAGATGTGCTGTTCTAAGAGGTCTTCAAGCAATCTCTCAAAGTGAGAATGATTATGGTGTGGGGATTGAGGCGGGGCTAATGAGGTACCTTGGAGTATAACAGGCTACATGGACAAACATATATGCGCTATCGTTGACAGAAACCATCTAGTAACTATTGGTGTAAGCATGGGCTTCGAACTCCCACTGAAAGTAATCGAAGACATTCTTTCGGGAAAACATATAGAAGTAGAAGAAGTTATTGAAGAAATCTCCGGGATTCATGGTATAGGTGATAGCATTGGTGCAGTAGGATACTTTACTAATCAAAAAATTACAAGAATTGATCTCTGCATGCAAGCAGTAATCTCCGCTCTCATACCTCGATTAAACAAAAAATACTATAATATCAAATGGCCTACCGCCGAGGAAATAATCACTGCTAAAATAAAATAGTTAAGCATTAACCCAATCAACACATATGCTAACATATCATGCAGAAACAATATATTGAATGTCGGTAAGAACAAGAAAATTCTCATAAATTAACTTATTCACAAAACTATATAATTTGACTGGATGATACTGAATTTGAAGATGGAGCTGATATTAAAGACTCTGCTTGGATTGGAGAAGATTGCAGCAAACCGTTTAACTGAAAAGTATCCAGATATTGTTCTAACAGTTAAACCTAACGGACTTGAAGGATTGATAATAGTGGAGAAGTCTTTTGATAAGTATGCTTTAATGGATTATATCTTGAAAGATGTTCCAGAGGTCGAGTCAATAGTAGATGTTAATGTTGAAACAAGAGCTGACCTTAAGTCAATAGTTGAAGCAGTCAGAATGATAGCTCGCGGGAAGATCAGCGATGAGGATAGCTTCGCTGTTAGAACGGTTAGAAGAGGGAAGCATGATTTCACAAGCCTTGATGTGAATACTCTAGTAGGCGCAGTGGTACAAGAAGAAACAGGGGCACATGTTAATCTAGATTCACCGGATAAGATAGTTCGAGTAGAGATAATCCATGACAGAGTTGGAATATCAATAACTGATGGCTTCCAATGGAGAAAGATGGGACCTGGAAAGAAAACCTCAACAGACTTCTTCAGTAAGATATCTATTGTCCAGATGCCTTACCTCGGCTCAGTGGAGGGTGCTAGAGAGATAGGTATGAGGATCGGTAGAGCTGTCCAAGCATACGAAGTCAGCGAGCTCATAATCTCCCCGAACAAGATCGTAGATGCATATGAGTTAAGCAGATTCATTGATGGAGTAATTGAAGGAATTGAGAGTAGATTCAGGATACAGTGTAGAAGCTATGCGAGAAAAGTTGAGAGAGTGAGAGTCTACCTGCAAGACCTTTACCAGCTTATAAGAGATAGAAGCGGAGAACCCATCATCGTATTTGAACCTGAAGGAATACAGCTAAGAGAAGCAGCCTCCAAGCTTAAAGAGATATTCAACAAAGCAAAAAGAGTAAACTATCTATTCGGCTCAAGAGAAGGAATACCTAAAGGAATATACAGAATAGCTGACCTAATTATAGATTTAGCCCCTAACATAACATTACCCACAGAACTAGCAGCACCGACAGCTTTAGCAGCCACCTACACCGCTATAGCAATGATAGAACAAAATACAGAAAATAGCATCTAATAGCCAATATCTCAACTTATCCAGAGAATAACTAACCATGTACCAAGATTTTTTGCATAGGTAATACTTTTGCATAACTATAGAATGCTTCTCTAACAACTGAGCTTATATCACATATCCTAGAACTAACACAGCTAAATTTTAAAAACTACTTCTATACCTGCTTGTAAATTTTTTCATAGATCTATCTGTCTCTATTATTTGAAGATTGTGGGTGAGTTTATGTCTCAGATAAGCAAGTCTCCCGTAACGATAGGTTTGATTATACTAGTATTAATTATTAATTCTCGCAGGTGTTGCAGGGTATCTAGCCAGTAGACCAGCTGAGCAAGTTACTACTATGGTGACTGCGCCTGGTCTCGCATCAACTGTAACAGTTACTGTTCCAGGAGCGGTAAGTACAATAACAGTACCAGGAACTGTTTCAACCGTTACTGTGACTCAGACAGCTGTTGTTACTAGTCCTACTAGAATAGAGTATGTTATCGGCTTTGCAATGGCAGTTAGCGGTCCCTACGCTGTAGATGGTCCCGTTAGAAGAGACGGTGGTATACTAGCTGTAGAACATATTAACAAGTATCTTGAGTCTATTGGTTCACCAATAAGATTCAGGTTTGTTCACGATGATACTAAGGGTGCAGCAGCTGATGCTCTAAAAGTTGTACAGAGTATGTATGCTGCCGGAATCAAGGTAATTGTGGGACCGTTCTCTAGCGGTGAAGTTAGAGGCATTATGGATTTCGCTAACACCAATAAGATTGTAGTTATTTCTTCATTCATCCATAACCTAACCCTAAGTGTGCTTCTAATAAAAATAACATGAAAGTTGTTAGAGAAGCTAAACTCGAGGTCACTATTAGAATGCTATCAAAGTATTGATTATGTGTTCACCTACACGTATACATAGAGCACTAATATAGTTGTAACCGATATTATAGCTTGGATGTACAGCCCGAAATACACTTATAGATATTGTACATAAAAAGTTAAGACTGTTCATCTCTCCACTTATCTAGATATTTCTTCCTAGCTTCATCAAGCAATTCTTGGCTTCCTGCTAGAAGTATCCCTCTAAATAATACTTCTTTTCCAAAGAGTCTCTTATTATCGATCAAGTTGAAGAATTCATTTAACGTGAATACTCTTGGCTCAACATCTAATGGTAATTTCGGATTTATGTATCTAGTAATCCTTTCTAAGGGGTTTCTAGGAGCATCTTTTACAACTATTAATAAATCAATATCAGAAAATGGGGAGTATGTTCCCTTAGCTAAAGAGCCGAACAGAATTACTAGTTCAGCTAAGCCTTTCTCAACAATCTCTTCTGCATATCTCTTCACTTCCCTCAATACGAACTCATAATCAAGCTTAAACACTCTTACTCCTACAGAACTCGATAATTTGTCTCGCATACTTTACCGCCCTCTCCGCATCCTGCTTCGTATAATAGTCTACTGGAGCACCTTCACTATGAAAGTTCGGATATCTCGTGGGAATATAATGTCTATCAAGTTCTTTAGCCTTATCTACCAATGTACTGTCTGGTTTAAGGTTCTCTGGAAGATTCTCAAGCATCCTAGATATAGAATGCCCCCAAACCTCCATATTCCTACTCTCATAAAGAGCTTTAACAGCTTTCTCAGCAGCTTGCTGAGCTGCAAAACAAGCCCACTCATAATCGCCTAATTCTAAGGAATGCTCCGCATGAGACAAGTCTCTAAGAGCCTGCTTCATCCAATCCCTAGCCCTTGAAACCATCCCCAAACCACTAAGATTATCACAGCCTACTTAAACTTATCTACGAGTATATCTTGTCAGTTCACTAACCTTTAATGAGCACTCATAGGTCAAAATTTCTCTAACTTTTCTGAATAACATGTTCTTCGAGAGAAAGCTTCTCCATCATCTTTCTCACACATTATTCTAAGTTTAGTTTGCCTCAGATAACTTGTATCTAGCTATGAGACTAGATTCTAATCTCTCTAGTCTCTAAGTTTTCTAATAAGGGTTCTTCAAGATACTTTAAAGAACTTCTCGAAGAATATTCGAGCTCTCTTAAAAATTCATATGTTAACCGGTCGAAGATATTATCTTTCAACTATGGAGGCACATTCAATGTATGTATTTGGGATAACGTTACTTCGTTCTTGTTTTACATATACTTTTCCTCCAAGGACAACGTTGTTAGGTGTTATTTTTTATACAATATTCTTTGTGAGTAGTGTAGAAAGCGTTAAGACATCTTCTACAACATCTCCCTTCCCAGCTAAGACGAATTAGTCATCTATCCTGGGTCGTCTGGATATCTGTCTTAGATGGAGCTAAACTAACAATTCTAGTTCCTTAAGGATATCTTCATAATCGTTAAGCAGCTTATCGAACAGCTTAAACATATTTAGACAACTCTTAAACAAGAACCCCATCTCAATGTTTAAGATATTGAGAAAGAAGAGGCCTGCTATGTCTAACCATATTTTTGAAAAGACTTATGTATCTTTTGGAATATTTATACTGGGGAAAGTGTCGTTGATTCTAGTTTTAGGTGGAGCAGGAGACATGGGAAGCGGGGTTGTCGAAGAACTCTGTATGAGGGGCCTTAGAGTTGATATAGGCGATATCAATATTGAGAAAGCTGTGAAGCTTTCAGAATTTTTAAGAAACTATGGAGAGGTTGGTGTGGTTAAGGTTAACGTAGCCTCTAGAGATGAACTCATAGAAGTAGTGAAAAAATATGATGTAGTCGTTAACACTGTTGGCCCCTTCTACAAGTACGGATACAGTATAGCATCAACATTAATTGAAGCTGGAGTTAACTTCATAGATATTTGTGATGATTATGATGCATGTGAAAACATACTCTCCCTAAGTGGTAAAGCAGTAGAGAGCAATGTTACCGGGATTACCGGTTTAGGCTGGACTCCAGGCATCTCAAATATCCTTGCTAAGAAAGGATTTGAAGAGCTAGGCGGAGATGTCAACGCTGTAGATATTTGGTGGTTTGGATCAGCAGCTGACTCAAAAGGATTAGCAGTAGTTATGCACTTATTCTATGCTTTAACAGGGGAAGTCCCAATGTATCTAAATGGTCGATTCATTAAAGTAAAAGCAGGATCATCTCCAGAATACGTAGAGTTTCCAGGAATAGGTAGATTAAAACTCTACTTTACTGGTCACCCAGAACCCATAACCCTACCTAGAAATATGAAGATAAATGAAAGGGTAACTATAAGGGGTGGCTTAATTCCAGAGTGGCAGAATATTTTAGCTAAATTCTTCATAAAGATAAGGTTAACATCTACAGTAGATAGATTAGAGAGGTTTTCTAGATTTATCCACAAGATTGAAGATGTTTTTAGGAGTGGTGGTAAGCAAGTTAGTGGTGTAAGAGTTGATGTAATAAAAGATGGTGAGAAGGTGAGCTATGTAGTTATGGATAGGATGAGGAAACTTACATCAATCCCTGCGTCAATCGGGGCAGAGATGATTGTAAGAGAGAAGATTAAAGCAGTCGGTGTACATCCACCTGAGAAGATAATAGATCCAAATGAATTCTTACAAGAGCTTCAATCCAGGAAGATAAATGTAACAAGACTTTAAATATATGGATGCTTCTAGCAGACGTGGCAACTTAAGCTTACCTCCTTAGGTGGTTGTAGTACAGTATGAATAGCTTTATGAGTAAGTTCCAGCATGCTACTGACCTCCTAAACCTCTCACTTCTATTTATTGGGTTTGATGTTATGTTGTTGAAGGATGTCTTGGTCTTCTACTTAAAGGATGAGTATACTGATTCAACTAGGCTTCTATCTCTGAAAAAAGCCATGGAGCATTATCAACGATAAACCTCAGCCTATCCTCAAAGTACCTTAAC
>JAGDWP010000041.1:4615-5754 GCA_023269855.1 Nitrososphaerales archaeon | reverse complement strand
GCGAATACAGCACAGTAAAGGTCTACGGGGATCCCCATAGCATAATAGACTATGCCGCTCCAGAAATCACAGTTTGTACAGATATTCCTCGTCTCGCATAATTGCTTCATTACGTATTCTTCTAGACGGTCAGCTATCTGATAATATGTCTTTACTTTACCTCCATATTTTTCAGCAAATTCTCTTGCATACTCTCTGAATATCTTTGCTCTTGGATCATATGTTTTGTATACTCTATGTCCAGCACCCATAACTCTCTTCTTACCTGTAAGAATATATTCTTGATACCATTTGTCTACATTCTCCAAGCTTCCTATCTCATCAAATTGTCTCATAGCTTCAACATTTGCATATCCATGTAGCGGTCCTCTGAGAGCTCCTATAGCTCCAACAATTGCACTATAATAATCACTAAGAGTTGAAGCTATCACCACCGCTGTGAAAGCTGAAGCATTCATTTCATGCTCTGCATACAGTATCATTGATATATCCATTGCTTTTGCTAAGATTGGTTCAGGCCTCCGTCCATGCATCATGTAGAGGAAGTTTTCAGCATGGTTCAGTCTTGGATCAGGGCAGACGACATCTTTCATGTCTCTGATTCTATACCAATATGCAATGATTGTTGGCATTTTAGCAATCAATCTAATCGTTTTCCTTATCATACCGTCCAAGCTCATGTCATGTCTTCCAGGGTCTAGGTTACCAAGATATGAAACCGCTGTTCTAAGCATCTCCATAGGTTCAATGTCTCTGGGAATCTTAGTTAACAGTTGGATGACTTCTCCTGGAACATCTCTTTCTTCACTCATCCATCCACTGAAATCGTTTAACTCTCTTTTCGTAGGTAGCTTACCGTGAAGTATTAGATACACTGTCTCCTCATATGTACTGTTCTTCGCTAAGTCTTCTATACTGTATCCCCTATAATATAGTTTACTGTGAAATCCATCTATGTAACATATTGTGCTCTTATCTATACAGATGTTTTCGAGACCCTTACTGATAATAATTTTACCCGTAGCCTTATCTAAGCACCACGACTGCTCTTCAGGAGATAACTTTCTTCCCAAATATTAACACCTCACGAACTCATAAATAACCTGTATATGAAACATAAAAGTCTTGTTAATGCATAT
>JAGDWP010000041.1:0-4515 GCA_023269855.1 Nitrososphaerales archaeon | reverse complement strand
TCACGAACTCATAAATAACCTGTATATGAAACATAAAAGTCTTGTTAATGCATATCAAGATTCTCCAGGTTAACTACTTAACGAATAATAAACTATTAATTGGATATATTTAAATAAGCCTTTATCTGATAGAAAAGTCGTGACGATTTTATGAGTAAGAAAAGAGAAGAATACAAATCGATGGACGAGCTGGTTTCTGAATTAAATCAAATGTATAGTAAAGCATATGAGGGTGGAGGAAAAGACGCTATTGAAAAACAACATCAAGCTGGAAAACTTACAGCTAGAGAAAGAATAAACCTGCTCGTTGATGAAGGGAGCTTTGTAGAGCTTGATACATTCATGGTTTCAAGAGCAACCGAGTTCGGAATGGATAAGAGAAAATATTTGGGTGATGGCATTGTAACAGGCTTAGGGAGGGTCAACGGTAGATTAGTTGCAGTCTACGCTCAAGACGCCACGGTAATGGGTGGATCAATCGGAGAAGTCCATGCTAACAAGATATCCAGAATCTATGATAAAGCTATGGAGTTAGGAATACCTGTAATAGGGTTAAATGACTCGGGAGGAGCACGTATACAGGAAGGAGTGGCCTCACTACATGCTATAGGCGAATATTTTTCAAGGAACGTTAGAGCTTCCGGAGTGATTCCCCAGATAATCGCTATTATGGGACCATGTGCAGGGGGAGCCGTATACTCACCTGCTCTAGGAGATTTCATAATAATGGTTGAGAAGACAAGCTACATGTTCATCACTGGTCCAAGAGTCGTAAAAGCTGTAATGGGTGAAGATGTATCTTTCGAAGAACTTGGAGGAGCAGATGTCCACACAAAAATATCAGGAGTAGCTGACTTCTCTGCATCATCGGATCTAGAAGCAATTGAACTTATCAAGAAGCTTCTATCATACCTACCCTCTAACAGTCTTGAAGATCCTCCAATAATTAGAACAGGAGATGACCCTGAAAGAATCGATGAGGAACTGAACAATATCATCCCTTCAGACCCCCGTAAAAGCTATGATATAAGAGACGTGATTAATCGGATAGTAGACGTCGGCTCATTCTTTGAAGTAAAGAAAGACTTTGCCCCTAATGCTGTAGTGGGGTTTGCACGTCTGGATGGATATCCAGTAGGTATAGTTGCTAACCAGCCTGCAGTATTAGCCGGAGTACTTGACATAGATTCTTCAGATAAAATAGCTAGATTCGTAAGATTCTGTGACTGCTTCAATATTCCGTTAATAACCTTCGTAGATGTTCCAGGCTACCTACCTGGAACAAAGCAGGAACATGGTGGAATAATAAGACATGGAGCCAAAGTAATTTACGCATATGTTGAAGCATCAGTACCGAAGATCTCGATAATAGTTAGAAAAGCTTATGGAGGAGCGTACATAGCAATGTGTAGCAAGAGCTTAGGCGCAGATATTGTATACGCTTATCCCACAGCAGAAATCGCAGTAATGGGTCCTGAAGGCGCGGTAGAAATCGTTTATAGAAAAGAATTAGAAAGTTTAGAGCCAGAGAAGAGAGAAGAATATTTCTCTCAGCTAGTATACGAGTATCGAAGTAAGTTTGCTAATCCATATGTTGCAGCCTCACTAGGCTATATCAACTCTGTCATTGAGCCTAAGGAGACTAGACCTATATTGATAAAGTCTTTGAAAATATTATTGAAAGGCAAAAGAAGTTTAACTGCGAAGCTTCCTAGAAAACATGGGAATATTCCACTATGAAGGCAGCAGCATAGATAAATAAGTTATTACTACAGCACCTGCTATAACCGATACGATCTGTCCTCCAGTATTAGCGGCTATGGCATGCATCAATAACCAGTTGTCAGGATCTTCTTCCCGGGCAATTTTATGTGCAGTTCTTCCTGCGATAGGGAATGCCGATATGCCTGTTGCACCGAGTAATGGATTTATCTTACCTCCAGTCAGATAATATGCTAGTTTCCCTATAAGTAGACCGCATGTTATATCGGCTATAAAAGCAAATATTCCGAAAGCAAATACTAATAGAGTCATGTAGTTAAGGAATTTTTCAGCCATCATTGTGCCTCCGACTGCTATGCCTAAGAGAAGCGTTGTTATGTTGGCAAGCTCATTCTGTGCTGACTTCGATAATCTTTCAACGACCCCGACTTCTTTTAGGAAATTCCCAAGCATTAATGAGCCTATCAACGGTATACCTTTCGGAGCCATAACCCCTATAATAAGCGTTACAAATATGGGGAAAAGTATCCTTAATATTCTTGGATAGCTACCAGGCCTGTACTCCATCCTAGTTAACCTCTCTTTTCTCGTAGTAAGTATCTTAGATGCTGGAACTTGGAGTATTGGAACCATTGATATATATGTGTAAGCGGCTACAGCGATAGGTCCTAGAAGTGCGGGAGAATACTTGGATGAAACATATATTGCAGTAGGACCATCCATTGCACCGAGTATCCCTATACTTGCAGCATCTGCTGGTTGAAATCCAATCGCTAAACATAAGAGTATCGTTAAAGGTATTCCTAACTGTGCCGGTATAGCCATTAATAGCATCCAGGGCTTTTCAAATAGTGGACCAAAATCCAGCATAGCTCCTATACCTATGAAGATTAAAATGGGGAAGACCTCCGTTAAGATTCCATAATCATACAGGTATCTTAGGAATCCACCTACCTCCATTAATTCTCCATAGGGTATGTTTACAAGGATTGCGCCGAACCCTATCGGTACTAGTAGTAGTGGTTCATAGCCTTTCTTGACTGCTAAATATATCAAGAATGCGCCGAAAGCAATCATAACGATGTTTCCAAGTGGGAATGGTAGAGGTAACTGATCCATTTAAAAACACCTTTACTCAATCTCTACTAATACATCTCCATAGTTAACTGAAGATCCTTCTGAAACAGCTATACGTTTAACTTTACCTGAAGTTGGAGAATATATCACGTTCTCCATCTTCATACTCTCTAATACAAGTAGGGGGTCTCCCTTACTTACTTCATCCCCCTCTCTACATTTTACGGAGACTATTGTTCCAGGTATCGGTGCTCGAACTATTTTACTTTCCTCCCCAGATATCACGGTTGCCTTTACAGGTGTAGTAACTTCAGGTTTTTTCAAGACTCTCTCAGTTGGAGTAGTAGGAGTTGGAGCTACCGTAACTCTCTCTGACTTGATTTCTTCAACTTCGACCTCGAATATTTTCTCACCTATCTTCACTCGAAATCTTCTCGACGTATCATTCACCCCCCTCAGACAAGTATATAATTGAGGCAAGTCTCCATTTAGATGTTTCGTAATCTTCTTCTCTCTTTATACTTCCATATCGAGATGTAGAAGATAGAGAGTATGTTATCGCAGAGATAGCTGCAGCTAATTCTAGTTCTTCTTCGCCTGCACTTTTCGTTTCTATGGATTCAGGCTGCACGATACTAACGGTCTTGGAGTTTTCACTTGGAAATATCTTGAGGAGTACATACATTATGAATACTATGAAAACTATTGAGATCGTGACTGTCATTAACCAGTATAGAGTAAGCTCTAAGCCTATATCGATGAAGTTTGACGAGGTCATGTGTTGTAACTAGGGTTTCCGATATTTTAGTATTACCTTGATATATAATTAGTCTTCCCAAATCGGCTAATGATTAAAATATAATATCTCATAAATGTTAAGGATTGATGTTGCCGCCATGGATTTCAGAATAATTATATATGATCTAGTTGACTCTACTTTGGACGTAGCACGCAAGCTTAAGAACGTAGAAGAATTTACTATAATCTTAGCGAAGAGGCAATCAAAGGGTAGAGGTAGGTTTAATAGAGAATGGGCCTCACCCTTGGGTGGACTCTGGTTTACAACCATTCTATATCCGCAAAGACCAGCTTATACGTATAGTGTACTTTCTCTTCTAACTTCATTATCAGTTTCAAAAGCAATAGAGAAAGTAACTGGGCTTAAGCCAAGTATTAGGTGGCCGAATGACGTATATCTCAATAATAAGAAAACCGCAGGAGTGTTAATTGAGTCAGAGATAAGTGGTGATATTATAGAGAAGTCTCTTGTAGGAATCGGTGTGAACGTGAATTTTAGATTGGAGGCCCTACCAATGGAGTTAAGAGATAAAGCAACTACTCTATTAGAAGAATATGGTGAACCCGTAGATGAACATAGCTTACTAACGGATATACTGATTTTCCTTAGAGAATACTATGGAAAATACAAGAGAGGACAACATAATGATATAATAGCTGATGTGAAGAAAGCGACAGATTTCATTGGAAACTATGCATTACTAGATGTAAAATCGGGGAAGATCAAAGCATTTATCAAAGATCTCGATACCTATGGAAATATAATAATTGAATCAGACGGCATAGTCTCGACCTTAACGCCAAACGATGTGGAGAGAATGGAAGTAATCAAGATATGAGAAACAAGAAGTACCCTACGGGAGTATTATTCTCCAGGCTAAGTCCTAATCTTGATCATTATTTCTTGAACATCTTTCC
>JAGDWP010000037.1 GCA_023269855.1 Nitrososphaerales archaeon | reverse complement strand
TGCGGGGGGTGGGATTCGAACCCACGAAGGCCTGCGCCAGCAGGTCTTAAGCCTGCCCCCTTTAGTCGCTTCTGACCAGCATTGACCTGACTCGGGTACCCCCGCACTCAGTTATCTTTAATATATTTTCTCGATATAACGATTTTTCTTTTTAATGATTAAGGTTTTTAGGTTTCTATATATGTTTATGTTGATTGAAATGAGGATTCTGCATGTAAGCGATGTTCACGGCAATATGGGTGCAGCTGAGAAGATAGCTGGAAAGGCTGTGGAGATAGGAGCCGACCTCGTAGTAGTAACTGGAGACTTAACACATTTCGGGGAAATAGAAGATGCGGAAATGATCTTAGAGAAGATCTCAGAATCTGGTCGGCAGGTGTTCTTTGTTCCTGGAAACTGTGACCCTAGAGCACTACTTAACTGGAATCCAAGTAATGCCTCCGTAGTGAATCTCCATTTAAGATCAGTAGAGTTCATGGGTTGGGAGTTTATCGGCTTAGGTGGGGCTGTGGGTAAATATGGAACATTGATAGAGTTTACTGAAGATGAAGTTGAAAGCATGTTAAGTAAGGCTACTCCCCGTAAACCCGGCTTCATATTTATCAGTCATTCTCCACCCCATGGAGTCGAAGTAGATTATACCGGCGTTAAACATATTGGAAGCATAGCCGTAAAGAAGTATGTTGAAAACTATAAACCACACTTGATGTTGTGTGGACATGCTCATGAGGGAAGAGGAGTAATCAAGATAGGTGAGACAACTGTTGTAAATTCTGGACCAGCGAAGAACGGTTTATGCTCAATAATCGACTTAGGGGGAGACTTAGAAGTCCAGCTTACAACTCTCTATTGAAACATTTCTCTACTATAAGTCTCCAAGAAGATTATCTTCTCAACTCCATCGATATGATCTATAATGTCCTTTGCTAGGATCCTCTTTGAAACCTGTAAGGCGGGAAGAAGGAAAGCTTCTCTCGGAACGACTATTCTTACTTCATCTCCATCTTGGATTATTTCGAATTTCTCAGTGTCTACGTCGGGTATCCGTGTATGGATTAAACTTTTTATCTTTTCTTTCTTGTCTTCAATGATTTTGACTACTTTAACACTGCATTCAAGATGCTTACCTGCTAGATATGGGTTGAAATCGACTTGAATCCTCCCCGAGCCTATACTTCTAACTACTCCTTCTTTACCATCAATAGTTATTCTCGAGCCTACAGTTATAGGTCCTTCAACATCTTTCAGTCTTCTAATAGGTATCACTTTAACCTTGTTCGGGTCTCTCGGACCAAATGCTTTTTCAGGAGGTATCTCGAATACTTTTTCTTGGCCAACTTCTAAGTCCACCAGCTCATCTTCAATAGCTTTCAAGAGTAAACCTTTTCCAGGTATGACCAGTCGGGGCTCATATACTTTTCCAGCTTCAAAATAGTTTTTTCCAACTTCTTCTAACGTTGTATCCACTATTTCACCTGTCTCTTTCACCTTTATAGTATAGTCTACTAGGAGGAAGTCTCCTATCTTAGTCTTACGAGGAACCTCGGCTTCCTCAATCTTCACTTCTTCCGTCTTATCTTCTGGAGATACTTTTTCTTCAACTATTTGCTGTGCTTCTCCTTCGATTTTCGCTTTAGCTTTTCTCCCTCTCTTCTTAACTTCTTTGGAGGACTTTGCTTCCTCAACCTCTTCACTAGGCATAGCCGTTTCATCCATGCCATAACATTATTGCTTATTAACTATTTAGTCGTCAACATATTGGGGAGCTGGGGGTTATTAAAAGATTGCTTAAGATTCTTCGAGGCATCTCTCCTGAGTACTCGATAACTTTTCATAACTAAACATTTTTATGAGAGTTCTCCAACAACTATTAAGGGGGGTCGTAGAGTACTTCAAGTCTAGACCCCTGAGAGCGGTAATGGAGTGTTAAGAATATGTTTTCACCAAATATGGATATATCGAAGAGAGTTAAGACTGGGACGACTACAGTGGGTCTAGTAGTGAGAGATGGAGTTGCATTAGCTACGGATACGAGAGTTACTGCAGGATATTTTGTAGCTCACAGAAAAGGAAAGAAGCTGTTCCCACTCTCTGAATACGCTGCGATAACTATCGCAGGAAGAGTTGCAGACGCTCAAACAATAATAGACCTACTTAAAGCAAATATTAGATACTATCAGATATCGAGAGGGCTACCCATGGATATAGTCTCCATAGCTAGACTAGCTTCAAACTTCTTATTCAACTATAGATACTTCCCGTATGTTGCACAGTTAATTATTGCAGGAGTTGATAATACTGGTCCACACATGTTTAACATAGACTTAACAGGCTCCATGACTGAGGAAAACATTATCTCAACTGGTTCAGGCTCACCTGTCGCTTATGGAATACTAGAGAGCGAATACAGCTATGATATGTCTATAGAGGATGCTGCTCGATTAGCGTTTAAAGCTGTAGCAGCAGCTATCCAGAGAGACATTGGTTCAGGAGACAGCATAGATGTAGCATATATTAAAGTTGGAGGAAAATATGTCGAGTTAGGAGTAGAGGAGAAACGACCCCTCTACTCTCAATACATTAGACAAGTATACTAGGTAAATCATGGTCATGGCCCAACAACTCTTTACCTTAAATAAACTCAGACAGGAAATAGTTAGATACTTTTCTGTCATAAACCCGCTAGAAGCAGGAATAACGAAGATAGATTTCGAGGGTCCTAGGATAGCTATCTATACAAAGAACCCAGAATTGTTCATAAATCAAGATCAGATAGCTAAAGACCTTGTAAACTTGATAAAAAAGAGAGTAGTAATTAGGTCTGATGAATCGATAAGAATGCATAAAGAAGAAGTAGAAGAAAAGATTAGGGAATTCTTTGGGAACGGTACGGCAGTAATCTTTAATGACACATTAGGAGAAGTAATAGTGGAGCTAGGTCCCGAGAAGTCTATACCCTCAGAGAATGAATTAAAGCAGTTGAGCAGTATGACTATGTGGACGATAAAAATTGAGAGGCAGCCTCCAATGCAAACTAAGACTATTGAGAAGATAAAGAAGATAATCTATGGAGACCCTCAATATAGAATTCAAGTTCTTAGAAACATTGGTGAAAGAGTCTTCAGAGACCAGATCTTTGAAGTCAATGAAGCTTTAATAACAATCTTAGGGTCAGGTCAACAAGTTGGGAGGTCAGCAATCTTACTACAGACTACAGAGAGTAAAGTATTACTTGACTGTGGGTACTCTCCCAGCGGCTCAACAAATCTTGAAACTATCCCCAGATTCGATGCCGTCGAAAACATACTAGAAGAACTAGATGCTGTAGTAGTAGCTCATGCACATCTCGACCATATGGGGATGGTGCCATACCTATTCAAGTACGGGTATAGAGGTCCCGTCTACTGTACTGAGCCAACCCTACCGTTAATGTTAATGCAGCAGCTTGACTTCATAAACGTCGCTGAAAAAGAAGGACTCTTTCCACCATACAGTGAAGCAGACGTTAGGGTCGCAATCCAGCATACAGTACCATTAGCATATGGAGTTGTAACAAACATTACCCCCGACGTTAGAATAACATTCTACAATGCAGGTCACATACTAGGATCTGCAATAGTCCATATACATATTGGGGAAGGCTTCCATAACATAGTCTATACAAGTGACTTCAAGTTTGAAGATAGTAGGACTCTTGAAAGCTCTGTTAACAAGTTTCCGAGAGTTGAAACATTAATCATGGAGAGCACGTATGGTGCAAGCCAAGTCTCCTTCAACAGGGCACAGAGTGAACAATTGCTTGCAGAATATGTTACGAAGACAGTGGAACGTGGAGGTAAAGTGTTGATACCTGTACCAGCTGTTGGAAGAGCACAAGAAATAATGTTAATACTCAACCACCTATTTCAGACTAAGAGTATTCCAGAAGTCCCCGTATTCCTAGATGGATTAGTCATAGAGGCCACTGCTATACACATGGCTTTCCCAAAATACATGAACCAGGAGATAGCTAAACAGGTAATGGAGAATAAGAATGTCTTCTTCACAGAATACTTTACACCTGTGAGAAGCCCTCAGCAGAGAGAAGAAGTCCTCGAGATGACAGGTCCAATGATAGTGATAGCTACTTCAGGAATGCTTGAAGGCGGACCTGTATTAGCTTATCTAAGGGAGTATGCTGGGGATGAGAAGAATCTCCTCATGTTTGTAAGCTATCAAGTTGAGGGGACGATGGGTAGAAGACTACTAAAAGACATTAGAGAAATAAAGTTGATGAGAGAAGATGGAAAACCTGAATTAATAAATGTGAAGATGGAGATTACGAAGATAGATGGATTCTCCGGTCACTCAAGTAGGCAGGAACTCTTAAACTATGTTAGATCAATCCAGCCTAAACCTAGGAATGTCGTCCTAGTCCATGGAGAGCCAGAAGCTGTATCAAGCCTATCTAAAGGAGTAGCTAAGCTTCTGCCCAATTCAAGAATATATACCCCACGAAATCTTGATTCAATAACATTGGAAATGAAGACTTAAACAGCGTCTACTAGGCATCCACTCTTAGGCAATATAAGAATAACAGGTTTAGATATAAAATACATACTTCCACCGCTTTTCACTACTTCCTCTTTAACTTCTTTAACTGCTTTCTTTAAGACTCCATCCTCTAGACCTTCGAGGGAGGCAATTACAAGCTCTCCATTATTAATGGATTCAAGTATCGTAGAGTAATCTCTTAACAGTTGGAGATACCTAACCTTAACAGTATTCGAAGTCTTCATCGAGGCTTTCTGATCAGCTTCTTCAGCCATCTTAACAATCTTCAAAACTTCTTTCTCTATTTCTTCAATTATGTTGGATTCTTTTTCACTGATCATGCATCTATACTTAAATGAGTCTATAAGAAAAAGATATTCTTCAACGCCCGCTATCTAAAATATGCCTATAACATTGGAGTATTATTCCATACATACTGTTAACAAGCTATTCTAGCTCGACAATTGATAACAGTATACGGTCGTGAATATATAATTCCCAAATTGAATAGAGGGTTTCTAGAAGAAACTTTAATATCAAGTACAAATCCTATTGAATAGAGAAGTGGTGGAAAGATTTGTCTACCGATATATCTTTAAGAGTTCTCTCTGAGAGTCTTGGAGGAAAAGTATTGGTAAGATTGAGGAATGGAAAGATGCTTAGAGGTATTCTCCAAGGATATGACCAGCATATGAATCTTATTCTCGAACAAGCAGAAGAACTTGACGATGAGAACTCATCTACAAAACATCTTGGAACAATAGTTGTAAGGGGAGACAATATAATAATGGTTTCACCAACAATAAAAGAGAAGAAATAACTTAGAATACTGAACAAGTAGAAATAAATAGAAAGAATACCATCAAGCAGTCTGAATTTTCTACTAGGTGGAAAAGTTAAAATGTAGATTACGCGAATACCATGGAGAACAAGGTGGGATGAGAAATGACTAAGGGAACACCATCCCGTGGGAAAAGAAACAAGACGGTACATGTTAGATGTAGAAGATGCGGCCACCATTCATACCATCTCGGCAAGAAAAGATGCAGCTACTGTGGATACCCCGACCCAAAATGGAGAAAATACAACTGGCTTAAACCTAAGAAACTACTAAACTAAACAAAGATAAAGCTTAAGAATAGATAAGCTATCTAAAAGATAATAGGGCCGGTAGATCAGTGGGAGATCGCCCGCCTTGCACGCGGGAGGTCGCGGGTTCAAATCCCGCCCGGTCCATGTTTTATTTATCTTCTATGTAATTTTAATAGGAGAAGAATGGTGGGGGAGGTTAGAGGGCTTTCATCAACTTCT
>JAGDWP010000033.1 GCA_023269855.1 Nitrososphaerales archaeon | reverse complement strand
TTATCCTTCATCCTCCATAAAACAATTGAGTCTTCAAGGATTTTTCTCACTTCATCCATTATAGATTCAACAACTTCTAGAGTTCCCCTCACTTCTATGAAGTGTCTATCAGGGGAATCCGTAATTATTGCGTCAGGCTCAATAGCTGAATCTGTTAATCCAAACCTCTCCATCTGAGACTTCGTAGGCTTAACAATCTTGAATCCCTTATCTATTAATAATTTAATTAAAGCTGTGGAGTATATCCCTCTAACAGTAATCTTCAACCCTCAATAGCATATAGAAGCTTTGCTATAACTTTAACTTAGTGGACGGGAACGTTTTAGATCTTTCTCAAAATTACTGCTGAATCATAGAGACTATGTAACTGTCTTCGGAGGCTGCGGTAACTCTTTAATTCTATTCTTTACTTCTTTAGGCCAGTCTTCAAAGTTGAAGCCATGTCTAGCTAGAAATCCTGCAGCCCATCTTGTTATTCCATGACCTACGCACCCAGTCCATATATCTCTATTTTTCGCTTCTCTTATCTTGAATGCTTTAACATAGAAGTCTCTATGGATCGTTGCAGCTGTTATCTCTAGCCATTCAGCTTTCTCCCTCGGCCCCCTATAGGGTAAGTAGACTTCTATATCGAGTGTAGGTATCTTGTCGCGACTGGATACATCTATAAGTCTTTTGGAAGCTTCTTCAGGAGATAGGAAGAAAGGTGCTCCAGCTACAACTCTCCACTCTAAATCTAAGACTTTGTCAACGAGTTCTACTGTTAAATCTGTTACTTTGTTTCTTATCTCAGTGACTTCTTCTGGACTTGCTAGAAAGACCATCTCCATTCTCCAGAACTCATTTGTTCTAGCTATGCCTTCAACTCCTCCAGCTTCGTTTCTCCAAGTCCACCCACCTAGAATATCGAAGACCTTAATAGGTAGATCTTCTAACCTAACGATCTCTCCTGAGAAATATTGATAGAATGGTGGACACTGTACAGCTTCTAGAACGTATCCAGGCTCTTCTAGAATATTCTTTAGTAAGTCTCTCCTCAACTCTCTCCTCAGAACATATTCTCTCTTAAATTCTTTGAAAGCTGAAGGGTCTCTAGGTGGAGCACATACATAGAATAATCCTTCAGGTAGATGCTCTACATATGTTGAAAGTTTCTTGAGTACTTCGAAAGGCATTAAGCGGGGAAACATCCATTCTTGAAAGTTTAGAGGTTTCGCAACATAATCTATCAGCATCTCTGATAACGTTCTAAGCAATGCAGTCATAGGTCCCGTGAATATCCACTGACCTCTACTTGGATAACGTTTAGCCCAGCCGAGCTTCTCTGCCTCAACCGAGATCTCGCTACTCAATTTAAATGGTTTCTCTCCGCCTTTCATTAAGAGTGTACCGAAGGGTGCAAGTTTTTCAGCAGCTTCTTCTATAGGCTTCTCCTCCAACACTACTAGCTTTATTGCTCTATCAACTACTCTATCACGGATATCGTGGTCAGATAGATTCCTAAAAGTTAGAACTAATGTATCATCTTCTAGAGATACTTCGGCGACATCTTTAAGTTTCTCCTCTGCAGTCGCTGAATCTATATGTCCTCCAAAGATCTTAGCTGTCAACTTATCTATGAATACTTCCCTTACACCAACCTTCATCGATGGTCCAAACTTCTCTACTAACATATTCTTGAATCTAAGAAGTGCATCATGCGCCCTGAGCTTGCTCCCAGAGATTATCTTAACTTTTAATCTTCTTCCTTCTCCACCATACTCTACTATGACTGATGTTTCAGTAGCTCCTCTTCCTTGGACGCTCTCTCTAAACTTTTCATTAGCTTCTCTAACTACTTCAGATATCTGAGATGCTAAATTACCTACATCCATCGTAAGCTCGAGGTATCCTTCAAGCTCAATCCTCAAATCCATACCACAACGCCTTACAGTCTAACAATCTTTATCAATCTTAAGATAAATATTTTAAGATAGAGCTTCCTTAAGTAGAATCAGTTAGGGCTAAGGTTATACATTGTATACGGGGTTCACAGCACATTGTATATCTAGGCTTTATCTGTCAAGAATGTTAATTAGGGTAAGACGAGGAAATTTTTCTCTCCCCATTATTAGAGTCAACTTTTTAAGCTTCCAGCATTCTATTCAAATTGGAGAAGGGATGTCTTTCAGGATGAGATTACCAAGTGCAGATTATTTCTCAGACCTTATGAAAGCTATACATGCTGTAGTAGATGAAGGGACATTCAAGATCACGGAAGAAGGTATTAGATTGATCGCTATGGATCCAGCTCATATATCTCTTGTCGACTTCGAGTTAAGTAACTCAGCTGCTGAAGAATATGAATGTAGTGGTGAACTCCAGATGACTCTCAGCATATCTGAGATGATGAAGTTCCTTAAGAGGATAAAGAAGGGTGAAACTTTAACAATAGTATATGATGATCAAGCGAGGAAGCTCAGCATAATACTGGTAGATGCAACTAGCTCAAAGGAGAGAACGTTCACCATAAACACTTTAGAGACTGTTGAAGCGAGAAGCGCAACTCCTAAATTGTCCTTCGATGCGAAAGCAAGACTGAATGTAGATGCTGTTAAAGACGCTATAAAAGATAGTGACGTAGTAAGCGACTACGTCAAGATAACTATAAACCCTGATGAAGTAGTATTCTTAGCGAAAGGAGAGCTTGGAACAGTACAGACTAAGCTTAGCAAGACTGGTGCAGCAGTATACGAGATAGAAACTGATAAAGAAGTATGGGCTAACTTCAGCATAACATACCTTGACAAGATTGTAAAAGCTGGCGGAGACCTCTCAGAAGAAGTAATAATGAACCTCTCAACTAATAAGCCTATAAAGCTTAGCTTCCCAATACCCTCAGGAAAACTAGAATACCTGATAGCACCAAGGATAGAGGGAGCTTAGAATAGAAAAATCTCTATAAAATGATATATCTCCAAAAATATTTTTGGAGATAACCAGCTAAAAAGTTTACAGTATTCTGAGGAGAGTCCAGATATTGATAATTAGGAGGTTATAGTAGTATTTTCTTATTGATTACTCTCTCTATTTGAGAAAGGATTTCAGGGTCTTTTACACCTGTACCAAGCATTATTCTTTCCTTGGGTAATGTTAAGATCATAACTCTATCATCTTTCTTAATCTCGGCTGATGATATAGGTAATGCTGAATCGATGCCTAGTGTAACTATTAGATCTGGGAAAGTTGCTAATCTTCTATTTCCAGAATCTTCAAGGGTCATATATTCATTCCAGAAAGTTATCTCATATCGGTCAAGTTTACCCTTGACCGCAATCTTACCTGTATCGTATCCACCGCATGTCTCGAGTAAAACATTCTCTACTACGCCTTCATCAACTATTTTTCCATTCATTATTTTCGCAATCTCTTCTGCAATTTTTCCACAATCTCCGAAATATTTTTGAAATATTTTTCCAACCTCTATAGCTTTAGACAATGCTCCTACAGCTGCATTCATTCTGAGATAGTCTACTGTTACGGGGTTACGTGTAACAGCAATCATGCCTCCTGCTTGTACGGATGCTTCCCTAATTATTTTATCAACTCTATCTAGTGATCCTTGGGCTACGAGTTCAACATACCTGCCGGCGCCTCTATCTCCACCTGCTGCTGCTTGAACTGATACGTAGTCTTTCAGTTTGTGAAGGCCAAGCGATCCCATAACTCCTGTTGGATGAGCTCTCCCATTGGCCGGAGCATCTATTATAGGGATATCATATATGGCTGCAGGGATCCATCCGTTGACAATTGATAACCCTCCATTCTCCGCTGTTATAAGTCCAACCAAATGCATGTCTATATTATCTGCTAAGAGTTGGAATGATCTAATAATGTGTGAGGGGGTCACGTATTTTTCTTTTGCAGCTGGTGCACCAATAATTGATGCTGTAGCTACATAATCACAGGAATGTAATTCATTAATGTCAGCTATGAAGACTTCTCCAAGTTCGAGGGCTATATTTGCATATCTTATACCTTCTCTCATATCTCCCCCGCCTCCACCACCAAAAAATGCACCTCCAAGAATAGCTGCTTCAGCTGTCGATCGATCAATTCTAATCATGGTTTCACCTTACAAGTTTCTTTGTTTTAGTATACTTAAGGTTATTGCACCTGAAGCGATTACAGGGTCTATAATTGGAATATTAGTTATCTTTCTAGCAATCGAAGCAAACTTAATTGTTGAAAAGCCTGTACATGCTGGAATAACCACGTCTATTTGATGGTTGATAAGCTTTTTCAAAGCGTTTAGGGATGCTTGGATCCCAGCAAGCTCTCTTAATTCTAGTGGAGTGTTTACATTATCAGGTCTTTCTTCGGCTACTAGATGTTGGCCTAATATCTTCCTTATAATTTGTGGTGTTTCTTTTCCAATTCTTATAATACCGACTCTATTACCAGTAGCTAATGCAAGTAAAGCACTTGACGTTCCTGCTCCTATGACTGGTATCTCTACGTATCTGCGGGCTTCATCTACTGCTGGATCAGCCATACAGCTTACTATTACTGCATCTACTTGTTCTACTTCAAACTCTTTAATTAGTCTAAGTATCTTTGGCTTAGCGGCTTCTTCACTCTCAGAATCATAAATCCCTTTTGGCTGATCTTCGATACATCTACTTATCACTTTTATTTCGGGGAAAGCTTCTTCGATAATTTTTCCATGTAGATTTAAAGCTTCTTCATCCTCTATAGTTAAAACTCTTATTAATCCTACTCTGTACATTTCAAATCTCACCTTATCTAGATAGTCCTCTCTTCATGACATCTCTTATTGACCCGTGAATCTTAAGTAAAGTCTCCCATTCTTCTTCATCGTAGAATTTCGCTCTGCCAGATGTAAAATCTTTAGCTACTTCAACTACGAATCTAGTGGCTTGCTCTAGAGAAATATAATTTGTTGACCCTGTCCCTGAACCAGGCAGAATCATTCTTGTTGTTATAGCTATTCCTACAACAGGTGCAGTAGTATAGATCCATGGTTGCATCATACTGTTAATATGATAGACTGGCGTAGTGTACGGGGTTATATCCTGCATTGTTATAGGAACTATGACTGGAACTTCTCCACATACTCTAACATATATATCTAATAGGTCAGGGCTTACCTTTAGTATCCACCCCTCTTTTACCGTAGGTGTTATCGCAAAGCCGGTATGCTTAATGACCCAGTTTGCCTTTGTCGCATCTACTGATAGAATAGCATCCATGTCTTCTTGTACTTCCTTTCTCAGTAAAGTAAACATGTCTACAGGTGAATCCATCATAGGTGCCGGCTTATAAGGTCTGGTAGGAGCGTTCGGACATATGTGAGTTGTTACTATTACATCTCCAGGTATTATGTCTCCACGTCTTCTCATCTCTGCTATTTTATATGCTGATGCGAGGGATACTATTGCTCCATCTGCATCTGAAACTAATCCAATATATGCTGGCCTTGCACCTATACCGCCAAGCCTACCTATTACTCCAAGTGTTTTTGCGTTGCCTCCTAGGAGTCTCCCATTAGCGCCTGGAATCTTAATAGTGATAAAGTCTGTAATGCCTTTATCTCCTTTGATAGTTTCTACATCAATTTTAAGATCCGTAAAACCTTTATCATGAAAGAATTCCATAACTTTTTCTCCATCTATTTTTGGACTATCGAGAAGATCCATAATTTCAATTACATGCTTTATAGTAGACAACGAATCTACACCTTATACTTGACTCTAACAATATCTTATATAAGCATTTTAAGACAGACAGAGTAAAATACAGGCATACTATTAGAACCCTAGTTCCCATCAGATTTTAGTCTTTGACTAGTCGATTTAGGTTTTGATTTTTGTGTGTTTTGAGTATGTGTTGGTGGAGGTTCTTGGACTTAACCT
>JAGDWP010000079.1 GCA_023269855.1 Nitrososphaerales archaeon | reverse complement strand
GAACAACTATAAAATTAACAAGTCAAACCTCAAACCTGATGGGAACTAGGGTTTACTGTGTTTCCCTTATGAATAAAGTCTGGATCCGTGTATATCTAATCTTAATATATAACGATATTGGAAGATACCATGCTAGGAGAGGATATAAGCTATGCAGGACCAGATAATGCATGGTGAAACTATTCTTGAAGTTAGAGGTTTAACGAAAATATATCCTGGAGGAGTTGTTGCACTCGACCATGTGGATTTAGAATTTAAAGCAGGTGAAATCCATGCTATCTTAGGGGAGAACGGCGCAGGGAAAACTACTCTAATGAATATACTCTACGGGGTTCTGCAGCCTGATGAAGGAGAAATCTATATACGTGGTAAGAGAGTAAGATTCAGGTCTCCTCTCGATGCAATTAACTTGGGTATTGGTATGGTTCACCAGCAGAGGAGATTAGTATTCGCTCACACAGTTTTAGAAAATATTATTCTTGGGCATCCAAAAGCTGGAAGAATATTAGATTATAAAAAAATTAGGCGGGAGTTGGAAGATTTATGCCGAAAGTATAATTTCAAGATAGACTTAGATGCTAGGGTTTGGCAGCTCTCTGCTGGAGAACAGCAGCTAGTAGAGATTATAAGAGCTCTATACCGTGGTGCAAAGATTCTTATCCTCGATGAACCGACTTCTGTTCTAACCCCTATTGAAGCTGAAGCATTCTTGAATGCTCTCAAATCCATGAGTAAAGAAGAGATTGCGCTAGTCCCGTTCGTAACCCATAAGCTACCTGAAGTATTCGCTGTAAGCGACCGTGTAACTATCCTTAGAAGAGGAAAAGTTGTAAAACGTATTGAAACAAAGGATGCAACAATGACTGCTTTAGCTGAGTATATGGTTGGAAGAGAAGTTCTGTTTACCTTGACTAAGCCAAAGGTACCTCTCGGTGAAGAAATACTGAGGGTTGAAAATCTCTCAGCCCTGAATGATAAAGGACTACCAGCTATCAAGAACATATCTTTCTCTATAAGGGAAGGAGAAATTCTGGGAATCGCAGGAGTAAGCGGTAACGGTCAACAAGAATTAGCAGAAGTTCTAGCTGGACTCCGTAAAGCTGAAACAGGTAGAATAATCTTCATGGGGAAAGACATAACCAATGCATCAGTCCTTGAGAGAATAAGGATGGGTATAGGATATATTCCCTCAGAAAGACTAGGGGTAGGCGTTATAGGAAGCTTCTCATTAATAGAGAACATTTTAATGAATCTATACTATGATAAGGAGTTCGTAAACCATGGCTTCATAAACTATAAAAAGGTAAGAGAATACGCGGAGAAAATTGTCTCAGAGTTTGAAGTTATTGCCCCAAGCGTGAATACTAAAGCTGCACATCTCTCAGGTGGAAACCTCCAGAGATTGGTCCTAAGTAGGGTTATTCCAAGAACCTCGAAACTGCTTATCGCTAACCTACCCACGGCTGGATTAGATGTAGCAGCTACAGAATCTGTTAGAATGAGACTGCTAGACTGTAAAAAGAAGGGTATGGGTGTACTGTTGATCTCAGACGACCTTGATGAAGTTCTCCAGATAAGTGATACTATTGCTCCAATATATGAGGGAAGGTTTATAAAGATTCTTCCAGCAGAAGAAGCAAAGAAGGAAGTTGTAGGAGCAATGATGACGGGTGCATATTCTGAGGGGATGTGAAAGTATGAGTCGTCTAGAAGCGTTGAGGATAAAACTTGAGAGAGTCCCCGTACTGACAGGTAGGCAGGCAGTAGTAATTTCACTGTTCTCAATAGCTTTCTCCTTCATAATCTTTAGTATATTCTTATTCATAGAAGGAGCTAACCCTATAGATGCATATGCGAACATATTCTCTTTTGCTTTCGACCCATCCCTTGGACTTCGAACCACTCTACATAGAAGCTTATTCCTACTCTTTAATACTCTCGCATTCATAGTACCATACACGGCGAGGCTATGGAATGTTGGGATGGAGGGGCAGTTCTATCTCGGAACAATTGGCGCCTTCGCAGTAGCGTACAGCTTCCCAGATCTACATCCCGCAATATTAATCTCATTAATGCTGGCTTCAGGAGCATTATTCGGTGCAGGATATGGTGCTCTCGCAGGATACTTGAGAGGAAAATTAAATGTTAATGAAGTCGTAGGATGCTTGATGCTTAATAACATTGCTTTCTGGCTAGTATACCTTTTAACTGTAGGAGGACCATGGGCTGGCATCGCAGAATCTACTAGTAAACCTCTTCCACAGCCTGCTCGTGCACCAGTTATATGGTATACCCCATTCACAAGCTACCTAGTCATAGCAATAGCTATAGTATTATTCTTCTTTCTAAGTAAATCAGTAATTGGATACAAGATACGAGTACTTGGAAACAGTCCTACTGCAGCAAAGCATATAGGTATAAGTGGATCGAGAATGTATATCCTTGTAATGACTATTGGTGGAGCTATTGCAGGTCTCTCAGGATATCACATGTGGGCGGGAGACCCAGCTTTCTACATGATCCCTAGACCTGAAGCATATAAAGCGATAGGTGATCTTACATATTGGGGTATAATATTAGGTCTGGTCTGCCTCCTAAACCCAATAGCCGCTATTCCAACCTCAATCTTCATAGGCTCAATAATAGTTGGTGCAACGGTTCTGGTTAGAAGGCTTCGCTTACCCTTCGGACTTGACGTACTCTTTCTAGGGATTATATCTATAACCTTCGCTGCTTTCCAATTCTTCTACTTGTACAAGATTAGGAGGATGAGATGATGTGGCCTTTCATAGCTAGATGTCTAGAGATAGCGACTATACTTCTCTTAGCAGCAATAGGCGAACTTCTAAATCAACGTTCAGGTGTGATTAATGTTGGTATAGAAGGTCTAATGCTTCTCGGGTCTGCTGCAGGTTTTATTGTAGCATTAAACTGGGGACTTCTACCAGCATTTATTGCTGGAACATTGATAGGTGGTCTCTTCGGACTTATACATTCTATATTATCAACTTCGTTGAGAGTTAATCAAGTTGTAAGCGGTATGGGTATATGGCTCTTCGCTATGGGCTTCGTTACATACTGGGCAGATAGATACTCGGGGCCGCTTCCACGTGGGATAGTCTCTCCTAGAATCTACGATCTCTCTCCAATGTTCTTTATAGCTGTTGCAATAGTTGTCGTTATATGGTTCATACTTTCAAGAACTCATATAGGCTTAAAGATTAAATCTGTAGGTGAGAATCCTCTTGCAGCCGAGGTTTCCGGAGTCCAAGTTATTAGAATCCGTCATATATGTACGGTCATCGGTGGAATACTAGCAGGCTTGGCGGGCGCATTCCTGTCAACAACATATCTTGCAGGATGGAGTCATCTGCCTACAAAGGGGCTGGGGTGGATTGCTTTCGCGTTAGTAATGTTCTCGCTTTGGAGACCTTGGATTCTTCTATCAGGTTCTCTCATATTCGGTTTTGTCTGGCAGTTCGCTATCTCT
The DNA here is from genome assembly GCA_023269855.1 of Nitrososphaerales archaeon. Classification (GTDB taxonomy): domain Archaea; phylum Thermoproteota; class Nitrososphaeria_A; order Caldarchaeales; family Wolframiiraptoraceae; genus Geocrenenecus. The sequence continues at coordinate 2,619 of JAGDWP010000079.1, read as the reverse complement.
CCTGAAACAATATATGCAGGTATACCAGCACCCCTACCAATCTTGAGAATGCTACCTTTCATCGCAACAATCTTAGTCTTGACAGCGATCTCAATGGAGAGATTTAGAAAGAGATGGGCTCTATCTAAGCCCGAATCACTTGGAGAACCCTACATAAAAGAATAAAAAATAGAGATATTAGAGAAATAATAGTTTAGAGATTTACTTGACAAGCACTATTCCATCAAGCTGGAAGTTGAGCTTTCCAAGCAGCCAGTCGTCGGAGGGCATGACACCTGCAGGCTTGACTACAGTTCCTTTAGGTGGCACGTCTAGACCGAGCTCTGGAATCGGTAACCCTTCACCACTGCTGACAAGCTCATGCTCGAAGAATGGGTCCCAAACTCCCATCAACATCTGTTCTCTTCTAGCTTTGACTAAGTTCATTATTCTGTCTGGGATCAATGGTCTCGCTTTTGGGCTTATAGCGTCTAGACCAACTTTATTATCGTTCTGAAGGTCTACAGCTGGTAAGATGGTCTGTCCAGGTACCCATGGGTTATCTGGTGGAAGAGAGATATGTCTACTCATAGGTACGAAGATTAATCTGTCTGGATAAGCGTTTCCTGAGAGATATTCTTTGAGGATGACGTCAAACATTACTTCCCATCTTGTATCGAATGATACTGCCACCGTATCAGTAGTTGACCATCCATACAAGCCGACTACATCCGAGTCTTTTCCAATATACCATATGCCTTTTTCTTCGCAAACTTTAACTGGTTCTACTGAGTCAGTATAATTCGTTAGAACATCTACTCCTAAGTCTATTAGAGCTAGTGAAACTTCTCTCTCAACGGGTGGAGCATACCATTCTCCTACATATTTGACGTACAAAGTTGCGTCGGGATTAGCATCTTTTATTCCTAGATAGAAAGCTGCCATCCTTCTCCAGTTCTGGACACATGCAGGGCCTACTGCTATCCCTATCTTGTTAGTCCTAGTTATCGCTCCTGCAATCAATCCTTCCAGGTACATAGCTTGATATTGTCTTACGAAGACTCTTAGAAAATTTCTCCTTGAAGATATGTCGCTTCCAATTATTCCTAAGAAATATACGTCAGGATACTCGTCTGCAATTGCGTGGAATGATGGTATAGCGGCAGGCTCCCAGCTACCAAAGATTATATTTGCTTTATTTATTGCTATCAAGTCTCTAGCTGATGATATTGGATCCTTGCCTTTCAATACCACACCTTCATCATAAGCATAGTCAAACCATGGGTAAAGCGTCTTCAATCTATCTACAGCTTTTTTCTGACGACCATCCCACGTAGATCCCTCAATATATCCAGCTAAAACCATCCCCAATACGACTTTACGAGGTATTTCTGCTACTTTGGTTTCTGTGACTGTTTTTACTTGAGTAACGGTTGTGGGAACGGTGACTGTTGCAGCAGGTGCTGTAACAGTTTTTGTCTCAGTTACTCTCTGAACCCCAGGTGCTGCAGCACTACCAGCATAATATCCTGCTGCACCTGCTATAACGCCTGCAGCAACAACGCCTACAGCAACTTTACCAGCAGTTGAAAGAGCTTCTCTACGAGAAATCTTTCTAGACGTACTTGTTTTTTCCGAATTCATGAAAGTTTATTATTTCAGCGGATATATAAGTTTTTAGAATATGTATGAGGGAGGATACAAATTATTAACAAAGTCTCCTTACTGAGGAATCTGGAGCGAAGCTGTTCTCTTCAGTGTATCCCATCATTTTTAACATGTGTAGCATTGATTGAGTATTAGAGATTTGAATGATAATACTTTAGATGATAAGTTAAAATGGGAGCTTCAAGACGTATAGTACAACATGCTCGTTCTTTGCCATTGTATATTAAATGTTAACTCTAGAGCTCCAGGGATCGCGAGATGGGAAGGTGTGATTGAGCCGTTATGGGATGTTATTAAAGCTAAAGGTCTACAGTTTATACAATTACCTTGTCCAGAAGCTGTCTATATAGGATTGAGGAGGTGGTGGTTTGTCAAAGAACAATACGACAACTCACTCTATAAAGAGTTATGTAGGAATATAGCTTTAGCTGTCTCCAAGATTCTCTCAGAGAAAGGAGTTAATAAAATCAAATTGATAGGGTTAGGCATTAGTCCAAGTTGTGGTTATAGAGAAGTACAGAGTGACCCGTCGTGGGGTGGGAGACCTAGAGAGGTAGATACAAGCTATAATTTAAAACCTGGTCAAGGCGTTCTCATAGAAAATATGGAAAATATATTTAGAAAATTTAACTTCAGTTATGAAATTTATGATATTCCACCAGCCGTCATTTATCCAGATGAGAGGGCCGGAGTCCAATTATATCCGAAAAGCTTCGAGAAAGGTATCCAGGAAATCTTTCAAGCTCTAGATTATGATCAACAAATTTCAGCATTGAACCGTTATAGAAAAGAAGTGTTTTCAGATATTAGGTCAGGCAACATTCTAGTAGCTTCGTATCAAACTATCTTTGAACAGCCGGGTTTAGTAGAAGGATATGTTGAGCAAAAATTTGGCTTAATATTAATTCCAGACTCACATATAGTCTCTTCTGAGATAAATTTGTTAGCTGATATGTTTGCGAAACAAGTTGA
>JAGDWP010000104.1 GCA_023269855.1 Nitrososphaerales archaeon | reverse complement strand
CATATATGTGAGTATTAGAGAGAAGAGAGCTATTCTTGAAGTAAACAGTACATCACCTTCAGCTATTAAGAAAGCTGTTAGAGATAAGTTCCTTGATGAGCAAGGTGGTTTTCTGGATAAGTATTTATAAGTCATGAGGTGGTTTGAAGATCATACTCTAAAAGACTTCTTATCAGACACCACCTACAAGCGGAAGAAGAATAGTATTAAACTAGGCCAATAGCATTACGATGTAGTCATGAAGTATCGAGTGTTTGGCGATAAGATTGTTGTCAGGCTTGATCCTGGAGATGAGGTAGTTAATTGTTTAGAAGAAGTAAGAAACAGAGAAAAGATAAATGGTTTCTTCTTCGGGATAGGTACTGTCAACCATCTTAAGATAGGGTTCTATGATTTCCATAAAAGAGAATACGTGGAGAAGAATTTTGATGAAGACCTTGAAGTTACATCTCTCTCTGGAAACATTGGTAAAGATAGAATACATTCTCACATAACAGTTACCGATGGAAACTATCAAGCATATGGTGGACACCTCATAGAAGCAAGAGTTTCAGGAACAATGGAGATACTAATCTTTGATATTGGGTTAGAGTTAACTACGAAGATTAATGAGGACACGGGTGGAAGAATACTCGACATCTAAATAATTACGATGAAAAGCTATCTATTCCTCAACTATCACACAATACATCACAGACAGTCACAGACATCACAACCTACTCAACCTCACCACTAAGTTATTCAGAGAGATAAGCTAATCAGAAGTCTTCCTAACACTGTTAAGTAAGCTTTTTCCAGAAGGGGTTGCCCTATATCTATAGGGTTTACCTTCTCTTACTACCAAGCCTGCCTCAACCATCTTTTTAAGCAGTCGAGCAGTATGCTCCCTACTTAAACCTAGATTTACGCTAACCTCTCTAGCGCTTAGTGAACTGGTGGATAATATGCTAAGAGCTTTCAGGATGCTTTCACTAAGTTTCCCTTCATCGAGGTCTTCTCTTATGTCCTGTGATGTACGTGATTCAACGTATGATTTTTCGACTCTCTTCTTGAGCCTCAAAAGCAGATATGTGAATATAGCTGTCTGAGCTAGGAAAAGTACAGTGAATAATACTGTGATTTCTAACTCTGTCACCATGTATGTCGCCTCAGCCTGTGATATCACGCCAAGTCAAGGAATGCAACAGCTCTAACCCTTCCTGGAATTCACCTTTACCGAGTTTCTCCGCTATCTCCATGAGTTTAGCAAACCCTTCATCAGTTAGAATCCCTAGATATCTTAAAAGCATAATAGTGTAAATGCTTTGACGTATATTATTTATTGCTTGACTTTTAGTTCTTGCATAAGCTCCTTTAGAAACACCTCTTATAGATGCTTTAGCTACTGTATCCAGCTTCTTACCATTAAATTGAGATGCATATTCTACTAGCAGAGTTTCAGCTTGAGCTTCAGTAAGAGAAGACCCCTTAACTAAAAACATCAAAATACTATCTCCACCAAGATTTAAGCCGGAATCTCTTAGAAATTCTAAGACTTTCTTCTTCAATTCCCGCCCCCTCTCCATTATACAAAAATGTAGACAAGCTAGTATTTAGTAGAATAAATGCTCTGAGGGGAAAGGTATTACACGAATTAGTGCAACGTCATATCAAACAAACATTGTCATGCTTACCATACTTAAAGTCTTATAGCATAGTATCCTGAGTCTTTAACGTATTTATGGGTAATGCTGAATACTGTAATGGTCTTCTTCGTTAAATCCTCTAACATGATATTGTCTATTCTTTTCAGTAAGGTATGGTTGTGCAAGCTTATATCTAATATTGTTTCCTGAACCATGCCTCTCGAGGAAGCCTCTGTCAGCAAGTCTTGCTAGATAGGTTGATGCAGTTGAGAGGCTTAATGGCTCATTATACTCTGAAATATATGCTTCAACAATATCTCTAGAAGAGAAGAAGCTTAAAGGAAAATACTTAGTGATTACTCTTGCAAGCTTAGCGACTTTACTTCCCTCTAATAAGGGATGATTCAAGCTCTCATTCTGGGATCCACCGTAAAGTTCTAGGAAGTCTGCAAGCTGCATAATCTTGTCTCTATCTATCCTACCCTCCATTATGAGGATGAGTCTATCTCCATCATCACTCGTTAACTCCAGTCTGATCCTCTTCTTAGAAGTCTGCGGGCTCAATGCTCAAACATCATTATCTGTTACACAAATTAGATATAACTTTTAGATGGCCAAAGATCATGAGATATTTTATGAGTATTATCTGAAGAGTATCTAGGTATCTTTACCCATTGATCTTATAACTTCAAGTATCGATATAGCCATCCAGAACTGAGTTCTAGTAAACACGGGCATGTTAGGATCATTTATTATTTCTTCAATCATCTCTATTGCGTTTGCAGCTCTGATAGCTGGTGGATATTTTTCATCGAAGAGTGCATCTGAAGCAGCTTTAGCAACTCTCCTAATATTTCTAGGAGTATTCGTATCATTAGCTATGCTTTCAAGTATCTGAACAACGTTGTCACGTTTAGCTTCCCAACTCTCACTCTGAGACCCTTCAGACAATTTTTCAGACCCCCCAGGCTCCTAAAAACATAACAACAATCCACCATAAAAGCATACTTACAAACACAGATATTAGAAAATATGAAAGGAATACTTTAACTATTCAAGGATAAGATGCTGTAAATTTCTATGAACAGGTGAAGACTGAATCTCATGAGGAGAAATAGCTGGCTGATAATGTTTGTTTAGTTTTTACCTGTTTTAGAGAAGGAATTATTAGGAAGATTTATGGATTGTAGATGGGATGGAGTTAGTCTACCTCTACTTGCTTGGGTTTGCTTCTGCGTGGGCGGTCATCTATCTCGTGGTTAGGAGGAGGTATAGTAGTCTATTGAAGAATTCAAGTAGTCTAAGCTTCTATCCATTCTTCTTTATGCTGAAATCAATCAGGGTAGTCAAGTATTTTGATAGACTTTCGTCTTCGCATAGATTATTCTGGAAGACTTTGTCAAACCTTGGTTTAGCTACTTCGATAGGGTTATCCTTCTTCGCTGTGTATTTTCTAGTAGATAACTTGAAGACATATCTATTCATGCCTGAGCAGGTGGGAGTAGGCAACATAGTTATCCCACTAGTCATAGGCGTAACGATAAGATTCGACCATCTACCATACATGCTGATTGCTTTCGCAATAGTAATCATAACCCATGAAGGAATGCATGGGCTAGTTGCGAGACTAGAAGGGATAAAACTTAAGTCTACAGGGGTCTTTCTAGCTTTCATCTTTCCAGGAGGATTCGTAGAACCTGATGAAGAAGACTTTAAGAATGCTTTAACAATTTCTAAGATGAGGGTGGCTGCAGCGGGAAGCTTTGCGAACTTAGCGACCGGTATGCTAGTACTACTCATAATGCTAACAATATTTCTACCCACCTTCACTGGAGTAGTTGTTTTAGAGACTACAGGTGAGCATGGAGGGCCACAGATAAATGAGGTTATATATTCTGTTAATGGGGTACCAGTAAGACCTGAAACTCTCTATCAAAATATTACTTTGACAGATAAACTGATAGTGGAGACTAATAAGAAGAATTATACTTACACTGTAAAGGAGGCTGTAACACTGCCTATAGCATGGGTTCTCAGAAGCTTAGGGGTAGTTAGGATAGATTATTACCGGCCTACAATATTCAGTCTAGGTGACCCTGAGATAGAGTATTCCCTCTATAGAGCTTTATGGTGGCTACAGCTTATCTCATTCGGTGTAGCAATATTCAACATGCTTCCAATAAAGATTCTCGATGGGCATCTACTATACATGTCGCTGATACAGCATAAAGTAAAGAATGAGAAGAAGCTGAAGATTATGGATAACTTGTTTACAGCAGTCTGCACGCTGCTTCTAATCTCGAACATAGTATTCACGTATAAAACCTTCGGCTTCTTCCAACTATAAACTAGCTATCTCTTCATCTTTTCAAGAATAGTTTCCTGTATCTCACATGCTCTACATAGTTCTCTACTAGTAGGCTCATTACATCTTCTACATCTCTTATCTTCTTGGATGCTTCTTGCAAAGACTTTCTCGAAACTACTCAATGCTGAAAATAGTGAACCTGGAAACTTTTCCTCATACTCTGTTAAGAATAGTCTGACAGAGTCTCTCATAGATCTTTCAACGTATGGGCAGTCATGTGTTTGGAATGGTATGCCGGATATGTAAGCGTATAGAACTATTTCACGTTCAGGTATGAGGCGGAAGGGTGCAACTCTGGGAATAACATCTTCAGCCTCCCTCCTGATGCCTATGGGTGTGAATCTTGTATCTCCTCGTAGAATATTCAGGAAATATGTTTGAACAATATCGTCAAGTGTATGAGCTGTAGCAATCACTGTGGCCCCCAGCTTCCTAGCTGCGATCGTTAAAGCTTTCCTCCTCAAGACACCGCATATAGTGCATGGCTGTAATCCTACAGCATCAGCGACATTACTTTCTACAACCTCGGTTAGAGAGAATCCGAATAATTCTCTGAAGCTATAAACATAGTGTGGTACACCGAGGCTTCGGGAATATCTTACAGCATTCTCTACAGCTTCATCTCTATATTCTGGGATTCCTTCATCAATAGTTACGGCGACTAAGCTGGCTCTGGGGAAGTCCCGCTCAATCTTCTCTAAGATTCTGAGGAGGGAGAGACTGTCTTTTCCACCTGAAACAGCTACTGCAATCTTATCGAAAGGCTTTAACAGTTCATACTTTGAGATCGTAGCCCTAACCCTGTCGATGATATTCTCGAGAAAACATTTTCGGCAAAATACTTCTCCAGAATACCTTCTATAGAATATAACTTCACTTGAATCACAAACACTACATCGATTACTCATTCTAACTCTTCAAGCACTAGAATAGTTCCCCTCCGTAATAAAAAAGTTATCGTCCAAGGTCTATCCGCTATAGGTTTTTAAACAATTTCTACACATGTCTCTATGAGAAAATGTGAGTGTTTTCGAGAAGTTTGCCAAAAAGTATTTCGAGGAATCTTTAAAGGATCTTGAAAGAGCTAAGAGAGCAATAGAGGCCGGAGACTATCCTCAAGCAGTCTTCTATGCTCAACAATCATTAGAGAAAGGTGTTAAAGCTATGCTTGAAGTTAGGAAGCGTGTCGTATATAATCATGGCCCCGAGCTGATAGGGATATTCTCCGAAGTTTTTGAGAATGAATGGCAGGAAGAATTTAACAGTATAGTGGAAGGACTCGAATATCTTACAGAGTACTATACTCGAGCTAGGTACCCATTCCTTATGAGAGGCGAGGTTATTAGCCCAGATGATATTGTAACGTTGGAGATTGCTGAGAGAGGAATCATACTCGCAGAGAAAGCATTGGAGGTGGTGCGGAATTATCTCGCAAGAAGAGGTATTATCAGTAGTTAAAAGAGTGTTGGAGGCCAGGGGTAAACACTTAAAGTCTCTTATTATGTTTGGTAGCTGCGTATATAATCCTGTGAAGGCGAGGGACTTAGACTTACTCATAATCGTAGACAGGATTCTAAATGCCTTGGAGAAACATGATCTCGAGATTGAGGTGGCTAAAGCTTTAAGAACTATTCACTCTAGAATGCCCGTTGACGTCATAGTGTTTGATGAAGACTCTTTCAAGGAGAATTCAGAACCAGGCGGTCTAGCATCTGGACTAGCAGCTGGCTACAGAGTCATCCATGATGAGCTGGGATTAGAAGACTTGGTGACTGGACTCTACGAAAAGCTAGCCCAAAGCGAAATTCTTGTACAGAAGAATCGGAGGAAGATCAACTTATCCGCACTTGCTAAAGCGAAGCTCAGACTATTAGGTACAAGATTAAGAAAAAGCTTAGAGGCAGAGACTTAATTGGACAACTTTACAGATTAGTGGAGAAGCTGATGTTATCCATAGCAGTATTTCTTGTAGAAGCAGCTTACACATTTATCTTTCCATTTATGTTCAGGCACTTCTCCATAATCTATTACTCTATGGATTTTGTCAATGATCTTTATGGTGTAGTTTCTAAGTTGGTTTGTGAATCTTCTCTCAAACCATTTCCCAGACTTCTTGTAGAAGATTATTATCTTGAAGACTGGTTCTC
>JAGDWP010000028.1 GCA_023269855.1 Nitrososphaerales archaeon | reverse complement strand
AAGCCCAGATAAGTATAAGTAGATAGCATAACCCACAATCCATAAGGGAGTCCTACACCTCTCGAAAGGTTTTCCTACCACCATCATAACCCATCAAGAGAGGTAGGACTCCCATAAATCTTAAGGTTACAGCACCGAGGTGGGATAGATGTTTAAGAGTAGTGTTTATAGAGTTTATGTAGATGATGATGGTAAGATTGTATGTCCAGAATGTAACACCATTATATATATCCGATGTAACAACTTCTCTATCCATGAAAACAAGTAGTAAATGACCTCTAGGAGCAGATTTTAAACATCCACCTTCCTGTTAATTAACTCTTTTAACATCTCGTTAATCTCAGCCCAGATATCGTCAAGAACTTCACATATTTCTGATTCTCCAGACAATCTTCTCCAGCTACCTCCATAAATATCATTATTATCTCTTTATAAAATAGTTGTGGTTGATACGAGCTATACTGTATATACGAGCTTCCCAAAAGACTATGTCTACTTCCTAGCGAGATGCAGGAAGACTTCTTTAATAATCTCTGGAGGCGCATCCGTTTTGAAAGCTGATGGGTCTAGATGGGTTGAAGTAGCTCTGTATCCTTTTTCTCTAAGCTCTTCGATCACATTATTAGGCTTAACAGGCCTCACCTTTAAGATGGAGGATATCACGTTCACTGGATAATAACCTATAATAGATGTATCTTCCTCCAGTAATTGTTCCAGTAGATTTACTGCTTCCCCATATATTTCGTGTTCACGGTTAGCATAGTTAAGCATTTTCTTAATTATTTCTTCACTACATAATCTTCCAAGCCATAGAGGACCGACAGGGTGTATAGTTGATAGGCATCTCTTACATATAGAGATTGGCGTATCACTAGTTCTATATACGTATAATGCTAGGCATCTTGGGCAATAGGAGATCCATCCAATTTCTCTGAGAAGCTTCTTGGCTTTATCTATTCCAGGTGATACCTTCACAAAGACTCGAGTATAGTAGCTTTTTAAGAATGTGAAGACTGGTTCAGCAGCTAAACCTATTCTTGCAGCTGTTCTAACAGCGAAGCCTGCCAGTATCCTTATAGATACTTCTTTTAGGAAAGGCGTCTTCACAGAGTATGAATCATATTTTCTTAGACATGAGAAAGGTTTAGCGCCTGTCAATGCTGAGAGATCAGTTGCTGTAGCTCCTAGTACAGAGTTTTTTCCACATCCTCTGAAACCATTCTCCATATATTTTGCAGGTGAACCAGCAGGATCTATATCAACGTAGTCAAATCTAGGTCTGCCTCTCCCCCTAGCTGCAAGCAACTCATTTGCATCAAGATTCGAGGCTTCAAGCCTATCTTCTACATTGTTTAATTTTGCGTTTATTTTTATCAATTGGTATGCATTTCTGGAGATGTCATTAGCTAAGACATAGTTCACTAAGTTAGTCTCAAGTATGAAGCGGATACTCCTAACACCAGTTCCAGCGAGAGGTTCGCAGACAGTTATCTCTCTATTCTCAAAGTATGCTTTCAAGAAGAGCACAGCTATATCTCTACTTAACTTTGAAGCAGGATTAAAAAAGGCTGGAAGAGACGTTGGTGCAAAATCTTTACTATTTGGAAGAACTGGAGATAGGAACCTAGCTTTACCTTCATATCTTAATTCTACTGTAAACCCTAGCTGTCTACTATAATCTTCCTCTACCGTCAACTTACTTCATCCAGTGAAAAACCTATTTATCCACTATTGATAAAGGTATATCTGTATTGCTGGATTAGATCTTTTTAAGGAATTCTCCTAGAACTCTGGAAGCGTCTACTACATCTTTTATAATAACGTTTTCTTCTGAAGAATGCGCATACTTTATTTCTCCCGGTCCATATATTATCGAGTTTACACCTGCTTTATGATACAGGGCGTTAGCATCAGTTTCTGATTCTATTATTCTATGCTTCGGTTCTCTTTTCAGCACCTGCTTATAGGTTTCAGTTAATAAATTAACGTACATTGAATCCGACATGAACCCATCACATCCATGTATTGTTTCAAATTCTATCTCCACATTCCTCCTAATACTATACTCTTTAATCTCTCTTTTCAAAAATTCAACTACTCTTGCATATGGAATATTTGGATGAAAGTGTAATAATATGTCTGCTTTAACCTCCCAAGGTATAACCCAGCCGCTGTACCCAGCTTCAATCTTTCCCAAGTTGAGTATGGGGGCCATATCTTCATTGCTTAACTCTAAGTTGATTTTGTTTTCTAATTCTTTGTAGAAATTAAAGAAGTTGAGGATAGTGTTTTCTACTTCTCTACATGCTCCATGACCACTTTTACCATGGAAGACTAAGTTGAATTCTATACATCCAGCATTTCCTAAACAGATATCCATCGAGGTGGGTTCAAGAATCATGCAGTCTCTTGCATATATCCCTCGAATTAAGAGTTCAGCTGCACCTCTTCCATACATTTCTTCATCAACAACGAATGCGAATGTAACGTCTGGCTCATCCCTAGACTTTGATAATTCTTCTAGAACTAGTAGAGCTGAGGTTAGACCGCCTTTCATATCGCAAGCTCCTCTACCATAGAGTCTTCCATCTCTCACTACGGGTTTATAGGGTTCCTTCATGTCTAGTGGTGGAACTGTATCAAGATGCCCGCATACGAGTAGTTTGTCCCCTCTTCCTAATCTTACTATTACGTTATGGCCAGTCTTGTAGACTTCGTGTAGGATCGGGCTAAACCCTAGACTGCTTAGATAGTCATAAACGAAATAACTTAACTCTTCCTCCTTCCCAGAAGGGCTTGGTATAGATATCAGCTTGGAGAGAAGAGTTAATGCTTTCTCATTATTGAAAGAATCACTAAGCATTGTTTATCTAGTTAGAAAGATGAGAATGGTGGAATATATATTTCCTACAGTTACATAAGTAAATTACAGGAGATGTGGTGGAATATAGGATCTAAGGTGAAAGGAGTTTCCAGACTTGCCTTGGTCATAGTACTAGTAATAATATTAATTGGAGCTGGTTTGGCAGCTTACTCATTCATGAGTTTACCGGCTCAAACTCCGACAACCTCCAAAGTTACTACTCTAGGTAAGTTGACAGCGTTCGTATGGGAAGACTTCACGGTTCCAGAAGTTTTTAACCCTCTCACTGAAAAATATCCAACTCTAACTATTGAAAACAGTATATTTACTTCTCAACCTGAGATGCTTGCAAAGCTTATGGGAGGGTTTAAAGCAGATGTCGTAAGCCCCTGCATAGACTTCCTACCTAGACTGATAGAGCAAGACATGCTTCAGCCCATCGATCCCTCAAGACTTAGCAACTGGAATAAATTATTCAAGAGTCTACGAGATTACCCCGAGATTTGGAGAGATGGTAAATTATACATGGTTCCAACGGCCTTCGGTCTTCAAGCAGGAGTCACATACAGGAAAGATAAGATTCCATTAATTGATAAGTGGATAGACATTTTCAATCCAGCCTACAAGAATAGAGTCTTAATATTAAATGATGCTAGGATAGGAATAGTAATAGCTGCATGGGCTCTTAACTATGAAGATCCATGGAATCTAGGGAGCCAAGACCTACAAAGGATTAAGGAATTCTATAAAGAGCATAGAGACGTAATCCTAAAGTTCTATGAAAGTGATATCGAAGCTAGAGAGTTATTAGCTTCGGGGGATGCATGGATCATTGCTGGAAGCGGTCCAGCACACTCTTACTGGTTAAAATCTGAAGGGATAGAAGCTGAGTTTACTCTACCTGAAGGAAAAGGCATAGGATGGCTATGTGGATTAAGCATCTTAAAAACATCCCAGAATTTTGATGGAGCTTATCTCTACATTGATTACTTTATCTCTGAAGAACCACAATACTATTATGCTTATGAATGGCTTTATGGTCCAACCAATGAACAAGCATTCAAGAAGCTTCCACCTGAGAAGATTGCTGAAAGTGGAATCGTTGGACCTGAAAAACTATCTGAAGTGTTACCATTAATAGATCCACCCAACTTAGATGAGTGGCTTCAAGTCTGGGAAGAGATCATAGCAGGCTAAAAATGACTCCGTTTTCATTAGAATTAATAAGTATTTATAAGAATTACGGAAAGATAACTGCACTTGAAGATATAAACCTAAAAATTAGGAGAGGCGAGCTGTTAACTGTTCTAGGACCTAGTGGAAGTGGTAAGAGTACCCTCCTTAAGATCATTGGAGGATTTGAAGACCCTACTAGGGGAGAAGTATACATTAATGGAGAACTTATGAATAATGTTCCCCCATATAGGAGACCTACCAGCATGGTTTTCCAAGACCTGGCATTATTCCCCCATCTAAACGTATTCGACAACATTGCTTACGGTCTAAAGATTAGGAAATACCCGATCAATGAGATAAAAAAGAAAGTGAAAGATGTTGCCGAACTACTACATATTGAAGAACTTTTAGATAGGAGGATAACTCAATTAAGTGGTGGGCAACAGCAGAGAGTTGCTTTAGCACGTTCACTTATACTTGAACCTGAGATACTTTTACTTGACGAACCACTCGGACCACTCGATGTAAAACTGAGAAAAGAGATGCAGCTTGAGCTGCGGAAACTACAGAAGAACCTAAACTCTACATGGGTTTACGTAACACATGATCATGAAGAAGCAATGGTAATGTCTGATAGAGTAGCTATCTTGAAGTCTGGAAGAATAATCGATATTGGCACAATTAAGGAGATATATGAGAGACCGAAGAATAGGTTTACAGCAGAATTCCTAGGAGAAGTAAACATAATTGAATGCGTAGTGGATTCTATAGATGGAGACATATTCACATCGACCTGCGGGAAATTGAAGATAGAGGGTAGAACATTTAAAGAATTGAAAAAAGGAGATAAGATACAGATTATGATTAGACCTGAAAAAGTCAAGATTATGAGTTCTCTCAATACTCAGATTGGAGATAAGAATGTGTTGTCTGGGAGGATAGTGGAAGTCATCTATAAAGGAGCTTATAGTGATTTGAAGATAGAGACTGAAGATTCTGGAATTTTTACTGCTAGAACACTTGGTTCAACATATAGTGTTGATGAAGTAGTCTTCTTGAAGTGGGATAGAGAAGATGTAATAGTGATTGAGGAATGAAGATATCTAAGAAGAAAAGTTGGAAGCTAATGAGGAACCTTATATATTCTCTACCTGCAATAATCTATCTGACAATCTTCTTCTACATTCCATTGGTTACCATGATAATGTATAGTTTCTGGCATGGTGAACCTCTGTACCGCGTAGTTAGAGTCTTTACATTGGAGAATTACGTAAGATTCTTTACTGAAGAATTATCTCAGAATGTCTTTATATCAACGAATATTATCTCTATCGTTACTTTCCTGATAATATTGCTAGTTGCATATCCTATAGCGTATTTCCTTGCTAGAATGACTAGTGGGGATACGGGTTTAAAGATAATCTTATTGATCTTGATCCCGCTTGAAATGAATTATCTTATTAGGATATTTGCTTGGAGGAACATTCTCGGAGAGAATGGATTAATTAATAGTTTCCTCATAACATTGGGGCTTATAGATCAGCCTATAACATTCTTCTTCCACAGCATCTACGCAGTCATCATAGTTGTCCTACATAATGCGTTACCATACGCAGTCGTACCCCTCTACATAACTATTAGAAGCATTCCCGAAAACCTATACCTAGCAGCCATGGACCTAGGGTCAAATAAGCTTAGTGTATTCTTTAGAGTAACACTTCCACTCAGCATGCCTGGAATAGCTATTGCATTCCTATTCATCTATATACCATTGATGGGTGAGTTTGCTATTCCAGCTCTAGTGGGAGGTAAGACGTATATGCTTGGAAACATGATAGTTAGACAATATCTAACTGTGGGTAACTGGCCATATGCATCAGCTGCGACGATCAGCTTAGTATCAATTACTCTAATAGTTATGTATGTTATCTTTAAGCTTCTCGGTGTTAGGAGGCTTTATGAATGAGTAAAGTGAAGAGTTTCCTAAACATCTTTACTTCAACAGTTATTCTATTGTTAATATATTTCCCGATTGGGTTAGTTTTACTCTTCTCTTTTAATGATAGTATCTATTTTATCTTCCCATTTAAGGGCTTCACATTAAAATGGTATTCAAGGCTACTTGAAGACCCTGCTTTCTTTAAGAGTATACTTAACTCGATAATTATCGCTTTGGGTGCTACTGCGGGGTCATTATCTATCGGTATCCCAGCTTCTTTCAGTTTTGTAAGGTTGAGAAGAAATACACTATTTGTTGGATTTATTGTGATTCCATTCATAATGCCTTGGCTAGTAATAGGAGTTTCATCATTAGTATTCTTTCACACTATCGGTATACCATTATCCATCTTGACGGTCATACTGAGCCATATAATCTATAGCATACCCCTCGTTGTATTCATTATAGCGGCTAGATTGATAAGCCTTAACCCAAATTATGAGAAGGCAAGCATGGACTTAGGAGCTAATGAGCTGCAAACATTCATGAATATAACGCTCCCGTTAATTTATCCATCTATAGCCGTGTCAGCCCTGATAACTTTCTTGTGGTCTTTCGATAACTTCATAATTACATTCTTCACGATAGGTTCGGAAGTTACATTCCCCATATGGGTTTGGGGATCGCTGAGACATCCAACAAATGTTCCAGTCATAACAGCTGCATCCTCAATAGTCATAGTAATCGGTTCACTAATAGTCTACTTTTTGGAGAGTTACCGGATGAGGAAAGGTTTAGGGACTGCTTTAATGATTTAGTCTCAGGATTTGTCAATATCTTCTCTTAAGTAATGCAGTGAAGAAGCCGTTACATCTATCAGTGTGGGGATAGAGCCTCCTAGTTTCAGTTAAACCTCTTAAGCCTTGGGAACCTATATTCAGCGGTATCTCTACTAACTCAAAGTTAGGATGAGTTCTTATAAAATCTTCTACAACTATTTCATTTTCTTCAATAGTTATGCTGCAGGTTGAGTATAATAGTAGTCCACCTCTTTTGAGGTGGATTGCTGAATTCTCTAGTATTTTTGATTGAAGATTTGCAAACATCTTTATGTGTCTGGGTTTTATCACCCATCTATAGAATGGTTCTCTCCATATTAAGCCAGTTGAACTACATGGTGGATCAACAATTACTTTGTCAACCTCTATTCTCAATGGTAAAGGAATCGTAGCGTCAGCTTGGATTAGCTGAACTATCGTTGCGTCAAGAAACTTCATTCTTTTTAATTGGCTTCTAATCCTTTTCCAAGATGAATCTATCGATATTATCTTACCTCTATTCTTCATCTCTAATGTTGAAATCCAAGTCTTTGTTCCAGGAGCGGAACATACGTCTAGAATAAGTTCATTAGGTTCAGGTCTTAAAGCTTTAACCGCATAGTAGCTAGAGAAGTCATGTATAGTAATTAATCCTTTATCTATTAATCTTTTTAATCCTTTAGTGTTTGAAGCTTCTACTATGTATATGCCGGGTAATCTATTATCTTCTCTGAGAAGAACATTTTCTTCATCTGCTAATTTCAGAATTTCATCAATGCTTACTTTCAGAGTATTGAGAGATGCGTACATTGGTGGGTTAACTTTATCTTGGAAATCCAAGTAGCGTTCTGTTTCAATTCTCCCCATTATCATCTTCTCTAAGTATTTCATAAACCAGTTAGGATAATTCACCTCTATCGTAGGACTTGAAGAAACGAATCTTAGAATTCCCAGGTATTTTTCAAGTTCTTCTGGCCAATTCTTACCCATGGCTTGCCTTAGACTAGATACTAGTTGACTTATATCTCCAAAATTTATTCCACCAATTATGGAGGATGAGATAAGTTCAAGAATAGTTATACCTAACCAGTCAAGACTCGAGCCTACTACGAGCTTCTTCAAACATTTTTGAGCAGACTTTCTATAGATAGAATAAACATGAAGTATCTTTCTAGCCATCCTTAAATCCTTGATACTATATCTTCTCTTCTTGGCAACGAAATATAATGCAGAGCTAGGGGAGACATTTATCTCCCGGCATACTTTAAGAGCTTCTAGAGAAAGCAGAATCGCATCTGTATTCACTCACTAAATCCCAGTTATTAATATTCAAGAATTCTATTTTAATATATTATTTTAGATTAAGCCGTCGTAAAAGAAAATAAGCAAGGTAATGCTTCTATGATTAGGATGGAGCAGACAAGCCTAGATGAGCATTTGAAGTTTAAACAGTATCTACTATTAGGATGCGCTTATGATGGTAGAGAAGGAAAAGCATACTTGAAGCTTCTAGACATGGAGACAAATAAAGTAGAGCTTCTCTATGATGAGTCAGGTCATAAACCATACTGTTACGTTCTAGAATCTCCTGAAGAAATAGAAAACCTTAAACTTCAAGGAGTGGTAAGGACTGAGATTGAGAATAAGTACGACTTATTTAGAGATAGAGAAGTAAAACTCACCAAGATTATTGCTAGTGATCCATTAGCTATCGGTGGAACATCAAACTCTATAAGGGAGAAGGTGAGAGCATGGGAGGCAGATATACCATATCATCTCTGCTATCTTTATGATATGAAGCTTATACCTAGTACACCATATTATCTAGAAGGAAAAAGCCTTGTACCCGTTGAACCTGACACGAGCAAGATCAAGAAGATAATTGAGAAATATTTTCCAGATATATCGAGAGAAGATAAGAAGATAATTGAAGAATGGATAGCGTTAATGGAAGCTGACCAACCCAAGCTTAAACACCTATCATTAGACATAGAGGTTCTATCACCGATAGCTACGCGGGTACCTTCTCCAGACAAAGCTAAAGACAAAGTCGTCGCAGTATCTCTAGTTGGAAGCGATGGTAGGAGGGAAGTATATCTACTAAAGACTCCTAATTTCACGGAAGTAGAAGAAAACGATGAATTCAAAGTCATAGTCTATGAAGATGAAGTAGAGATGCTGAGGAAAGTCTATGAAGTTCTTGAAGAATATCCTGTAATCGCAACGTTTAATGGAGATGATTTCGACATGCCATATCTTAGACATAGAGGTGAGCAGCTCAAGATTCCTAAAGAAAAAATACCTATAACGCTTAGTAGAGAAGGTGCTTCATTGAGGAAGGGTATCCACATAGACTTGTATAGATTGTTTAACAATAAAAGTATCCAAGTCTATGCATTCGACAACAAATATAGAGAGCACACTCTTGAAGCAATCGCTCAAGCCTTGATAGGTAAAGGGAAAGTATCAATAGATAAACCAATCAGCCAATTGACTAGCAGTGAACTTGCAAGATACAGTTTCTATGATGCATTGCTCGTTCATGAATTACTCACATTTGACGAGGAATTGTTATTGAAGTTGTTGATAGTTATCTCCAGGATTAGTAGGCTACCTATAGAAGATGTATGTAGACATGGTGTTTCAGGATGGATAAAGAGTCTATTATATTATCAGCATAGAAAGAAAGGATACCTCATACCTAGACCTGATGAGTTACTAGAAGAGAAAGGAGTAATATCTACTAAGCCTGTAATTGAGGGTAAGAAATATCGGGGAGCAATTGTCGTTGACCCAGTGCCTGGAGTACATTTCGACGTTATAGTCTTAGACTTTGCATCACTGTATCCATCAATATTGAAAGAATGGAATCTTAGCTATGAGACTGTGAGATGCGTGCATGAAGAATGCCAAGATAATGTTGTTCCAGAAACTACTCACTGGGTATGCAGAAAGAGGAGAGGGATACAGAGTGAACTAATCGGATGTTTAAGAGATATTAGAGTTAAAATATATAAACCCTTAAGCAGTGATAAGTCTCAACCAGATCTCAAGAGAAGATGGTATGGAGTAGTTCAAAGAGCTCTTAAAGTATTCTTGAATGCTGCATACGGTGTATTCGGGTTTGAAGGTTTCCCACTATACTGTCCACCAGTTGCAGAGAGTACTACAGCTATCGCTAGATACGTCTTTCTTGAAACAATTAACAAAGCTAAATCAATGAATATCGAAGTGATATACGGAGATACAGACTCGCTCTTCCTTAAAGCAAAAGATGAAAAAGCAATTGATGAGATGCTTAACTGGGCGAAGAAGAATCTAAGACTAGACCTTGAGATAGATAAAAAGTATAGTTATATCGTATTCTCTATGAGGAAGAAGAATTACCTTGGATTAACAGATAAGGGGGTAGTAGATGTTAAAGGATTGACTGGGAAGAAGAAGCATATTCCAAGATTCATAAAAGACGCGTTCGATGAGATGATTAGCGTTCTACAGCAAGTTAAGGATGAAGAAGACCTTGAAGAAGCTAAGAAGACTATCGGTGAGATTGTTAGAATATGGTATAACAAGCTTAAGAATGGTGAATTTGAACTCCAAGACCTTTCGTTTAGAGTTATGCTTTCAAGAGGTGTAGAGAAATATGTTAAGACTACGCCCCCCCATGTTAAAGCTGCTAGGAAACTACTCCAGAAAGGAATTCAGGTAAGCTCAGGAGACATAATAGAATACGTTAAGACTAAGGATAAAGATGGAGTAACACCGCTACAGTTTGCACGTAAAGACCAAGTAGACGTAGATAAATACGTAGAATATTTAACATCAACATTCGAACAAGTCTTTGATGCATTAGACATAGACTTTGAAAAAATAATAGGAGTAACCAGCCTAGAAAAATTCTTCTAATTATAACGAACGAATACTAAATGACAAATTAACCTTGAAGTATTGTATCTTCGACAGGATACATAACCGCACAGGATAGAAGACGTTCAATTTTAGAGAATATTAATTTTACATACTGAGTAGGATTTTTTGTTGTATATTAACCTATATATACTAGTTTCAACAGTTTAAAATCTAAGCAATGAGTCTATACGAATTACTTCAGATAGTTCCCCCTCAACCTCCTCCATGGCTTGACCCAACTGTATATCTTTCTAATCTTTTCTGGGTGATATTACGGACATTCTTAACGTTTTTACTTGTATTCTTCATTGGATTGGGCTCACTACGTCTCATCGACTTTATTACTCCAGGCATTAGTGAGATCTCGAAGATTAGGGGAAACCCAATTGCAATAGCATTAGTTGCCGTCGGATTTTTTGTCTATCTATCTTTCGCATTTATTGCGTCAATGATATCTCCTCTACCTATTGGAACAATTTCAGGGGTCGTTTCAGGCTTGAATCCTTTAGTGCTAATTGCATACAAGCTTATAACATTATTCGTTGGAGTATTGTTATCTTATCTTTTCGCTATAGTTTACTACAGGGTCCTCGCTAAAGTTGAACCTTACGGTATAGATCTAGATGATGTAGATAAGGAGCCGATCGCTGTTGGGATATATGTTATGGGTTACTTAATATTTTTAGGAGCAATCGTCTATGTTTCTCTCTTACTCCCAGTGGTGTAGTCATGTCTAAGAAAAACTTATGGATAGAAAGCTTTTCTACATTATTCCTGAAGCCAAGCCCTATAATATCTCCAACTAGTGAAGTTTATCAAGCAAGCCAGATCCCTCAACTAGTGAAGAAGCCTTCACTGATAATCATTTCAGGGATTATCCTACTCATTATATTCTCAATACTATTCTATTATACTTCACTTTCAGCTTTAGGCTTGTTTACATTCTCAATCTTACCTGCCCTAATAGTATTCGCATGGATCTTGAAAACGGATAGATATGAGGCTGAGCCTAAATCTTTAGTAGTAACCGTTATCGGTATTGGAAGCTGTGTGGCAGCAGCCTATTCCATCATAAGTTATCCAAGCGGTTTGTTCTATTATATTCTTAGCTCAATACTTGTTGAAATAAGTTTCTTCTTAATTCTATTCGCCTTGGATTCTAATCGTTTAACGGGTAGAGAGTTTAATGATCATCTAGATGGAGTTGTATATGGTGCTGCACTTGGTTTTGGATATGTAGCTTACAATAATTTTGTCATAACTACTCTATTACCTGGAATGGTTAATCCAAGCTTCTTAATTCTACTAAGTTTAGAAAATATGTTTCTGATTGTCTTTCCAGCATTAACAGGATGGTGGATAGGATATGCAAAAGCTAAATACACATCGATAAACTTCTTCGACTTAATAGCTGGATTAGCCCCCGTAATAGTATTGAGGATAACCTATGAATTAACGGTTACTCTTTTAGCTTCTCTAAGTCTTACTCTTCGCCTTACCGGAATCATACTTATCGGCGTCATTATGCTCTCGATAATGTATAGAAGAATTTCTTGGGCATTAGAAGACGAACGTCTATGGGGTTATTTGACAGGAAAAGCTCCAATCGAGAAGGCGAGTAGTAAATGAATAAGACAAGAGTACTCATGGCTTTATCTTTGGTAGTCTTCTTAGCTGTGTCCTTAACGATACCCTATGTCTCTGGGAAAACCCCACCATATATTCAAGCTGGCTTAAGATTCATCTACCAACTGTATAATGGTGAAACCCAGCAGCCTGAAAATGCATATCATTCATACATTATCAAGTCTATAACATCTCAGAGGATATCAATACGAATAGATTCTGATATCGTTAAATCTGTAGACCTGGACGTAGATGAGGATGGAAACATTTTAGGAGGCAAAGGACGTGTAGATTTATGGATTCCTCCTGACCTACCAGTAGGTCAAACATTAAGCATACTTGGATACGACGCAGTCATCATTCAAAAGAATTATGATGTTGACAAAAGTGGGAAGTTAACATTCACCATAGTAGCTTCCACCGACCAGACAATTTTCTGGCTATACGTAGATGGAGGGAGTTCTAATGAGGCAAAACAGTTGATAGGGCTTCTTTATGCAATGATGTTTCCAAATTCAAAGAAGCTTCTGGTGCTGGTAAATATTGAGCAAACCCAACCATCTACTGTCACAACTAGAGCAACATCCGTCTCAAAAGTTACAAAGTCTTCTACACAGATAGAGACTAGACAAGGAGTAACGACAACTCAAATTGTTATCACTGAAGAAGTCACTACAGTAACTCATACGGTAATAACAACTATGGCTTCAACAATCACTGTTGAAAGAACCGTTACTTACCAAACCGAGCTCGCGTCGGCTTCTACTCCATCTTTCATTCCTCTGCCAGTGGCTATCGCAGCCTCTGTAGCCATTATCGGAGGGGGATTCTTCTTTATAAGAGCTAGAAGAAGACCTCTACCACCAACATACCCGTATCCATACTCTCCTACTCAAAGTCTACAGTATATAGAGCAACATCCAGCTCCTTACACCACTCCACCTCCTCAGCAGATAGTTGGCCTTTGTCCTGCATGTGGTTACCCAATATATGCAGGAGATAAGGATTGTAGGAGGTGTAACTATAGAATTGCGTAAAACAAAATACTTAACATTAGTCTTTTCTATAATACTGTGCTTAACATTATTTATATTTCCAGTTTCATATGCTCAGGAAGAGAAGATTGAATGGAATAGACCTATACATTTTCTCGGCGGTCAACACACACTCGTATTAATGGTTGATTTTACAGATGTAAAGTTTAGTTCATCTATCCAGAAAGTGGAACAGATAGTTAAGATTGTAGATAACTTTATTAGAACAAGCTCTTATGGAAAGGCTTGGCTAGATTACTACATATATCCTAAAGTTATTACACTCTCAAAACCTATGAGCTACTATGGTACACCACAAGCTGGAGCACAAAGAGGAGACGACGATTCAAGAACTTTAGAATTCAAAGCTGAGGTTATCCGGTTTGTTAAAGAAAAGTCAGGAATAGATATAACTAAATTTACACATATAATAATAGTTCATGCTGGGGGAGATGAAGCTGTAAGCAGTAGTCCAAACGATATATGGAGCCATTGCATGATGAGCAAAGCTCTGTATTTTTTCATAGAAAAGTATGGTTTTGATACAATCGAACAATATCTAAGAAAAGAAGGATATGGGATACTAGTAGACATACTAATGCATAAGAAGCCTGATGGTGAGGGTCACTTGCTAGCTGGGGTAGAAACTGTTGCTGAGATTGATATGCCCTCCGTAATGATGCATGAGTTCACTCATAGCTTATGGATATTTGACCACTACGTGTATGCTAAAGATGGATATAGTGCAGGGTCAGAGGTTGGAGTATGGACAAACATGGATTTCGGCCCATTCCTTGACCCCCCCGTCGATATCGATGGATGGTCTAAATACCTGCTAGGTTGGGTCAATGCTATAGAAATAGAAGATGACGGAGAATACGTAATTCACACACTCGATAAACCTGATGAACCACATGCCTTAATAATACCAGTAAACGACGAAGAATATTATTTCATACATGCGAGGAGACCAGCGGGTCAAGATGCTGCATTACCGGGACCCGGAGTACTGTTATTTAAAGTGAATAAGTATCGAAGTCGGAATGTAGAAGGTGAACCATTCATGGTCTCGTTGTTTGATGCTAACCCTGAAACACCGCCAGAATGCGGTTCTCTCAAAAAGACTGCCGTTAGACTATGTGAAGGATTAGATGCACCATACTATGATGAAAATCAATATAGTGGCGTATGGGGAAGCAGATTAGGAAGGTTCGAGATAAATCTTCTAAATAGTGAAACTGTTACAGATGAGGGATACTATATTAAAGTTACAGAGTTCGACCAAGTTAATGGTGTGGCCAAGATATATGTTAGCTTGAGTGGTGAAAGAACAGAAACTACTACTGAGACAACGGTAACTAGTGAAACAACTATAACAAAAACTGTTACAGGATCGTATACTGAAACATTGTACACGACAACTATAAGCTATGAAACAATCGAGAAGACCGTGGTGGTAACGGTTACAGTAAAACAGTCTCCACCAACTGAAAACGTAACCGATTATATCTCCATAATACTTATAATTGTTGCAGTTCTAGTAGTATTCACATTAATTATAAGGGGTAGGAGACCACCACCTCCGCCTCCACCGCCTGCTCCATACTATGCAGGAGTATAATGATAATGCTTAAAAAAGGAAAAAACTTAACAAGACCTTACACAGTCATTACGTGCTTACTCATAATCCTCGTTATAACTCCACAATCCATAATCTCTGTTTCAGAGCAGGAAAGCTTAGAAGAAAAAGTAAAGGAATCTTTAAAAGAGAGCTTCCATTACCTACTCTCTAATATCGATGAAGATGGATTAGCTGTAGAATACAAGACAGAGGATATGATTAAAGCTACAGCTAGGCTTGGACTGCTCGCAGGGTACATACACATGGGTTTAAGAGATTATGAATCTTTAATGGTATTGAATAAGATAGCTGACGCCTTATTTAGAGTATCAACCAACCTGGATGACAGCATTCAAGATGAAAGGGATAAGATCCTTACTAAATATGCTCTAATAGAGTTCTCAGTAACCCACTATGGATTAACAGGCTCAGAAACCTCTAAAAACATGATACTTAAATCATGTAGTTCTCTTGTAGAAAAGCTTGGATGGCTTCCAACAACTTCATGTTCTTCTTATCTAATATACTCAGGCTACATATCATATATAGCTGGTGGGAAAATAAGCAGAGATGATATAAGAATTTCTTTAGAAGATGTCAAAGAACACTATTTAGAATTTATTAATTATACATCGTGGGGTGGTCTAAACCTGGCGACGGGTCTGGAAATACTGTCTGTAGCATTAAGAACAGCATCTATAGCTAATATCGATCCTCCAGCTGAAGTTGTAGCATTGTGGATTACGCATCTGAACCATAGTCTCCAATATATTACGCAGGAAAACTCAGAATTACCTTCAGAAGAGATTAAAGCATATTTGAATGCTTTCATCTCTGCTCTAGAAGTACCTTATCCTACAAGTCTCAGAAACGAGGCCATTGTTTTATCTGAAGAACTGGCTGAGAAACTATTAGAGTATAGTCTAGTAGGTGGGAGATTATTACTCCAAAGCAGAAACGCCGCCAACTACTTAGTTTATGATCCTTCCTTGAACTATATAGATATTATCACGATATTGAGAAACCATTCGAAGCTGAAAGTCTACGACTTAGATATACCTATAATGCTGGAAAGGCTATCGAGAATAGAAAATGTTAAGAATGCTGAAAAGTATAGAGATGCTTCAACAACTATTGCTTCTATTGTTTCATCTAGTAAACCATACTTTAAAGTTGTTGATGAAAAAATCACTCCGAACCAGGTCTTAATAGACATAATATTTTCTACACGCTTCCTAGCAACATGGTATTCTCTACAGAAACTTAAGCCCTCACCGATTGCAGAACTAACAATCCAAGCCGGCGGATTCTCATACATAACATTAACATCCTGCTCAATTCTACTCCTGACACTGCTACTTCTATACAGGTTTGGCAAGTTAATTAGAGAGGAGGAAGAATAGATGCCTCGGGAGCCTTCTACTAGAACAGGATTAATAATTCTCGCAATCGGAGTAGTAATTACATCTATAGGTGTATACTTAACCTACTTACCGTCAGAGTCTTTACAACAAACTGTTTTACTCCTCCAATCTTCCCAAGTGTTTTCAAGTGATATTGGCGTAGGAATAATTGCATGGGGGGTAGGATGGATTACATCATCGCTGAACCCGTTAAGGAAGTATTTTCTCATCCCTGTAACAGCGGGGATAATTATTGCTGCGGTAACATTCGTTTTCAGGTCAGTGATAATTAATATCGAATACTATGGACCATACATATATTATGCGTTCTTATTCTCAATACCGCCAGCTCTTATTTCTTCAGGAATAATCTCCGGCATTATTATAGCTAGACATATTAAGAGAAACAAGCTACCTCGATTTAATGTACATTTTGAAGAATACATGTTGTATGCAATTAGCGCTTCACTCTTCTTACCCTTCGTCAGCGAGCAACCTTTTGCACTTCTTAGACTATTAGGCTCAGCTATTGCATGTTGGATTATATGGCATTTCATAAGTCCCAGACTTGCAGGCTACTTAGTAATTAGAAGGATAAGAAATAGTAAGGGGAGACTGCAATTAATGTTTGTTGAAGAAGAAAAATATGAAGAGATGACTTTCACAAATATTTTCTCTAAGGTTTACTATCCTTTGGCATTTGGTTTAGGCGTTTCTCTTACAATACTCAGCATAATTGAACTCTTACCACCTGAAGTCAATAGAATGCCTCCCGACCCAATTCAAAAAACTGCTCAGATAGCAATCATATCTATTCTTGCGGTAACTATGGGTTCTGCCTATGTTGGACCAGTTGTATGGTTATTTAGTGACTCAGGTATTAGGATTAAAGATAACGTTAGGATAGTTATTGAAGAACCGAAAATCCATAGTCTCGCTAATCAGATGATCGAGATTTACTCTTTTATTCAAGCACCAATTAGTTTCGCTATTGCTGCATCTGGGGGAGACTATGCATACGCTTTTGGTTTACTAGCTCTACTAATGATAACCATTCTAACAGCCTCTCTTTTAACAACTGTTTTATATATCAAAGTCTCTTCCCTGAAAAATCTTAAAAAATTCATCTCAATGTTAAAGAAAAGCAACCTCTATCAAAATGTCTGAAGTATGATCCTGTATTACTAAAACTATCAGGAACCTGGCAATCTATCTATATCGTTAATGTTAGGTAGCATATCTCTTATGCAGCTCAGCCAAAGACCTATAGAGTGGAAACCATATCAAGTACGCATCAAACAAAGCCAAATAAGGAGGAGAAAGCGATTTGTTAGCTTTAGCGTTTACAGACAACTAGCTTAGTATCCCCTGAAACTACAGCGGATATGTGATGATGAAAAACTTATTAGAATCATTTGCTATTGATCATCCATTAAAGAGGTGTTAATTGTTGTCTATGATTCCTCGTGGTAAGTTAATCGGGATGCAGGTCTACAACCCTGATGGTACATTTGTAGGGACGGTTCAGGATATTGCTCTGCCAATAGGCGGAGGCGAGATGGGTATCTTGATATTGACTAAAGCTCAGACGACAGAGACTATTCAATGGAGTAGGATCTCAGCTGTAGGAGACATAATAATTCTAAAAGAGAAACTGGAGATTAAAGCTCCAACACCAGAAACGATGCCTCAACCAACTCCTCAGTATCCTCCAATGGGTGGACCAATACCTACTCCTGCTCCAGTTAAAGAAGAGAAGAAGGGGCTAGGAGCTATAACGAGCGTATTCAAGAGACAGGAGAAGCCAGCTTGCCCAACATGCGGTAAGCCCCTAACATATATTGAACAATACAAGAGATGGTACTGCTACAACTGTGGCAAATACGTTTAGTAAGCATGCCAATCTGTTCTACCATGAAGTCTCAAATAGATGACGTTATTAGATGATGAGATATCTCTTGGTAGGTTGTGAGCATCAACAGAGCAGAATACTGCTCCAATAAACTCCATTACAGCTGAGCTTCCCAACCCAGTCCCCTTCATAAACATACGTATTCTCATAAGAATTCTCAATTATGTTAAGGAACTATTATTGAGGTTGAATATAGAAGTGACAGGACCACATCTAACAGTAAAGAAGGGAACACCGTTTTATGATAGAAAAAAGAGAAAAACATACTACAGAAGGAAGAATGAATATTATCTCTATGTTCGAGCAAGTTCTAGACGAAGATTTGCTGAACTCATAGGATTCACTATAAAAAGAAAGATTGAGAGATTGATGAAAGCCCTCAACCTCACCCCATTCTTTTCTCATAAAACTCACCTAGAAGATAAATAAATCCCGGGCCCGGAGGGACTTGAACCCTCGACTTCCGGCTTTCTCCAAAATTCCCTACTACCGAAGGCCGGCGCCATATCCATTCTAGGCCACGGGCCCATTAATATCTGCATACACCTCTATTATTATTATTCTTAGCTTATTTTTGGAATAAGTCTAGAAAATATTAATAAAATATTAATATTCGTTGTTTTGATTGAGTTGGGGAGGTAGATTTTGTTTGACCAGCTTTTTGAGCCTTGACTATGGTCGAGCTACTGATGAGATAGTTAGGTTTATCCGAGATATCGTTGGAGGGAAGAATGTTGTTATTGGGTTAAGCGGTGGTCTCGATAGTAGTGTTACAGCTGTTCGTCTAGAAACCATTTTCAACTAGGAAAGTACTCGCCGCCGAGGCAACCCTATTAGTAATTCTAATAACCTCTTACTTAATCTTCTGAGCGAAATCTTCTTTATCTACAATGTATCTTTCATGTAGCCCATATCCTATCAATTTATCTCCAAGATATGCTGCAACATAGAAGATTAGCTTCCTACCATCTACTTCTAATAATTTGGCCTCTACTGTAATCTCAGAATTGACAGGCGCAGGTTTTACATGATAAACATCCACGTGTATACCTACTGTTGTCTGATTAGATGAGAGATAATTATCTATGTTAACTCTGCATGTGTGTTCCATGAAAAGTATCATAGCAGGTGTGGCTAGAACTTCAACACTTCCAGAACCAAGATGTTTAGCAGTAAACTCAGATGTAACCAGATACTTATCCCTAAAGACTAAACCCGGCTTAACACTCATACTTGAGAATATCTTGAATCATAAAATTAATAACTCTTTCCAAGACGTAGACTACACAGTTTAGAGTTTACATATGGAGAGAGTATAGTAGTATCAGGAATGCTGTAAGTATTGTGGTCGGGAGGATAAGCCTATAAGCTTTGGGTAATTCAGTTTTGTAGTATTCTGCAGACATTACGAGGCAAGCGTGAGCTGGACTCAACATTGCTCCAACGAACCCTCCTGCAAAAGAAAGTAAAAGAAGCTTATTAGAACTAAGTAATGGAAGGAGAGGTGGAAAAGCTAAAGCTATATAGGTGAACTCTACACCTGTACCTATAACTATTACGAGTGGTATGAAGAATACAGCAATCTCTGCATAACCTGATAAGAGTGATGTTAGGAAGTGGGCTACGTTACTCTTCTCAATACACTTACTGAAGATGAATGAAAAGACAACTATCGCAATGAAGGTTGCGTTAACAGAATACTTTAATGCATGTAATAGCTTGCCTTCCCCCGGTCTATATACAGCTATGAAGATAACTAGTGTTATGGCTATAGAGAAAACAATATTCAAATCAAACAATATTGATAGGACTGCTATTGAAATAAAAGGCCATACATGCACAATCTTCTTCAAGTTGCTTCTAGGAGTCTTCTCAGCTCTCCTGTTACTCTTCTTTACCTCTCTATATCCGAATATGATGCCTGAGACTAACGCTGCTAGAGTTATAGGCATATTCAATACCATTATATAACTTGATGATAGACCAAGTAAACCAGATGCAAGGATTACTCCTTGGTATAGAGGCCAGGTCGTTATCCATAAATGTCTAAACCAGTAATTAATGAAGGTCTTTACATCATTCTTTAAACCCATGTTATTATATAACGGGTCAACGACGACAGCTGAAACATATGCTCCACCAGGCATTGGCAGTAAACCTATTACTGCAGGCGTAGAAAAAGCTGCGAATCTTGGACCGATGACTTCAAAACTTTCTATTAAGGAATTCGATGCTCCAGTAGAATTATACAAGTCTGCTAGAAACATTGATAAAGTTAATGCAATGATTGTCTGAAGCATCTTTAAGTCGAATGCTTCAACAATAGCAGTGAATACATCTATTCCAAGTGATAATACTCCATATAGGATTGCACCAACAGCTAAGGCAAGACCTACATTCACGTTTCTGAATACAAGTAATATCACTAGAATTACTGAGATGAGTAAAGCAATCCATGCATCAATCAACGCCATCGAGATCCATAGAGGTTTCTAGAAATCTATCTAATAAATTAATCCACTACACATCCCACTATGAAAAATAGTTTCTCAACTAAACTACTATATGATGCTGATCATATGATTTCAGAAAATGTCCAGAGACTCCTGTTAACTACTATATCTTCTAGAATTCTTTTAGCATACGTCTTATCTATATTAAGCATTAACGCGTTAATATGCTTACAAAATTTGAGTGAGAATCTGATTTTAGACCAGTCAGCACAATCGTGAAATATTATCCGCCGCTCCAAATCAATTACAACGTTGTAGTCTTTTACCCTCGCTGAAAGATAATTTTCAGTTTCTTCTCCAACTACTATCAACTCCCTCGTAATCTCTTTAGCTCTCTTTAACCTCATCTTGTCACTCAGCATTAACAACAATTCTTCAACATTTTCCGGGAGCTTCTCGGGAGGTAGGTGCAGTGTAAGGTCGGGTTGATGTATACGTATTCTTTCAAGATTTTTCTCGACTTCTTCTAGAATCTTCTTCTGCGTCGGTGTAATTATCTCTAGGATTTGGAGAACTTGGAGTGCATTATGAACAGCATAACCCTTAAAGTGATTGTTAAAATATCCATATACTTTTTCAACGTTTTCACTTATCTCTAGAATTCTCGGCTTCCACTCATTCAGCTCCTCCAAGTTGTAATGATAATAGTACCAAGGGTTTCTACCTCTTCCATGCCATCGGATATACGCGAAATCAGTAGTAATGTAAGTTTCCGGTGGAAGGAGAGGCTCATCCACAATAGTGTAGGCTATCTCATACTTAGAAAGAAGCTCTAAAACATCCTCTCTAAGCCATGAAGTATCTCTAAACTCTACAGCATATTTATAATCTCCAACTGTAAGTTTTAGAAATTCCTTGAATCTGTGAAAATATTTATCATAACTATATTTTGGAGGAAGCTGAATAAGTAGTGAAGCTAGTTTTCCTGCTTTATTTATTGGATGCATCAGTTCTAGGAATCTATCCAAGTCTTTTTCAACTCCTTTCGAGATATCAAGCATTTTATCATGGGTTATTAATGATGGAAGCTTAGCTGTAAAAATAAAGTCTTCAGGAGTAGAACTTGATAACCCTTTAACAAGATCAGGGTTGGGATAAGCATAAAATGTTGAATCTATTTCAACTGTATTAAAAACCTTACAGTATTGTTTTAGTTTATGTTCCCCACTCTTATAGAATATATTCTCCCAATCTGAATAGCTCCAGCCACTAGTACCTATAAGAATCTTAGACAATCTCTATTAATGTTATAGTCACTGCTATGTTATGTAGGTTTCCATCCTTTCTACTCTCAAGGATACATGTATAACTGCATTGAGAATACGTGGGTGATACAGTAGGAACATTGAGCACAGGTATACTAGGTAACTTCTTAAGAGTCTTGAAAAACAATATTATATTTAGAAGTAGTAGATGATCCATGAGCGGATACTTGTAGGATGCGGGGGCTGGCATTACTTTAAAGTGCTAGACTTAGACCCCTTGCAGATATATTCGAAAGCTTTTAGATTCGTCGAGGTTAATTCAACCTTCTATACTTTACCACACATTGAGAAAGTCTCGTCATGGAGGAGGCGTGTGCCAGCAGATTTTGAATTTACAGTTAAAGCGAATAAGCTCATCACACATTTAGAAAAGTTAAAACCTTCATTTAAAACATTGGAGACCCTAGAGAAGATGCTTGAAATATGTAGAATACTCGATTCTAAGGTATTAGTTTTTGAAACTCCTAAAAGTTTGAGTCTAGAATCCATAGTTCAAAATATTAAGCATATCTTGAGGATGCTTGATTTGGGAAAGGTGAGATTAGCCTTGGAGCCTCGATGTGGATGGTCTAGCTCTACTAATTTATCATTAGAAGAATTCCAAAGCTTAGGGATAATACCTGTAACAGATTACTGTATAGAGGAGCCTCCATATGATGATGAAGAGATATCATATAGTAGGCTCTTCGGCTTAGGAGAACACAATATTTACCAATTCACTGACGATGACCTTAAGCTAATCAAGGAGAGAGCTGGACGGAGAAAGTCTAAGAAAGTCTACTTAAGCTTTCACGGGATCTCAATGTATCTTGATGCTGCTCGAATGGAGAGATTCATAAAGAAGGGTGAACTCCCTCCTGTTACAAGTAGTTATGGATTAGATTCCTTAAAGGAAGTATTACAAGATGCTGTTTTCCCAATGACCAAAAATGAATTAGTAAAGAAGCATGGATGGAAGCTTATCGATATCGATTCGAAGACTAGAGTCCCAGCATCAATAATCCTGAAGCAGTTAAGAAGAGAAAGCTATGGTAATCTAAGTGAAGTATTGACTGAGCTGAAGAGAAGATTCGAGAAACAGTAAATATCTACTGATAAATCTTAAACTTTCTAACTTTTAGTAACTTCTTAACTTTACTTAAAATCTCTTCACGGCTTCCTATCATCGCTACTAGATTATATTCAACTGTTGCAAATATTCTTCCATCTATGTTCATCGTAGGTGCTAACTGTAATTCTATCTCTCCAAATTTTATATCGGGGAAGGATTCATGACCAGAATTATAGGATTGGATCGATGCTCTATATCCTTCTGGATTATATTTTGGAACATCTAAACAATCTTCCTGACTCACGGGTAGATTAGATGATGACAAGATTATAGCTGACCAAAGCCTCTTATCAATTTGAGTCACGTATGCTATCTGTCCACTCCCAACCTCCCTTAAATCTTCAGGCCGAACCCCAAGCTTAGTTACTAAACCTCCATCAATCTTAAACGAGATACAATCATCAGTTCTGTGTAGTCTATCTTTAGGTATCTCTCTGAAATAATGTACAGGCTCATAATTCTTCTTAACTGGTATGAGAACTGTTCCCACATTCTTCCATCCAACTGGTACCTGTGCTAGAACCCATGGATTAACTCTATCAACGTATTCTCCAACGATACCTTCACGTACCCAAAATTTAAGATACTTTCTACGTATATCCAATATTCTAATCTCCCTCCTGACGAAGCCTTCAAGATTACTTTTAAGTAAGTTATCGTAAACTGAGATTCGGCTTCCTAGTGAGAGATGCATAGGTTCGTCTTTGATTAATCTATATTGTGCAGGATCTATTCCCTTAGGGCAGAACCAGCCCTCAAATTTTTCTGGACTACTATAGAAGAAGCTACGTTCAGGAGATAACCATAACCTTATACCCCCAATATTCCATCCATCCTCACTTAATATTTCTTCAAGTTTAGGGTTAACCCATAATAGATTTGGTGAAGCATCTATGAATATCCCGATTATTCTCCCTCCTTTCTCAGATACTACCACTCTAGTATCTCCTTTACCTAGAACAGAAAATTTAGTAAATTTTCCAAGTATATCTACAAGAGACTGAAAATAGTCCATGTAATTAATATAAACGTATCAAGATAAAAGCTTATCTATTCTATCTACAATTATACTATTTTGGTGGATATGGAGGAGAGAATAGAGAAAGGTGAAGTTAGATCTGGGCTTACGATAGCGGGAGCTTATGCTGATAAATTAAGAAAAGCTTTATTTGCACAATTTGCAAGTAAGGTTAAAGCTGGAGAGTTAAGCAAAGACGACGTCGCAAGAGCTTCAAGAGAATTAAATACTTTTCTCTACCATATTCTTGTTGAGAAATTGAAACTGGATAAACTGGATGTTGTTAGGATAAATGTTAAGTATGAAGTTCATGGTAGAGAACTGAGATGGGATTACGATCATTTAAAGATTGAGGCATATAAGAGAATACCTCAAGAAAGAGTAGATGAAACAATAATGGAAGCTGTAAGGCATGTGAAAGAAATTATTGAAGGAAGATACATTGTAGAAGAGATTGGTAAAACGTTAACAGGGGATACATTATATAAGATTAGGTTGGGAGACTTAGATGTTGGAGTACTAGAAGCCATTAGACTTAATGATGAAATACTGATAAAGGGGGCACTAATCTCTCCTGAACCAGTAATGGTGGAGAAAATTAGAATAGAATTATATGGTAGAAACCCTTCGGAAGTATTAACAGAGAAGCTAAGCGAGATCATCAGTAAGAGCAGGAAGATATCTAGAAATGAGGCTGAAGAAGCTATTAAAACATTATTAGGTATACTCAAAATATCAACTGCTTAAAACCTTGCAAATCATCTGATCAAATAAGTTATTCTCCAACTAAACTTCTACATCATAATAATCAAGAGTCTTATAACTTTGAAAAATATAGAACATTCCTTAACTCTTAAAGCTTAGTTGAAATATTCAGTAGTGCTAGTGAGTGATGCTTCTGCTAACTTGCAGGAATGGGAGCAGTGTCGGTTGATGAAAATAAAGTCGCTGGCTACTTCACTAAGTATAGATATATCTTATGTATTCTACCTGTCTCGATAGATTTTACTTCATATATTTCAGAAGGCTCATAACCAGGGATCGTATAGTCATGGCTTATTATTCTTGCACCTTTTCTCATCTTGAAGAATTTCGGAGATAATATCTTAAGTACTTCGGGTAATAGATATAGTGTGATTATGTCTGCTTTCGTAAAATCGTAATCATACAAGTCTCCTCTTACCACTCTTGCTTTACCTAATCCTAGGCTGAGAATATTTTTCCTAGTTAATTCTACTAAACGTGGATTCTTCTCAACACCTATAGACCAGCAATTATAGTCTTTTGTAGCTGATAAGATTACCCTGCCATCACCCGAACCAAGATCGACTAGTAATTCATCCGGAGAAGGATCGGCTACGCTCAGCATCTTCTCAACTACATCTCTGGGAGATGGGACGAAGGGTAAAGGTTTCCGCCCCTCGCTCCGCATCTTCCCTGATATCTGATGAGGGTGACCCAAGATAAAAACATGAAATAAATATCAAATACTAAATAATACAGTTATCTTATAAGCTGGTTATGTTATTTAGATATTTGATAGAATGTAAAAGAGCTCTAGTTTTAGGGATAGGTGGAGGTGGAGACATATTTGCTACGATACCGACTAGAAACTTCTTGAAGAAGATGGGAATAGAAGTCTATGTAGGATGTGTTGTATGGGAAAGGTTCATACTTGATCCCAAACCAGGTCCAAGACCATTAGAAGAACTACTAAATATACAGGAACTATCTGAGACAGTATGCATTGGCGGTGCAGATACAGTTACAGAAGATGGTGTGAAGCTTCAAGCATCATACTTGTCCGAGAGATTGAGTGAGGAAGTAGTCTTAGTAGATGTTACGAAAGGTGTTGAGAAAATAGCTAAAGGGCTTGATGAAGCTCTCGTAAAGCTTGGAGCAGACCTGCTCGTAGGGATAGATGGTGGAGGAGACATATTAGCTAGGGGTGGAGAGAAAAATCTTAGATCTCCTCTCTGCGACTCATTAATGCTTGCATCATTACACTCTATGAAAGAAGCAAATCTATTAGGTTTATTCGCAGCAGGATGCGATGGAGAATTATCTCTAGAAGAAATATTAACCTACATATCAGAGATAGCTGCCACAGGTGGATACTTGGGAGCTTATGGAATGACTGGGGAAGATGCTGAGATTCTTGAGAGACTGTTAAAAGACATGGTTAGTGAAGTAAGTAAAATAGCATTATTATCTTTTAAGGGATTCAAAGGCAAGACTAGTATAAGAGAGGGACTATGGAATGTAGAGACCTCAATAATTTCAACTATAACATTCTACTTAGACACTGAGAAAACATATAATCTTAGTCCTCTCGCTAAAGCAGTTTCTGATTCCAAGAATATTTTTGAAGCCAATAAGAAATTAAATCAAATAGGTCTTCGGACAGAGCTAGACATTGAGTTGGAGGCTCAAAAGAGGGGGGCTAGATCTTATAGAGAAATTTTTAAGAACAAGGGTCTTGAAAAAGGATAATATTCTTTTAATTTTAAGGTCCAAGTCGGAACTTATGAGTAACAGGTTTGATAAAATGGTCGGTGTTAGTCTTGTAGGTGTTGCTGCAGTTATCTGGGGATCGAATGGTGTAATAGTTAACTTTATACCTGCTGACGCATATGTAATCGCTTTCTTTAGAACCCTTTTCGCTACACTAACGTTAGCACCTACTGTCTTCATTCTTAAGAAGAGAGAATTCATTAAGGCAGCTAGAGAGTGGAAGCTATTAATCTTTAATGGATTTATGAATGCCCTGGGTTGGGGTTTCCTATTTTCTTCAATGAAGCTAATCCCTATAGCTGCTTCAGTATTGTTGAATTACTTAGCCCCCATATTCGTAGCAGTTCTAGCTCCATTCTTCCTCAAAGAGAAAATCAAGAAATCCATCATAATTTCTCTATTACTTTCATCGACTGGGGTTACGATTATTTTCTATAACCAGGGTTATGGAGGAAGTATGGATATTCTAGGAGTAGTTTATGGATTATTATCAGGATTATGTTATGCAGTCTTCATCCTACTCTCCAAGAAGATTAGGAGAGAGTATTCAAGCTATGTTTTAGCTTCATATACTTACTTCTTCACATTAGTATTCTTATCAATCATAGTTTACATGACATCTAATACAGTTTATGTTAGAGGAGATTCTATCCCTCTACTACTCTTAATAGGGATTATAAACACAGCTTTCGCTGTAACTATATACTTCCACGGGTTAGGTTTAATAGAAGCTCAGAGAGTAGTAATCTTATCGTATCTTGAACCATTAAGTGCAGCATTCTTCGGCGTTATACTCCTAAACCAGACACCTTCCATTCAGCTAGCCATCGGTGGTACATTAATAATATTATCAGGATACATTGTAGTGAGATACTAGCATGGATACTCTTTTAAGACTCCTCCAACTAACTAATCATAGTAATACATAGCAGGTGAAAAATCATTTGAATCAAGAAGATATTGGAATAAGTGGAAAAACACAGATTAACGTTATACAGTATAGTGAAAAATTCTTCCAAGAAGCTTACATTGAAGACTTAGACGAATTTTCTCCCGTTACCGATAAGATGAGAGTTACATGGATAAGAATTACGGGTCTCGGGGAGAATGAAAAGATAATGAAACTTGCTGAAAAGTCTAACATACATCCGCTCACGCTAGAAGATATCCTAAATGTTGATCAAAGACCTAAGATAGAAGAGTTTCAGAATTATACATATATCGTACTAAGAGTATTCGATTTCAACCCGTCTGAAAAAGAGTTACAATCTCAACAGATCAGTATAATCATTGGAGAAAATATTCTCATTTCAATTGAAGAAAAAATAAATGAAGCTGTCCAACGTATTGTGGATTGGATAAGAACTTCGAGAGGAATAATCAGGAGGATGGGTGTTGATTACTTACTATACTTAATCATAGACGTAGTAGTCGATGGATACTTTCTAGTGTTAGAGAAGATAGAGGATGAGATAGAAGCCTTAGAAGATGAGTTAACAATGAATCCTACATCAGTTACTCTTCAAACTATTCATAAACTTAAACGGCAGCTCCTCCAGTTTAATAAAAATATGTGGCCTCTACGAGAAGTTATCGGAACTCTTGAGAGAGCTGGACACAGATTCATTAACAATCAAACAATTCCATACTTTAGAGACTTATATGATCATACAATCAGAGTTTTAGAGAACGTTGAGACTCTGCAAGTCACTCTATCAGATATGCTTGACGTATACTTTTCAGCAGTAAGCAACAAACTAAACGAGATAATGAAGGTGTTAACTATGATAGCTACTGTCTTCATGCCTTTAACGTTCATAGCAGGGATATACGGTATGAACTTTAAGTATATGCCTGAACTAGAATTGACGTGGGGTTATCCTGCAATACTACTTGTAATGCTGGCCGTCGGACTATGGATGATATTCTACTTCAAAAGAAAAAAATGGATATAACCAAACACTGAATAACCATATACATCAATCTCAATAATATCCCGCAGGATTCAGCGAAAAAACTAAAACTCGAGCTTTGAGAGACTAACATGATAACGGATATTAACTTCTTTGAACACCCTATTAGAGGCAAATGATAAAAGCTAGAACTATTCTTTTAGCATTCATAACAATAGTATTCCTATATTTTCTATTCTCTCAAGATTTCTCTACAAGCTTCTTCATCTATGAAGATGAATCCTATCCGAGACCGATTGTCGAGATCGAGCTCTACTGTAAGAATGGGCAAAAAATTAAGACTATGGAGAATAGTAGAATCGAAGAATGTATTGAACAAGAGACGATAGAATTTAATGTAAAATTGATTAATAATAGTAGTGAACCAAGCTTGAAAGGTTACGATCTCGCTGCTGGAATACTTCTAGTAGTAGAGGGTGGAAGATTTATAGACTATGATACTAACGATTTCCAGCAGGTTATCGGGATATCAAATGATCTTGAAGTTACACAGCCATTGAATGTAACAATGATCGAAGCCTTCTCTAATTATATCATGGGTAAAGCTACTAAACAAGCATTCTTCAAGGTTAGGATCGATCCAAGTACAGAAGTGTTGAAGATATCTTTTAGAGGATGGATAATGGATGAAGATAAGAAGGTATATAATCCTATCACTGAGGAGAATGAGTATTATGTGGCTCGATACCCTGTTGAAGATTATGTTGAGAATCCACCTGATACGAGGTGGGCTGGAAAAGAATTTCTAAAATACAAAGTTTACACAATAGAACTCACATAGAATCTTACGTTCTCTCAAGATTATTGAGTGATGAATTATCTAACTCTCGTTAAATGACTACCATCGCAGGTGGGTGAAGTATGTAGATGCGTGAACCCTTCTCTGCATGTTGCGAATGTTAATCCAAGCCTTCTACATTCTTCCGCTATCTCACTCATTATACTGAACCTGAGCTTAGCTGGTAGATAGAAGGCGCCACCTATTCTCTCACCCTCCTTGAAGTAGAGTCTTCTCAAATGATCTTCAATATTAGAGAACTCGCTTACAATTCTCCTCCAACTATCAAATCTAGGCTTAAAAGTACTGGATACAATATGTTTAACACCTATGTTCTTCGCTTCTTTTAACAATTCTCTAAAATCTTGATCATTTACATATGGTATCACTGGATCAAGCCTCATCCCAGTGTTGATACCTTCTTCAGACAGTTTAGCTAATGCTTGAAGCCTTCTAGAAGGTGGAGGAGCAGAGGGTTCAATCCTTCTAGCTAAAGAATTATCAAGAGTAGTAATGCTTATCGTTACAGCCGCTCCAATTTCTTTCAGTAAATCTACATCTCTTAAAACAATATCACTCTTAGTTATTACCAGCAATCTTACTTGATGCTTCCTAAATTCTTCTATGCTTTTCCTCGTAAGCTCCAATTCTTTCTCAATCGGAGGATACGGGTCAGAGCTATTAGACATAGATATAACCGCGTTTTTTGGGAGCTTTTCTAAATCTCTCTTAATGATTGTTAAGAGGTTTTTCTTAGGTCTACAATTATAGAAATCTCTTATATAAGATGATGCATAACAGTATAAACATCTATGACTGCAACCAGTATAAGGATCGAAGGAGAACTTCACTGGACAAGTACACAAGCTACTTCTCCAAGGGTCAAACAATTTTATATAGTGTCCCTGCCTCAACACTACATAACCTCCAAAAAGTTACTAAATTAATTTATCTCGAGAACTATAATTGAGTAAATGTAATCTTAAAATCCTGTCTAGTTTATTCTTCCTAGAGGCTTTAGAGGTGTAGAGTGAGAAAGAGATGATTCTGAATGATAAAGAAATACGAGAATATATCTCGAAGGGTTGGCTGATCGTCTTCAGTTCAGAAGTTTTTGATGATAGCTTAATAGGACCGAACAGTGTAGATTTAAGAGTTAATGGAAAGATCATTCGACTCAGAAATTCTGATTCAGTCTTCAGCTTAGATAGAGTCGCAGACGTAAGTGAATACTTTGTTAGAGAAGAACGTGATGAATTTATTATTAATCCTAGAGAGCATCTTTTACTTTCCAGTATAGAATATCTAAGGCTACCGATGGATGTCATGGGCTTTGTGTTGCTGAAGAGTACGTATGCAAGATTGGGGTTAAGCATTCCTCCAACTATAGTTAACGCAGGTTCAGAAGGTGAATTGACTATTGAATTAATCGGTGGACCATTCCCTGTCAGAATACGCAAAGGAGATAGAATTGTTCAAATAGTTTTTATCAAATTGTCTTCTCCAGCTCAGAAACCTTATGAGGGCAAGTATCAAAATCAAAGAGGTCCAACTCTTCCCAGACTCTGAGTTAGAGAGTTAGAACTGCTACCACCATCTCTGCATTATTACTTTTCTATCTGTGAAGAAGTCTAAGGCGTCTATCTGTCCATGAAGTACTCCGTAGAAGCTTCTCTTTCTTCCAGGAAATGGAAAGTATTGATTTGGTTGAGCTACAGCCATGTTTACAGCAATGTTTCCAGCATTCATCTTCCTTGCAAATTCTCTAGCATATTTCCCACTTGAAGTATATATTGTTCCAGTATTCCCGTATTCTCCTCTATTCGCTATCTCGAGTGCTTCATCAAATGATGATGCTCTAACTATAGGCATGACGGGGCCGAATATTTCTTCTCTAGCTATTTCCATGTCTGGAGAAACGTCATCAAGTATTGTTGGACCAAGATAGAATCCTTTAGAGTATTTCTCTTCAACTTTATAGTTTCTTCCATCTACTAATGTTTTTGCACCTTGACCAACTGCTTTCTCAATCATTTCTATAACTTTTTGCTTGCCTTTTAGAGATGCTAGTGGTCCTGTATCAGTATCTTCGAGAAGCTGGTATCCGATTTTGATCTTCTTCACTCTGTTTACAAGCATCTCGATGAATCTATTATATGCTTCACCTACTGTAATCAGTAGTCCAGGTGCGAGACATCTCTGACCAGCCATATCGAAGAATCCTGCAACAATATTCTCTATTGAGGGTTCAGGTACAGCATCAGGCATGAGTATTACTGGATTCTTTGCACCCGCTTGACATAAAGCTCTCTTACCGCTAGCACACGCTGTTGAATATATCTTTTCAGCTACTGGGCTTGAACCTACGAATACTACTCCAGCTACGTCTTTATGTTTTATTAGATGCTGGCTTGTAGATGAATCGCCATTTACGAGATTTACTACTCCATTGGGATATCCTGCTTCTCTGAATAAACTCATGAAATATGTTATTGGTACTGGGTCGAGCTCACTAGGCTTAACTACTATAGTGTTTCCAAGCGTGACCGCCATAGGTATAAACCACATAGGGATCATTATTGGAAAATTGAAGGGAGATATTATTGCGAAGACTCCGAGAGGCTCTCTAACCATCTCCATGTCTATCTCAGGATCACCTCCCCCGATATTCATAAGCTTCCTCACATTCATGAAGAGATGTGGTACACCTAGAGCTGAGTCTAAAGCTTCAAGAGTCCTCATAACCTCTCCACGCCCCTCCCTAAGAGTCTTACCAACATTCATAGACAATGCGTAAGCTAGCTCATCCATCTTCTCCTGAACGAGTATCTTCAATCTTACCAAATATTGTAGACGTTCAAGTATTGGACGACTGGACCACTTCTTAAAAGCTTCAGAGGCCGCTGAGAGTGCTTCATCTACATTTTTGCTTGAAGATATAGGTACTTCAGCTATTTCTGCGCCGAGTCCTGGATCATAAGATTTAAGATAACGTTCTGAATCAGCTTCTAGATAATTATTATCTATGAAGTCTGGTAGTTTCCTATACTGACTGAGGAAAGAATCTATGTTTAACGACATAGTTCAACACAGAGATCAACTCAACTCTTTCCATTTAATTCTTTTCACTACATATACATATTGACTTATTGACTTAGAATCTCTGCCTTAGTCTACAAGATAGACTACGCATAGGCTTTTTACGTATTTTACTGTTGTGGTTCCTATGTTCTTAATAGTGTCCAGCTATG
Organism: Nitrososphaerales archaeon; assembly: GCA_023269855.1. Taxonomy (GTDB): domain Archaea; phylum Thermoproteota; class Nitrososphaeria_A; order Caldarchaeales; family Wolframiiraptoraceae; genus Geocrenenecus. The sequence continues at coordinate 609 of JAGDWP010000028.1, read as the reverse complement.
AGTCAGACAGTAATCTAGACAGTGTATACAGGATTTAAGAAATTTCAGTTAACTTCCATGTTAACATGACATCAAACATAACGCTACATTAATTCAGAGTATGGGTAATAGATTCGGTATTGGGTTATCAGTACTCGGTTGGACTGCGTATAGAGATGTTCTAGGCTTTACTCCAAAGATAATCAAGCATCCATGTCTTCGCATTAGTTTAAGATGTATAGTAGCTGTGGGAGAGATTCTTGAAGTTACTTCGGGGAAACAATATTTATCCAGTAGAAGTAATAGTGCATCATTCTTTCTCACCCACACGGATATTCTAGAGATTATTCTTAGTGTATCTTCATATGTGTAGTTGAACTCTATAGAGTCTAAGCTTAAAGTTATGATTGGCGGCTTACCAGTGTTCTTAAGAAGAGACTCAGCGGTTTCTTCAATTTTCCTGATAAATACTTCTCCACCGTCTGCAGGATCGTAAGTTACTATGTATTTATGAAGGGTTTCACCGACTACGGCTTCTGGGAGAAAACGGTACTGTCAAGTTGGTATTACCTCCTTTCCTCCGATTTTGAGTATGTTGTATAGTGTTGCTATTGCTCTTATTATCTCTTC
>JAGDWP010000021.1 GCA_023269855.1 Nitrososphaerales archaeon | reverse complement strand
GGTATCTCAGCTATATCAAATTTTAGATACGGTATTAATGGGAAAGAGAAACTTAGAGGCATCATCGCTAGGACTGCAGAGAGAGCTCCGAAAACCGTTGAGACAGCAATTATTAAAGATGTCCTAGCTTTAGAAATTCTAAGCATGTAAATTAAGTTTTTCCACGACTACTTAAACCTGAGTATCTACAAAAAAATGAGTAGATTGCATATCTTTTACAGAGAGATATTCTGAACTGTTATGGTAATAGACCATTGAAGAAATCTTTAACAGCTTTCTCGTAATCAGATTGATCTCCTATATCTATCCAGTAACCATTATGAAGATACGCGTATAGTTTCCCTTGGTCTGCAAGTTCTGGAAATATGTCTTCTTCAAGAGATGAGGGTCTATCAGATGGTATGTAGTCGAAGATAGCGGGTTCAAATACATAGATTCCTGCGTTAACGAATCCTGGAACAGCTTGCCTAGGCTTCTCTCTAAACGCTATAACTCTTCCTTCTTCATCTACTGAGACTAAGCCGAACCTCCTTGCATCCTCAACTCTAGTTAAAACTATTGTTGCAACACCATTCTTCTCTCTATGATAATTAATTAGAGTTGAAACATCTAAACCTGAGAAAATTATATCTCCATTAACAGTTAAGAAAGTACTATTCAATTTCTTTTCAGCATTCTTTACTGCACCTGCTGTTCCAAGAGGCACCTTCTCAATAGAGTAATCAATTGAGACTCCTAGAAGCCTACCATCTCCAAAATATTTTATTAGATGTTCACCTAGATATCCTATTGCTAAGATGAAGTTGTAGATCCCCTGCTTCTTCATGTATGTTATAATGTGTTCAGTTATCGGTTTATATCCTATAGGTATCATCGGTTTAGGTATACTATAAGTGAGAGGTGTGAGACCCATACCTCTACCACCACATAAGATTACGCACTTTAATGATTCCTTCATTAACTTCTCTCTAACTGCTTCAATAATAAATGAGCTCCTCTTCCTAGCGGGAATATGCTTCTTTAATGCATCCCACAGCTCAATCGGAAACTCTATACTAGTTCTATGCTTAGACATACATCTAAGATAACAAAAATGTACATTATAAATCTATGCTTTCAAAAACATGAGAAAAACCAATTTTTAAGCTAATTCCAAGACGTAATCCATTATATAGGTTTTATCTTTAAATATAATGTTCACAAAATATTCCCACCGTGGTACAAAGTGATTCATTTAGAAGACCTAGTCAACGAGTTTAGTGAAAGTATACAGCCAGTTGTTGTTTCAGCTCCAGGTCGTGCAGATTTCTTAAACACTCATCAAGATTATAAAGGATTACCCGTTGTTCCAGTAGCTATACAGCTTAGATGCTATTCAGCAGGTATATCATTAAACTCAGATATTGTAAGAGTTAAGAGTATAAACTTGAGAGAGGCAGGAGTAGAATTCTACGACGAATTCAGTATAAATGAGCTAGATTTAAAACCTGGCGATTGGTTTGGTAACTATGTAAGGGCAGTTTTCAAAGCATTTATCGATTACGGATTTAAGATTAATGGATGTGAGATAGTAATTTGGAGTGAAGTACCGATTGGAGCTGGATTATCTAGTAGTGCAGCATTAGAAGTTTCTACAGCAACATTAATCTCCGAAATTTTTAACTTGAACATTAATAAAAAGACTATTGCTGAATTAAGCTATAGAGCCGAACATGACATTATGAAGATACCGTGTGGAAGATTAGACCAGTATGCATCATCTTTTGGAGGTATTATAAAGATAGATACTAGACCACCTTTTGATGTGGAAGAACTCAGGATGAAAGACTTAATCTTTATAGTATCGGATTCGGGTGAACATAGGAGAACAGCATCTATCCATCCAATTAGACAAGCTGAGATAAATCAAGCTCTCAAGATATTAATTGATGAAGCTAAGCTTCCAGAAGATATTAATAGATTCTTATCTTATGACTATTATGAGACAAAATGGGAATTCTTAATGGATGCTATTCATATTATTGAAGAATATTTAGCGAGTATGCCTAGAAAGCTCGCCGACAGGATAAGGTTTACGTTCTTAACACATAAGTCAACTCTTTACGCTATAGATATCCTAAGAGGTAAAAAACCACAGTATGAGAAATTTGTCGAGGCGGTTGGAGAAGATTTCGCAGAAAGTTGTAGAATAAATATTGAAGACCCGGTAGAAGTCTTGGGAGCGATAATGAATTATCAGCATATCCTTCTTAGAGATCTATATGAGGTAAGTACTCCGAAACTCGAAGAGCTGAGAGATATTCTCTTAGATGCGGGAGTTACAGGAGCAAAGATTTCAGGAGCAGGCATGGGAGGAGCTATCATAGCACTCTCCAAAAATATTAAAGAAGCTGAGAATGCAAGAAGAAAATGTTATGAGGAAGGATATACATCTACATGGATTTCTAGACCAGAAGAAGGGGCGAGAAGAGATATTATAATAAAAAGAAGAAAGACTGTATAACTTATTTAATAATAGGTTTTAAGTAAATCTCTCATGGGTCTAGAAGTTGAGAGTTATAGTAACTGGTGGAGCAGGATTTATTGGAAGCCATCTCGTTGATGCTTTAATGAATTATGTAGATGAAGTTATCGTGGTGGATAATCTTTCTAGAGGTGAATTAGAAAATATATCTAAGTGGATGAAAAATCAAAGATTCAAATTTGTTAAAGGAGATGTCACTGACTTAGAATTAATGTCGAAGATAGTTAAGGACTGTGATGCTGTTTTTCATCTAGCGGCTAATCCTGAAGTTAGAATGATAGACCCATATATTCATTTCAAAAATAACGTTTATGCAACCTATGCCGTCTTAGAGGCTATGAGGGTTAATAATGTTACCAAAATCGTTTTCACATCATCTTCAACGGTTTACGGTGAAGCAAAGATTTTTCCAACACCTGAAGACTACTCTCCACTTATGCCAATATCTATTTATGGCGCATGTAAACTTGCAAGCGAATCTCTCATAATAGGTTATTCAAACACATACGGATTCAGCAGTGTTATACTTAGATTAGCAAATATTGTTGGTTCAAGATCAAGACATGGCGTCATAGTTGACTTCTTGAGGAAATTATTAGAAGACCCGACTAGACTTGAAATCCTAGGTGACGGTGAACAAACCAAATCATATCTACATATTAAAGATTGTATAGATGCTATGATTAAATCATTTGAAAACATTGGTGACAACATACAGATCTATAATGTTGGTTCAGAGGATGCTATTAATGTAAAAACTATAGCGAGAATCGTAATTGAGGAACTTAACTTGGAGAATGTTAGAATAGAGTATAGGAATGAACTTCACGGAAGAGGATGGATAGGAGATGTAAGAAGGATGTTACTAGACATATCTAGGCTAAGGAGTATTGGATGGAAACCGAGGTATAATAGTAGTGATGCAGTAAGATTAGCAGTTAAAGAATTAAAGGAGGAGATAAGAAGTGTCTCACGAGATTAGGAGAAATCCATTAACAGAAAGTTGGATAATAGTTTCAGGCAAGAGAATTACTAGACCTTGGAGATCAGGCAAATGCCCTTTCTGTCCTGGAGGAGAAGAGACATCAGGTGATTGGAAAGTTTTAGCTTTACCAAATAAGTTTCCAGCACTTTCCCCAGACGCTCCAATAATAGAAGAAGACAAAAGACTGTTTTATAGATTTCAAGCTATTGGAGAATGTGAAGTAATAATAGAGTCTCCCCAACATGAAGGGGACTTCCCAGATTTTCCTATTACACAAGTATCTCTATATATAGATCTTCTAGCAGAAAGAACTAGGATTCTCGAGTCCAAGCCTTACGTAAAATGTGTTGTCCCTTTCAAAAATAAAGGATCAATAATTGGTGTATCATTAACCCATCCTCATAGCCAGATCTACGCTTTACCATTTATCCCTCCAAGAATCATGAAAGAGATCGAGTGTATCCAGAAATATAGAAGAGAATACAATAGAAACTTATTCGAAGATATCTTGAAAAATGAGCAAGAAGAGGGTGCAAGAATAATTTATGAAAATAAGTTATTCATATTTTTCTTACCTTTCTTCGCAATGTGGCCGTATGAGATACACATCTACCCTAAGATTAATGTGAAATCATTAACTGAGCTTGATAGAGAAGAGAAGCTCATGCTTGCAGATATAATTAGGGCTGCTGTTGCAATGTATGAAGAGATGTTTGGAGAAGATTGTGCATATATGATGGTAATTCATCAATCACCCGTCGGTGAATACCATGACTACAGATTACATATAGAATTCTATTCACCACACATCTCAAGAGAGAGAATTAAGTATGCTGCGGGAATAGAGTGGGGTGCATGGGTCTTTACATACGACGGTATACCGGAAGAGAGAGCGAGAGAACTTAAGCAAGCAGCGAGAGAAGCATTAAAGAAGATAGATCATCTAGGAGAAGTATACATCAACTAGATATGATCTAGGAGACATTCTTACTTTCTTAGTATATTTACATGAGAGTAAGTCTTTTCAGCAACATTATATAATGATTGGACAACGCTGTAGACTAGGGGATCGATGAAGAGACGTAATCTTTTCATAAGTATTTTTGCAGTTACTGGAGCTGCGTTAGTAACATTTCTTACACAGTATATTATACCTAAAACCAGTCAGCCTACTTCGACTCAAACTATTACTCAGACTAGGTTTGAGAAGAAAAAGATCATAAATATTTCCCAACTTCCACGAGGTTCATATATTGTTTTTAATTGGCCAAACGAGGTTAACCGCTATAATGTAAATATCTTGATTAGATGAGATGAAGGTGGAGGTATGGGTCGTAGAGCTGACCTCTACGCTTACAATTTGACTTGTACACATCTACAATGTCAAGTCAAGTATAATGAGACGAGTCAGATGCTGGAATGCCCATGTCATGGAAGCTTGTTCGATCCAATCAATGACGCGAAGGTTATCAAAGGTCCTGCAGTAAAAGCTTTACCTAAGATTGTATTAGAAGAAGACGAGAATGGAGATATCTATGCTGTGGATCTCATCGGGTTCTAGGTTACATTGTCTTTTGTAGACTTACGTAACCTTTCCCTCTCGATTAAGTCATGGAGGGCTTTCGGGGGTGAACCCGGCTCCCCACATTTGAAGGTTTAAAACTGCTACAACGTCTCTATCTACTATTAATCCACAACTACATTTCATTAACCTGCCCTCATAGGCTACTAGGTAGCCTGAGCAGAGGGGGCAGGTTCTTGAAGAATTCTTTGGATTAACATGTTTTACTGGTAATCCAAGCCATTTGAGCTTGTATTCGAGCATGAACTGGAACTGTCTTGCATTCCATTTCGAGAGTTTCCTATTGTTTCTCTTTGAGCTATTTAAAACTCTGTCCTTGATGCCTTGGAGGTTTTCAAGTATTGCTCCACTTCCAAGCTTTACAAGATCTTTCACAATTGCTGTAGTAAGCTTATGCATAAAGTCTTTTACTCTGTTCTTCTCTCTATGCGAGTACTTCTCTAAAAGCTTCTCAGAAGTTTTTGGCTTGAACTTAGATAGTTTCTGGATCCTCTGTCTTTTAATCTCGTAAACTCTGTGAACGTGGTAAAGCGTTTTCAGGTTGTATCTTCTGACTTCGCCGTTGATCAGAGCAGTCATGTTGGTTAGGTTCATGTCGAACGATGCCCACGTCTCAGCTTTCGGCTCGACATTCTTCTTCACAGTGATTATCAGCTCCTTCTCAGTTAGAATTAAGCCTCCAACCTTTTCAAAATCCTTTGGAACCCATGAATACTTAGTTAAATCGGCTTCTAAATACCGTTTGTTCGGTTCGATGCTTATCTTCAGCTTCCCATCTCTGTAGGAGAAAAGTGTGCTCTTAACGTAGACTGTTTTCCTTGTTACCCTCGGTTCTTTCCGTGCCTTCCCTTTGTTGTAGAGTGTTATCCATCCTTTAACAAGCCCTATAACAGAGTTTATCACTGAATCTACATAATGTTTCGAAAACCTCCAGCCCCCTAACAATTCATCTCTAAGCCTTCTCCTCTCTTCGTTTCTAAATTCTAAGTGAGCCTTCTCAGAAAATTTAACATGTGAGAGAACAACGGTTAACACCTTCTGCTTAACTTTGAAATACTCCTCGATTAAATCCTTTGGAGCCTCTACTGGGACCCTGTAGCTTTTAACCGCCTCCATACCCTCTCAACCTCGCTTTCAGGAAAACCTGTACCGGCCCCCAGGCAGCTTGATAGCTCTTTATCCTACCCTCCCTAACCCACTTACCTACAGCATGCCTCGCAACATTGAAGATTCCAGCCCACTTCTTCCATGGTTAGCAGCTTCTCTTCTCTCTCCACAATTAACATAGTTAACACCATACTATTTAAGCCTACCTATTTTGAAACTGTTGAGAAGGCAAGCTGGGTAAAGGGCGCTGTAACCTTAAGATTTAGGGGAGTCCTACCTCTCTTGATGAGTTATGAGTGTTAAGCTTTTTGAGAGGTGTAGGACTCCCTTATGGATCGTGGGTT
>JAGDWP010000012.1 GCA_023269855.1 Nitrososphaerales archaeon | reverse complement strand
TGCGGATCAGCTCTAAGAACTAAACCTAGAAGAATTAAGAAAAATATTATAGAATCTTTATCTTAGAGATGTTATAGCTCTACCAGCATCTATAAGATGGAAAGGATACTTAGGGTCTGTTAATACTATTATTGCGAAATCCGCTTGTTCAACCCAACTACCAGTAGTGCTTAAGTTTGCAAGCTTCTTCAGGTTAGCTTGATCTTCAACTAGTATGAATCTCCAATGCTGTAGGTTTAAACCTGTGGGAGACATCCTAGCAGCTTCCAAGATCTTAAGCTTCACATCGTCTGGAACTTTTTCACTTGAATAATCTCTAACCTCAATTCTAGATACTACTGCATCGAAAACATTCATGATAAAACATTCTCAATAGAAACTTAAAAACATTCTTTAAAGCCCTGAATACGAATAATCTCTCACTAGCATACAAAGCATCCGATAGTCTTTTAGATTATACATACTTAATGCTGAAATGTCTAAACCAATAAATTCTGAAAAATTATGAATGAGGAGGCTTATACCGTTTTTTTTTGGCGTTTGCTATGCTTCTGCTTCTAGTATTCTTCTATAGTATTGTTTTATTGATTTGCCTGTTTTCTTCTCCCATTCTTCTATTGATAACCCGTATAGTCTCTGGACTCTGTCTCTATACCATTCAGGTATAACGTTGAATGCGCAGAAGGGTATTATCCGTCCATCAGGCATTAAGTAATGTATGCTACATCTCATAACTCTCTCAACATCGTAATTATATTTATCTTGGAAATGCATCATGCCGATGAAGAGGCTTCTCCTATGCCAGTCTCCAACACTCTTATAATCATGCTTAATAATCATCTCGTAAATCATTCTCTTAACATTTATTCCTTCAGGCTGCTTGTCTTCACGGATATATTTTCCGAAGTCCCAGAGAATCTTAGCAGCTGTTATAATCCTACTCTTACCAGACTCTAGTTCTTCAGCTTTATCTTGTAGATACTTTATTAAACCATCGATATCTATGAACTCTGTTATCGGTACAAGCTTATCACCGCTCTTAAAGACGTATGTTCCAGCACCACATGCAAAATGTGTTGAAAGCTCGTATTTTGGAGACTTAACTAGAGCTTCTATTATGTGGGTGAGCGGTGTACATGCTGGGACAGGGAACCATGCATCTCTAGGTATCTCCCCATTTGTCTGTTCTTCAATCTTAATTATACAGTCTGGAATAGTTATCCTATATTTTTCCCTCTCCCTATAGGTTAACCTACCTGTTAAGGATACTGGCTGAAAGTTTACAGACCTGATGACGTCTATGTTTTTGAAGCCGAACTTGATGATTTCTCCAAGTTCATGATCGTTGACTCCACGTATAATTGTTGGGACGAGGACTATGCCTACTCCTAACTTTCTAGCATTCTCCATGACTCTGGGTGCTTCCCAATGGTTCTTCGGATTGGTTCTAGGTGTTACACCATCAAAGCTGAGATAAAGATTGCTTACCCCTGCTTCTTTCACTTTCTTAAAGAATTCAAAGTCGTGTGCAAGCCTGATACCGTTAGTATTAAGCTGAACATGGTCCACACCCTCCTCCTTGATAACTCTAATAATCTCAGGTAGATCATCTCGTAGACAAGGCTCGCCACCAGTAATTTGTACAGAATTTCCAGCGACAGGATACTCTCTCCTAAGATTCCTAACCATCTCCCTAATCTGATCAATACTAGGCTCATACACGTATCCAGCACGCTCAGCGAAGAAAAAGCAGTACCAGCAGTAGAGGTCGCATCTATTAGTTACCACTATGTTTGCTAATGCTGTGTGGCTTAAGTGTCCTGGGCAGAGACCACAGTTCGCTGGACAAGTATATCCAATTATGTTTACGTTGGGGTTTCCTGTCCCTTTACCATCATGAGAGTATCGGCTGAACCTCTTATAGATCTCAGCATCACCATAATATACTTCTATCACTCTACCATGCACTGGGCACTCCTTCTCTAGGAAGATCTTACCATTCCTCTCAACAACATCAGCTGGAATAACCGCATTACATTCAGGGCAAATACTTAGAGTAGTCTTCAACACATTCCTAACTTCACCAGCTTCACTAACAGTCTGCCTCAACAATTAACCATCAACCATTAAGAAAACCTAAAAAATACAATTAAAGCATTTCCAAACTAAACCTATTAAGAAAGTTAAGAAGCATAATAGAAAAAGCCATAGATAGTAAGAAAGATAAAACATTTAAAATCAAAATCTAAATACGACCATGCCGTATGCAGTAAAGGAAGATACAGGGAACCCGCGGTAGCTCAGCCTGGTAGAGCGTCCGGCTGTAGCCATACCCGAGAGGTATGGTCACAGTGGCCAGGCTGACAGAAACCGGATGGTCGCAGGTTCAAATCCTGCCCGCGGGATACAGAGACATGGGGGAATTTCTCCCCCTACTTAAAAAATGTGAAAAACATACTAGCAATTTTTTATTAAATTCTACGGCTGCGGATGTGTCGCCTAGTTCATACCTTTTATAACCTCTCCGCCATGCGGATAAACAGCTCTATTAAATATTTAAGAGGATACCTGTACACTGTAGAAATACTTGAAATCAATTCTCTGAACTTATTGAATTCTTCTACGGGAAAGGGAGGACGGAGGAAATATTGTTTAAACTCAATAATGTAACCACCTCGCCGTTTAAGATAATCAAAAGACATTGGATGAGTTTTCCTAGCTACTAAAGCAAATTAAGTTCGCTACATATCTCAATTAACTGAAAACATCTTTATTTCTAATAAGTTAAGATAGTAATATATTTGACATCTTCTCATTAAGTCTTGGTTATCAATGTATTCAACTCGACCATTATGACTTAGGCCCTTATGTATAGGGCTTAGACCTTATGCTCGTTAAGCTGAAGATTTCATTAAGCTTCTCCTTACGTGACTAGATTGTTAAGAGCTCAATTGGAATTTCAAAAAGAATTGAAGGGTTATTTAGTATTTAGATATAATTTGCCCCTCCTCAAGCACTATTACCTCATCCGGCTCCAAGTCTTCTGGTAACTTGCCCCTACTATGGGAAGCGAACACTATTCCAACACCATTCTTTCTTCTCACTTTAAGGGCTTGGCTCAATAATTTCGATTTCCGTGTATCTAGGTGGGCGAAGGGTTCATCGAGGAGAATTAACTCTGGGTCTGCGACTAGAGCTCTAGCAATTGCTACTAGCTGAGACTGGCCTGCTGATAGCTCTTTAGCACTCTTATCTGAAAGCTTGATTAGCTCAAGCTCCTCCATTATGCTCTCAGCTTTCTCAGTTGCATCACATCGATCAACTCCTCGGATCCTGATAGAATACGCAACATTCTCGAAAACGCTTCCGCGAAGGAGAATCGGCTTTTCGTGAACATATGTGATCTTTCTTCTAATCTTGATCTTCTCGGCCTCGTTCATCTTCCAGAAATTGCATCCTTCAACGATGATCTCGCCGTGCCATGGTCTATAAAGCAGGGCTGCTATCTTGAGGAGGGTTGTCTTTCCACTCCCATTATGTCCCGAGACGAGGATTAGCTTCCCCGAACTGAAGGTTGCCGAGATATCCTTCAGTGCCCAGTTACTTATGCCAGGATACCTATGCCAGATCCCCCTCAATTCTATAGTAATCAAGACCTCATCAACCTCATCAAAACCTTAACAGCTATTGCTGTCGAAATCGTGAGTGCAAGGAGTATTACGCCGAGGATTATAGCGGCTTCAAACTCTCCTCGAGTCACTCCAAGCGCTATCGCTGTTGTCAAGACTCTCGTGAACCCTTTGATATTACCGCCGACCATCATGGCGACCCCGAGTTCCCCGACAGCCCTAGAAAAACTCATTATTATTGATGCGATTATTCCTGCTACGGATTCTCGGAGTATCATTGCCATGGCCTGAATCTTGCTTGCTCCGAGGCTTAACGCAAGCTCAAAGTACGGCGATACAACCTCTCTTAAAACTCTGTAGCTTGTCGAGATAAGGATAGGTGTAACGAGAATCGATTGGCCTATGAGGATCGCTTGTGGTGTGTAAAGTAGCTTAAGAAACCCAAGTATTCCTGAACTACTGAAAAGCATGAAAAGAAGTAGACCAAGTAAGGTTGTTGGAATGCCGACAAGAGACTCTACGACAGCCTCAAGTAAGCCAGCCCTCTGCCTGAAAGAGAGTAGGTAGGCGGCTGGAAGACTCCATAATATTGATAAGACCGTAGCTAAGCCTGAAATGTATAATGTCCTAAAAGTTACATCTAGTACTTCAGAAAGTAGCTGACTCAATTTTTATCACAACAGCTTCATCCGGCTGATAACTTGACCCAAAGGGCCTGAACCTCCTGTATCTTATCCTTAACGGGATAAAAGAGTGATTGCCCATATTCACTTAGACCGAAACTGCCGATTATGTCTTGACGATTTTCTAGGAACCTTATGAAGAACTCTGCATATTTTCTCTCTTCGCCTAAACACTTCTTGACGAGATAAGCGGAATAGATGTTTATGATGTTTAGATCTGTCGAATTAGCATAAAGTATTTCGAGGTTCGGAAGCCTCCCTTGTTTCTTAAACTTTAAGTAGGTTCCTATGTCGCTCAACGTATATCCTTGGAGCTCGTTTGCTACTACGAGAGTTTGCTCCATTCCAGCTGCAGCCTCCTTGTACCAGCTCTTACCAGCAGGATTTAGATTTGCCCTCTTCCAAATGTCGAGTTCTTTAACATGGGTCCCAGAATTGTCGCCTCGACTAACGAATACAGTTTTGCTCGCCTCACCAACTGAATAAATTTTCTTGAAAGCATCGATGACATTGTTTAAATTTGAAATTTCTGCCGGATCAGTCTTCGGTCCAACTATGATGAAGAAGTTGTAAGCAAATATGATACCGGGCTCAAGAACTCCTTTCTCAAGATATTGTTTCTCGAGGCTTGGTGCATGAACTATAACTGCACAAGCATCACCTTGCTCAGCATACTTTAAGGCGGCTCCTGTCCCTACAGCCATATATTCTAACTTGACTGTAGGATTCTCTTTCTTAAATTGATCAGCCAAATAATCAAGCAGCCCAGTTGCGTAAAGAGAAGTCGTTGTGAATATTCTAACTCTTACTTCATAAAATGGTGAGAATATGTAAACCGAGGCAATTGCTAAAGCAACTACTAAAGCGAGTATTATTAAAGCGAGTTTCCTATGATACATAATCGTAATCCTACCTTAAGAGGATGTTAAAAATCTTTTTCACGTTATTCAAAAACCAATAACAATATATACCTCCGAAACAATAGTATTTACAAATGAAAAAGATTACTGTAAGATTTGAATGTGTTGTTCAGCTAAATGGGAAAACTGTACTTGATAGTGATCTCTTTCACATGCTTGAAACTATTAAGAGAGAACACTCAATAATTAAGACCTCAAGGATTCTTGGCGTACCGTACTCGAGGGTATGGGAGACCGTTTCCAAAGCTGAGAAGATGATTGGTGAGCCACTACTTATGACTAAGAGAGGTGGAAAGAATGGTGGGGGAGCGAATTTAACCATTATGGGTGAAAAGCTTCTTAAATTTTACAAGGAAGGCGTTAAGATGCTAGCGACCGCTGGTCTCGCTGTACCAATATACCCTTCTGCTGAGCCACAACTTTCTATAGCGTATAGCAACGATCCCCTGCTCGCTAAAATATTAGAAAAGCTCTCTGAAGAAGGAGTTTCCGTTAAAGGTTTCTGTATAGGCTCAGGGTTATCGCTAGCAATGCTCTCATTAGAAGAAGTAGACGTTGCATGTACTCACCTCTACGATCCTCTCACTAAGTCTTATAATGAGCCTTACCTTAAGAGGTTTTGGCTTCAAGGTAACGTCGTAAAGCTAGGTGGCTATGAAAGACAATTAGTCATGGCCATAGGAGAAAATGTTAAAGAAGATAATCTAGAGAAAGTTATAAAGCTGCTTCTTGAAGGGTGGCTGAAGCTTGCAAATAGGAATAGAGGGTCTGGGACTAGAGTTTACTTAGACTTCCTTCTAGAGGAAGCTGAAAGAAGAGTTGGAGCTAGGTGCAACCATATTAGGGGTTATGAGAGAGAACATTTTACTCATGAGGAGGTTGCTGAGAAAATTGCGTCAGGAGATGCTGATGTTGGATTGGTATTGAGAAATGTGGCTGAAAAATATGGTCTCAGGTGGATTCATGTAACTTGGGAGCGCTATGAATACTATGCCTTGAAATCTAGAGTTCGAAGCAAGGGTGTCCAGAAACTTAAAGAAGTCTTGACATCTAGTTGGCTTAAAGGAGTATTATTATCCACGCCTGGATATAGAAAAATTTCGGACAGAGTAGAGGAAGAACGAAAGTAATAGCATGATATAGAAAGTTAGTAATTTAGAAGAAAACAATGTATAGTGTTAACATGGTCTAGCTTTCTATCAAGGTGCTGTAACCTTAAGATTTATGGGAGCCCTATCCTTCTTGATAAGTTATGAGTGTGAAGCTTTTCGAGAGGGTTAGGACTCCCTTATGGATTGTGGGTTATGCCATCTACTTATACTTAT
>JAGDWP010000114.1 GCA_023269855.1 Nitrososphaerales archaeon | reverse complement strand
GTACAATATTGATTTGCTAAAATTGTTAAAGATATGGAGAGGTGGATGCATAATACTCTTGAAGCTTCCAGCAAACATTCTTCAAGCACTTAGAGATAGGTTTGGATATCATGGATTCGAAAGAATAGATAAACCTGGAAGATTCCATCTAGGATAGGATAAGAAACCGTCCGGGAGATAACGTTTTTCTTATGTTCATCTCTTGATATAATTAATTCATTTAAGTTTAACATTCCAATGTGTTTCATGGAATTCTTTATAAGATGCATCCACTAAGAAAATCAAGGGGTGTGGCTAGTTACAGAGATGGGGGATGAAAAATGGATAGTAAATACGTGATACTCTCAGCAATTATCGTAGTGGCGTTAATCTTATCTACAAGCTCCTTAATACTTTATCAATTATCTCTCAATGAGGTTAATTCTAAGCTGTCCAGTCTCTCAGCGAAGATTGATGATTTGAAAGCTAAGCTCTCAAACTATGAATATCGTTTAAGTAATGTTGAAGAAAACATATCTAACTTGAGTTCTAATCTTACTTCAACACTTGTAGTGACGTCGGTTCAACATAATTTCTCCTCTCCTGAGATAGTATATGAGAAAGTTAAGAATTCTATAGTTCTCATAAAATCTAGAATTCTTGTAGAAACAATTTTAGGAAGAAGTTATACTTCAGCTGAAGGGTCAGGCTTTGTGTACTCTCCTGAAGGATATATTATAACAAATTACCATGTTGTCGAGAATGCTGAAAGTGTGCAAGTATTCTTCCCAGATAGGACTGTTTATATAGCAAGAATAGTAGGTGTAGATCCTTACGCTGACCTAGCATTATTGAAGATAGATCCTGGAGAGAAAATACTCATTCCACTATCTTTCGGTAATTCTTCAGAGCTTAGAGTTGGGCAGCCCGTGATCGCTGTAGGTAACCCATTCGGTTTAACCGCTACCCTAACAACGGGAGTAATAAGCCAGCTAAACAGATTACTTGAAAGTCCAGGTGGGAGAGGTATACCTGGAGTAATACAATTCGACGCAGCTGTAAACCCTGGTAGCAGCGGGGGGCCATTATTAGATTACTCTGGAAAGGTTATAGGTGTAACAACTGCTATTGCATCAACAACTGGAGAATTTGCTGGAATAGGCTTTGCAATACCTTCAAACACTGTTTTAAGAGTTGTTAAATCCTTGATTGAGACAGGAAAATACGAGCATCCATGGATGGGCATAGGTGGAATAGATGTCAACATGGAGATAGCTCAATTAATGAATCTGGATAAAGCGTATGGGCTTCTCGTTACAGTAGTGGGAAAAGATAGTCCAGCAGAGAAAGCTGGGCTGAGAGCTGGCACTAGAATGGTTACGCTGTCAGACGGTACGAGAGTAAATATTGGGGGAGACGTAATAATCGGTGTAGATGATATAGTTGTCTTCGGCTTATCTGACCTACTTTCATACATTGAAGAATATAAGAGACCTGGAGACACTATTACACTGAAGATCATTAGAGGCAATACTGAAATGAATATTACGTTAACGCTTGGAGCAATCTCATAAGATTTAGAAGAAATTACCGTTACGGCTAAGTAAAAGTTCTCAATGGCCAAGCAGTTTGAATGAGTGGAATAATCTTAGATTACTAATGGCCAACAGACATTTATGTTAAATTCATCTCCAGTCAGAATAACACTATGTCAATGGATAAATTCGAAGAAGATATCTTGACAATTGTTAGGAAGGCCGTCTCGGTATATGGTGACCATATACGTGGTGAACTGATTAAGTTAAGCAGTAAGCTGATAGAATTACATAGAGTAAACAGAGTTAAAGTAAATCATTCAGTTATGGAAATAGTTTTAGGAGCATATTTAGTGAACAATGGTTACACAGTAGATGTTGAAGAGGAAGTAGGTGACTCGCTCGTAGCAGACGTCGTAGCACTTAAAGATGATAAGAGAATGATCATCGAGATAGAGACAGGTTTTACATCTCCTGAGAATGCTTTAGATCCTCAAAGCTATCTATCAGCTAGAATAGTAAGCAAAGTAGCGAGATACGGTAAATATGCAGACATATTCTCATTCGCAACACCCTTACACAACATCCTCCAGATACCATCATTCTATCTAAAATCTTTCAAGGAGAGGAGAAAACAGGAGATCATAATGTTGAAAAACTTATGTGATAAATACTATTCTCAACCAACGATAACACTTGAAGATATAAGGAGATCAAAGATTCATTCCATATACTTATTAAACATTGATACTTTAGAAGTAAATAGACTATCACCTAGAAACTATCTCAAGTCAACGATTAGCAAACTAGCTCCAAGAACATTGGATATTAAAAAATATGTTGAGTGGAGCCAACATTCGGAGCAGGTGAAGGATTGAAAGGCACAACCCCACAACTCCCAGGCTGTGCCCCCATCACCTTCATCATTACACATCCCTGGTTTACCGCTTTACGCGGTGTTGCGGGGATGTGTAATGATATGCTGTGAGTATGCATGTTGAGGCTTCCCCCAACATGCTTCCCCACAAGCATACCTGGTCCTTTTCCTGTTGGCTCCAAGCCTTTCAATACTAGGTCTGGGAAATAAGGTTTTCGATCATTGACGGTATTCTGTAATACGATAAAATATTGAGAGTAGATCTTTTGCAAGCCTGTGTTAATACTTCTTATATTCTCTGTTCTTTCTTCTTAAAGCCTTTGACAGGATCATATTCTGCTTCATGCATTTATCCTCTAATTAAATATAGGGGTCCATTGTTTACCCTCCTGTTATCTTCTTGATATGATTCGGTAATATATGTGGGAAAGCTTATCTACTTTCACATCTACTTAATGTATTGAAAGTCTATGGTCGTATATGCGTACGTTTTGTTAAGATGTAGAATGGGGAAATTAAATGACGTAGTTTCTGAAGTAAAAAAGATTGAGAATGTTAAAGCTGCCTATTCAGTGACTGGTAGATTTGATGCAGTTGTAGAAGTTGAAGCAGAAGATATGAAGCAATTGTCAGACTTGATTATTAACCGTATCCAAGTAATCGATGGAATTGAAAGAACAGAAACATTACTCTCAGTAGGGTGAGATAAATGGCGGTTCAAGCATATGTATTCATAAGAGTATTGAAAGGTAACGCAAACGCAGTATTAAGAGCTGTCTCAAGAATTAAGAATGTAAAGTCTGCTAGAATGGTAACAGGCAGATACGATATAGTAGCATTCGTTGAAGTTGAATCACTAGAAGACCTAGGAAAACTCGTTGCATCAAGAATACATAGAGTAAGAGGTGTACAATCTACAGAGACGGCAGTCGTTACTACATAACTTTCCCCTTTTTTATTACAAGGTAAAAATACTATATGATTCATGCTTGACTACTACAATACTTACTCGGCTAGATGAGGAATCTTACTGTAGCCTACTCGACGTTTTTCTTCACGTAGATATGAAATAACTGCAGCTATGATGTTCAATATTGCTGAAGCTACTAATGCATTCTTTATTCCTTGCACTAACTCAGTAACCTCTGTGATGGATTCAATTCCTACTCTTCTATTGTTAATCATGCTCGAGATTTCACTAGAAGGTATGGTAGTAGATATTATAGCGATTGAAAATGGTATACTCAACGCAATGCTAGTGTTTATGATCGTGCTTCTAACACCTGCAGCTACACCTCTTTTCTCGCTTGGAACAGACCCCATGACAGAGCTTGCATTAGGGCTTCGGAATAATCCTACACCAAGTCCCCCCAGCACCAACCCTAATAGCAGTATGTCATAGTTTAGACTTATAGATAAATTGGATAAAATAATTAATGCAATACTCGTAATTACTAATCCAGTTGTACTCAATATTCTAGCGCCGATCTTATCTGATAACCATCCGCTCACCGGTCCAACGAGTATTAATGTTAAATCTATAGGTATAAGGCTTAGACCAGCTTGAATAGGTGATTCTCCTGCAATTATTTCGAGATACGTTGAGATTAAGAAAGCTAGAGATGCAAAAGATATTCCATTTAGCAGGTTTGATATATTTCCAGCTGTGAACGTCTTAATTTTAAATAATTTCAGGTCAAGCATTGGATGTACTCTATCTTTTTCAATTATTATGAATATTGTTAAGAGTGCTAGACTTGCAATGACTAGAGACAATGGTATGAGTGAGGTTATAGCTCCAGAAGTTAGTCCAAGCATAAGCAGGGTGAGGGAAATAGAAAATATGACTGCTCCCGTAAAATCGAATTGCTCCATTTTCTTGTAAACGTTTCTTTCTTTTAATCGGAGTCTAGCCCAGATTCCACCGAATATTCCAATCGGTACATTTATCAAGAATAATGTTCTCCAACCATAGAGGCTAATTATTACACCACTTAAAGTATATCCAAGTATCGTTCCCGCATTTATTGCTACTTGGTTTACTCCTATTCCAAGTCCAAGCCCTCTTTCTGCAAAAGCATCCGTAACTATTGCCATAGAGTTGACAAACATGAAGGCTCCACCGACTCCTTGAATTAATCTGAAGATAAGTAGCTGATAGATGTCAAGTGACAATGCACATAGTAATGAGCTTATAGCAAAAATAAAGTATCCAAGAGAGTATAGCTTTACTCTTCCATACATATCTCCTAATCTACCGATAGGCACTAAAAGTATAGTTAACGCAAGACGGTAGACTGTTATCAACCAGCTTCCAGTAGCTAAGTCTGCTCCGAGCTCACTTATTACTACAGGTAAACCGACAACTAGAAGGCTAGCGTCGAGAGATGCCATGAATATGCCTATAGTCGTAACAGTGAGAACACTCCACTTATTCTCCATTTAATCTAGAAAACATATATCAGCTTAAAAAATTTAAACATATATCAATGAACAACGTGGATTAACTATTGTCTAGATCGTGTGCTCAGGTAACCCATTTGGGCGGAAAGCAATCTTCGGTTTCAGCTCCCTCATTTCCATTAGTTTTACAACATGCGGATACAGTATAACGTATTCTTCATCAATACATTTTGAGAGTAGTGGATCTATTCTCGAAAGCTTTTCTTGAAGCATCTTGTAATCTTTTTCTTCACTGAAGCTTAGCATAACAGCTGGATACACTTGCTCACATGGTTTAGCTCCCGCTTCGATAAGATTTTCTAAAGCTTTTAATTGTAGATCGAAGAACTCGGGTTTAGCATGTGTAATCTTATGAAAATCTTCTCTACAGCATCCTTTCAACGATACTCTAACAACTAAATGATTGTATCTTACAAGTTTGTTAGCAAAGTCGGGATCATCTCCAATAATTAAGCCATTCGTTTCTAATACAAATTTTAGACCAGTGTTTTCAAATAGTTTTAATAGACTCAGTACGTGGCTTATTGAGATCGTCGGCTCTCCACCGCTGAGTCTAACCATTCCGAGATTATGTGAATATGCAATATTTCTCAACTGATAGAATGATCTTTCTGGACTACAGTAGAAGCCTTCAGCCATTATATGGCTAGCATTTCTCCAACTCCAGCACATACCACATCTCAAATTACATCCAACGACATCTCCAGTAGCTATCCCACCATACCATCTATCCTTTCTAAATCTATAATATTTCCTCTCCTCAACAGAGTTAATCATTCTTACAACTTTTTCTCTAACAGCTTCTGACAACTTTAACGGATCATATCCTTTCTCAACATTTAATTCATCCATCCTATCACCTTCTCAGTATCTTGTATGGGTCTATCCTGTTTCTCAAATATTTCACACCGTAAAGATATACAGCTGTCTGAAACCATCCCGCCATATCCCCGAAGAATTTATACAGCTTATAGGTAATACACTTATTCAATATCCTACAATCATTATCAGTGAAACATCTTGAATTTATGCAGAAACTTTTTGAAGGTATTTTATCATCGTTGCCAATTATTCCTATGTATTTCCCAATGCTTAGTAGATGCCTGTCTACTTGACTTAAACATGTTAATCCTAATGAGAATAACCCCCATCCATGAACTATCTTAGGTCCACAATATTTTACTGATAAGACTCTTTTACGGATCTTCATAAAATTGTCAAGAGAACAAGCATGTTCCGTTATCTCTTTTCTAATCCTTTCAAAGTCTTGCTTAATCATTGATAATTGCTTGATCTGATAACTTTTCCCTATCCTGTTAAGCCTCACCATAGATAACTTATCTTCACTCTTAGCCATCTTCAATATCTTCTTCATCCATGGGACTGTGTTTCCATAGTAATCTGTATTTCGTGATAAAAAGATTGTATAAAGCATCGCGAGTCTATCCCAAGGATTGATAGCGATTCCTAATCCTGGAAATACTTCTAAGAATTCTTCTAATATATTTCTAGCATTCCTCGCGGTTTTCTTTATCTCTAATTGTGGGTTAAACCATGCGCCACTGAGCAGCAATGCTTCACGAAAAGTACCATAACCAATTTTTATAGTGTTTCCCTCTCTCTTCATCGTTAATCCTCTACTCCATCCATAGAATTTTACAAATTCATCATGATGTTTATCAAAGAACGGTAAAACAAAAGATGCCTTAAGAGATAGATCGAGATCAAACTCTTCCCAGACTTCTACAGATTCTTCATTTGAACTCAATTGCTTATCGTACATAATCATACTCTTATAGTATTACTCTCCTAAAAACAGGTTATCAACACTCTAATTTATCTTTTCATGAAGAATATTTCAAGAAACCCCTTGTCTCTAGTACTATAGGATATGGCCCCGGTAGCTCAGCGGGTAGAGCGGCGGCCTCGTAAGCCGCAGGTCGCGGGTTCAAATCCCGCCCGGGGC
>JAGDWP010000077.1 GCA_023269855.1 Nitrososphaerales archaeon | reverse complement strand
ACCACCAGTAACAGACCCGCTTGGACCACTAATAGGATTAATAACAATGCTACTACTTATACCGATACTATTGATGCTTCTAGGAGTGTGAAGGTATGAAGCTTAGACCGCTAGAGCTAAGAGTGAAATTATACGATGAAGTGCATAGTCTTAGGAGGCTTGGACTATCATATAGTCAAATAATAAAGGTGATTCAAGAGAAGTATAATGAGAAGTTATCGAAATCACATATAAGTTACTGGTTAAGAGATATCTATAATCCCTGTGGAAGAGAATCGATAATGTTTGATGATATTAAACCATTGGAGGAGTTAGCATTCATCATCGGCGACATGGCTGGAGACGGATATATAAAAATAAGAAAAAGAAGAGATATTACTATATAATTGGTTTAAAATGTAAGGACGTTGAACATGCCATGGAGTTTGCCAAATGTCTTGAAGTCATTACACAATCAAAACCATATATTGGAAAAGATCGACAAAATGGACTCTACATTGTTGAAGGATATTCAAAAACATTATATGAATTGTTGAGGAAACCATTGGATATTGATAGACTGAGATACTATATTGAATACAGTGTAGAGACGATGACATCATTTCTTAGAGCATTCTTTGATAGTGAAGGGACTGTAGATAAGAACGGAAATATACTTGTTTATAATACAGACCTAGTAATTCTCAACTACGTTAAACAACTATTACTGAAGTTGAATATAGAAGCGACAGGACCACATCTATTAATAAAGAGGGGGACACCGTTCTATGATAAAAAGATAGGAAAAACGTATTATACAAGGAAAGATGTTTACTATCTTTATATTCGAGCAAGTTCTAGGCGGAGGTTTGCTGAACTCATAGGATTCACTATTAAGAGGAAGATGGAGAAGTTGATGAAAGCCCTCAACCCCCACCATTCTTTTTCTATTAAAATCACATGGAAGATAAATAAAAAGATGTAGGAGTGGGATTCGAACTCACGAAAGCCTGCGTCAGCAGGTCATATCAATGTTTCTTCTTTAGGTTTCCCAGTTTCTTCATTCCATCCTCTCAGCTTATAGTATTCTGTAAGTGATTCTTTGAACTGGTTTAGGTCGACTGTTTTTCCATCAGTCTTTCCGCCTCTTAGAGGTTCGTAAAACATCTTTGGAGGAAGAGTATCATCTTCTCTCTTGAAGCCTTCTCTAATATTGAAGATTCTAGAAATATTCCAGATTCCTTCCCCGATTAATCTTAACTCTTCTACTTTGTATTCTCTCCCTAACGCATCTTTTAGTAGTTTTGCCATGTCTTCATAGCTTGAGAGCCAGAAATCACATATCATCAGAGACCATTTAATACTATTCAAGAACTGTCCCAGTAGCGGACCCGTTGAAATAATCAGCTTATTCTCAGGACTTAATGGATCAATCCTAGGAGTACTTCTTCAAGCAAGTATCTAATCCCTAAACCTCTGCCACTAATATATTTCTCAACAAAGTCTCTTCTAGTCTCTTCGATCTTGAAGCCCCTGTCTGTTAAATTAACTCTGAGAACTTTACCTGTGTAACAATAAAGTTTTTCACTCATCACTCTTGTAGAAGTTCTAAAAGTTTATAACTTTTCTCAATATAGTTCTTCTAATTCTCGGGTCTGCTGATTCTCTTATAGCGTCTGCAAGTAGGTTAAAGCCTACTACTGTTATGAGTATTGCTAAACCTGGGAAGAAAGCTATCCACCATGCATAGTTTATTGATTGCCATCCTTCACTTACTAGTAAACCCCACTCAGGTGTAGGAGGCTTAACTCCTACACCTATAAAACTTAGTCCAGCTGCTTCAAGTATCGCTGAACCCATATCGAGTGCTGCTTGAACAAAAGTAGGTGTTAAAGCATTTGGGATTATATGTTTACTAACGATTTTTAGGTTTGATAGACCAGCTATCTTTGCAGCATCAACATATGGCATGTTCTTCACTGTATTTGTTTGAACATATACTAGTCTCGCATACCATGGCCACCAAGATATCGCTAGAGCAATGATCAAGTTTAAGAGACCTCTTCCAAGAGTTGCAGCGAGAACTATTGCAAGTAGGAGGGGTGGAAAAGCTAGGAACATATCTGTAATCCTCATCAATACTGTACCAGTTCTTCCTCCATAGTATCCAGCTAATACTCCTACAGGTATCCCTATAATTAATGCTAACCCAATTACCCCTATAGCAATGATTAATGAGAAGCTTGAGCCTAGTAGGACTCTACTAAAGACGTCTCTTCCCAATGCATCTGTTCCGAATGGGTGTTCAATGTCAGGAGGTAGAAATCTTTTCTCAACATTGTATGTAAGCCCCCAAGCGTCTTCAGGGTAAGGTACAATTAATGGCGACGATACTCCGATTATAATGAAAGTTAACACTATTATCAGGCTAGCGAATGATAGAGGCTTCTTAACGATTAAGCTTAACACTATTCTTTGTTCTCTGAATCTTCTCATAGTTTCACCCTCGGGTCTATGACTGAATGGATCACATCCACTACAGTGTTTATTATGCAGTAGAATATTGCAACTATTACTACACATCCGATTACCGCAGGGTAATCAAAGCTAAGCAGTGACATAGCTGCATAGAAGCCTATACCAGGCCATACAAAGACTAGTTCAACCATGAATGCTCCTACAATTGTGTATCCGAATGATAAACCGATGGATGCGATGACTGGAGCAAGCGTATTCCGTAGAGAGTATTTGAAGAATATAGTTCTCTGCGGCAGACCCCAAGCAACTAGGCTTCTAACATGCGGCTCGGTTAAAACCTCCATCATTACAGCTCTAGTCATTCTAGCACTTAGACAGAATGGATATGAAGCGAGGACAACTGCTGGAAGAATTATGTGTTTTAGAGAATCTATGAAAACCATGAAGTTTCCCTGAATCAGGCTATCAATGAGATAGAACCCAGTGATCTGTTTAAATCCAGTCACTATCACAACCCATTCATCCACTCTCTTAGCAGATGGGAGAATCCCTAGCCAAGTGCCGAAGACTAGTTGAGCTATTAACGCAAGCCAGAATACAGGTATCGAGGCGCCTATAACCGTTATGATCCTAGCTAGATCATCGATCCAAGTATACTTCTTGACGGCTGCCACTACTCCGAACGGGACTCCCAAGATAAAAGCGATTGCAAATGCTACAATTATTAATTCTAGTGTAGCTGTTAAACTTGAGAGTACGTCTGTTAGGATCGGGGACCTAGTCCTCCATGAGACACCCCAATTACCTAGGAAGAAGTCTTGTAGATAGAGAATGAACTGTATGTGTGGAGGCTTATCTAGGTTGAGCTGTTCTCTCGCTTTCTTAATCTGCTCGATGGTTGCATGAGGGCCAGCCCAGAGCAGTTCAGGTCTCGCAGGAATAACTCTGGTAATTATGAAAGTCATGAATAAGACTCCTATGACTACGAATATGAGGAGGAGAAGCCTCTTAACGAGGT
The DNA here is from genome assembly GCA_023269855.1 of Nitrososphaerales archaeon. GTDB lineage: Archaea > Thermoproteota > Nitrososphaeria_A > Caldarchaeales > Wolframiiraptoraceae > Geocrenenecus. The sequence goes on along the minus strand of JAGDWP010000077.1, from coordinate 30,513 downwards.
ATTCTCTATTGATCGGCATATACTTCCTCCTTCAAAAAAAGTATGGAAGTGTTGGTTAGCTCTCCCAGACGTTCTACTTCTCAATGCTTAATACTTGTGCAAAAATGACGGTTGGGTAGGCTGGGTTAACTGCATTGTCTAGGTTTCCTATATGTGCTCGTCCAACTCTCACGTCAATCATATCCCATAATGGGATGGCTGGAACGTCTTCGTAGAGGATCTTCTGAGCATTATAGTATAGTTCTAATGCTTTCTTTTTATCTACACCTTCAAGGCTTACTGCTTCTTCTATTAATTTCTCAAATTCAGGGTTTTCATAGTAGCATAGGTTGAATGATTTAGATTCACTGTGGAACATATTGTAAAGGAAGTCGAATGGAGTTATGTATGTTGGCCACCAGTAGAAGATGAAGAGGTCTTGTGCTTTCTCAGGATCTTCCCATCCCGACTGTGCTAGAGCCCACTGCTCTTCCCAGCTCATAGGTCGAACATCTACCTTAATACCAATCTTGCCTAAACTCGTAGCTATCAATTCTGATGTTCTCTGCTCATATACGTCTCCAGCTGTATATACTAGGACTAATGTTTTATCGATCCCATTTGGATACCCTGCTTCAGCGAGTAGTCTCCTAGCTTCATCTAAATCATATTTATACTTGAAGCCATCAAAGTGTCCAAACATCCCTGTTGGGACGGGGCCGCTGGCTACTGAGGCTAGACCTGACCTAGCTACTTTCACAATGTCTTCGTATGGGATAGCATGTGCGATTGCTCTTCTGACTAGAACATTGTCCAGTGGGCTCTTCTTTGTATTAAGTAAGAGGAGTAGGTTCTGGAAGCTTGGCTTAATTGTTACATGTAGGTTGGGGTCTGCTTTTAATCTATCAACATCTTCTAGTGGAACATACTCTGCAATATCTATGTCTCCTGAAACAACTAGCCTCTCCTGAGTTACAGCATCTTTAACTATCTTTACGATGAATACGTCTGGAGCCTTCGGTGAAGCCATCTCATATGAGGGGAGCTTCCAACCCCACCATTCATTAAACTTTTCAAGAACAACCTCGTTTTCAGGATCCCATTTTACAAGCTTGTATGGTCCGCTTCCCGCATCGTTTCCTTGGTTAAACCATTCAGGAGTATTCGGCGTCTTCGGGCTGAATATCCATGCACCATAAGAAGATGCAGCAATACTATCAAGTGGAGCAGGATACTTCAATACAAATCTTACAGTATAGTCGTCTACAACTTCTATCTTGTCTACTGGATCCCATATGAAAGCTGCTCCCTGCCCTAGTGTTATAGTTCTGTTTAATGATGATTTGACGGCTTCAGCTGTAAATGGTGTTCCATCATGGAATACTACTCCCTTCCTAAGATAGAAGGTCCAGACAGCTCCATCTTCAGAGCTCTCCCACCTCTCTGCGAGAGCCGGGATAAACTTATTCTCTAGAGGGTTATACCACAGTAAAGGCTCGTAGACTAGGCATAACCATAGTATAGAATTGGAGAACTCAGTGCTGGGGTCGGCTGTCGTCATCTCTGACAATGATGCGTAAACTACAACTTTCTTAGTGACTTGCGTAGTAGGTGTAATAGTGGTTGGAGTAGTAGGTGTAGTTGCTACTGTTGTAGGAGGTGTCGTAGTCACAGTTGTTGGGGTAGGAGTTAAAACAAAGTATAATCCAGCAGCTGCAACAATCAATATTACTATGACGACTATGGCTACTAAAGATTTTGATACTGCTTTAATATTCATCTTCCCCATCCTCAACTATTTAGTGTTTTCCACACTTTTATTAAGTTTGCCCTATCAATCAACTCTATACAGATATTTCTTGCTATGCTTGATCCCTATTGATGCGAGAGCTTCAGCTATCTTGAAAGTTGTTATCGTTGGATCTATTACTGGGACGTTGATTTTCTCTGACAACCATTCAGCTAGACCGATCATCCCACTACATCCAAGCACTATTACTTCTGCATGGAATTCTTCAACTGCCTTCACAGCTTCTTCTAAAAGTAGTTGCTTAGTCTTCTCTTCATCTTTTCTCAAATCAAGAACCTTTGTAGAGATGCCGGATGTATAAGCTAGCCTACTTCTTACGCCTAGTTTCAAGGCTTTAAGATCATATGAAGCTTTAGATTTTTCTCCAGTAGATATTATTGCGAATTTGTATCCGAGATGTAGAGCTGAGATAATTGATGTCTCACCTACTCCTAGAACAAGCATGGATGCTTTCTCTCTAGCTGCTTCTAGACCGGGGTCATCGAAACAATTAATCACTGCTACGTTGTATCCTTTCTCCTGAGCTTCAGCAATCTTCTCAACTACATATGGTGACGCTGAGACAACATCTAGTTCAGATTCAATAGATTTGGGACCTTTCTCTAGATTTTCAACTGTAAATCTTGTACTGGGACAAGCTATTCTTCTAAGGGTCTTTTCAGTCAGCTCGTTCCATATACTTGTCGATACAGGGTTTAAGACGAATATGTGAACCAATGTAACTCGTTAAGAGAGATGGATAACCTTTATTTAAAGGGTCTCACATCATGATTTGAAGGTGTAAGATATGTTTGAGATTAAAGATGTCAAGCGTGCGGAGGATTTTGTTAGAGGGGCCACTATTCTTGGAACAGGTGGAGGCGGAGACCCTGAAGAAGGGTTAAGATTGATTTTGGAGATATTATCGAAAGGTGGCAGTGTTAAGCTTGTAAGCTTATCCGAAGTTGATAGAGATTCAGTTATTGTTGTTCCATACTATGTTGGGACTATAGCTCCTGAAGCTAAGACAAAGAAGCATGTTAAGATTAATGAACCTATCAAGGTAGCTTTCGAAGAGATGGAGCGTATACTAGGTGTTAAGATTTCTGCTGTATTAGCTTCTGAGCTAGGCGGGTTTAATGCTTCACTAGCTCTCTACATGGGTGGATACATGGGGTTACCAGTCATTGACGGAGACCTTCTTGGGAGAGCCGCTCCTGAACTTCATCAATGCACTGTTCATATATTTGGCGTCCCAATGTACCCTTCAGTAATCGTTTCAGAGACTGGGAACAAAGTCGTAGTATACGAGTATAGTGATATAGATGATTATGAAGCTATTGCGAGATACTTGTCAGTCTTATCAGGTAGGTTTGTAGCAGTAGTAGATACACCTTTAAGGATAAATGATGCAGAGAAAGTCGTCATTAAAGACACTCTGACTTTATGTCTAAAGGTTGGAGAAGCAGTTAGGATTGCTAAAAATAGAGGTCTCAACCCTGTCGAAGAAGTTGTGAAAATATTGGATGGATGGAAAATATTTGAAGGATACGTTAAATCTTATCGGTATAGGGATGAGAAAGGATTTCTAAGAGGAGAAGCAGTCGTTGAGGGTATAGGTAGGTGGAGTGGTAAACAGCTTAAGACATGGATAATGAATGAGCATTTAATGGCTTGGATAAACGGTGAACCTGCTACAATGGCCCCTGACCTCATAATCTTCTTGAATGATGAAGGTGAAGGAATAACTAACACTGTTTTAAGAGAGGGTATGAAAGTAAACGTCGTCGTTGCTAAAGCAGCCGAAGTATGGAGAACAAAGAATGGTTTAAAATTCTTCAGCCCTAGAAAGTTCGGGTTCGATATTGATTATATCCCAGTTGAGGAACTTGTGGAGAGGATAATTTGAAGATACTTGTAATAAACCCGGTTGGACATACTAAGTGGGATGAGAGTGATAGGAGATTCTTTAAGAGTATTGCTTCCCCAGACACGGAAGTTGAAGTAGTCAGCTTAGCCAGTGGCCCCCCAAGCGTTGAAACAATCAATGACTATGAGATAGTTAAGCCTCTAGTAGTAGAGAAAGCCTTAGAATCTCATAGAGGTTACGATGGATTAATCGTTAACTGTTTCCTAGACCCAGGCGTAGATGAATTAAAGAAATCTCTCCATAAACCTGTCGTAGGTCCGGGGGAATCCTCTTTAGCATTTGCATCAGTCTTTGGAGGAAAAATCGGCATAGTTAGTATTGAGAGTGAAGCGTTAAATTTGATAAACCAGAGATGCCGTGAGCTTGGGTACAGTGAAAGAATCTCTACAATCAGGGGAATAAAGATCCATGTAGTAGACCTTGAGAAGAACTGGGACATTACAAGAAGAGAATTAATAAATGAGTCCATGAAAGCAGTTAAAGAAGGATCAGATGTAATTATCCTTGGATGTACTGGATTGGCAGGATTGGCTGGAGAAGTTTCTGAAGCTATTGGGAGACCTGTAATAGATCCAGCTGCTGCTGCATTAAAAATGGTTGAAAGCTTAATATCCTTGAAGCTGAGGAAGTGGTGATGAGTCATGTTTTCAGAAATGTTATCGATGGAGTTGATGTCTGCAGCATATAAGCTTGTAAAAGATGTTCTCAAGATTGGGAGGGGAGAGAACGTCGTTATTACTGTTGATACTGCTGGTGACTGGAGAGTTGCTGAAGCTGTCGCTGAGGCCACATATATCGTTGGTGGAAAACCATTAATCATGTTTTATCCTTCCCCGCCAGCTGTAGGCCGAGCTGCAGATCCCTATCTCCCTCTTCAACCATTAACTGAATGTGTAAAGAATTCCGATGTCTGGATCGAGTTTAATAAGAGTTGGCTACTTTATTCAACCGTCTACGAAGAAGCTATGCGGGTTGGGAAGACTAGATACATGTGTCTAGTTGGAATGAATGTTGACATGATTGTTAGAACCATCGGTCGAGTAAACATCCCAGTAATATATGAGTTTCAGAGAAAATTAGCAGAACTCACCAGTAAGGGTAGGAGAGTGAAGATAACATCACCTGCTGGAATGGAGGTAGAGTTTGAGAATGATCCTGAGAGACCAGTCCTCGTTGAAGGAGAAGTTTCAGGTCCAGGAGAGTATATGCTCTTTGGTCAAGTTGATTGGGCTCCAATCGAGGAATCAATAAATGGTAGAATAGTTTTCGATGGGTCTATATGGCCTCCGCACGAGCTGGGATTATTAAAAGAACCGATTATACTAAGTGTTGAGGAGGGTAGGATAATAGAGATAGCTGGTGGGAGAGAAGCTAAGATCTTTAAGAAGTGGTTGGAGAATTTTAATGATGAGAAAATGTATTGTATAGCGCATTTATCTTATGGATGTAATCCTGGCGCGAAGCTTACAGGAAATATTTTAGAAGATGAGAGGGTATGGGGTGTAGTCGAATGGGGGATCGGAAGCCAATCATCAACGTTCAAGGGAAAGCTTGGGTTGGCGAGCTCACATACTGATGGTATCTGCTTAAACCCTACACTAACAATAGATGGAGAAACCATAATAAAAGATGGAGAATACGTTCATCCAATACTCAGGAAACTTGCAGACAATGTACGCATCTAATACATATACATCCTTCACAGAGACAACATTACATAATTTAATCAATCAACCCCTAAGCTGGAGGCTATTGAGAGAGAATAAAGTTAAAAGAATGCATTATTATTCATTGTATTGAGCGACTTAAGCGGCGGTACCCTAGCCAGGTAAGGGGCAGGCCTGGAGAGTAAGCTAGTCAGCCTGTGGCCCCTTCGGGCCTCGAGGGTTCAAATCCCTCCCGCCGCGGGACTTTTATATATTGATTATGTAAGTTTGAGCGTGTTGAAAAATTGTGGAGTGGTCCAAGAATGTTTGCAGAGTTTATATGTTAGATTTTAACTGAGAGGTTAACAGATTGTCATCTGTTTATTGAACAAATAATTTCGATGTATGTTCGATCTATTTTTCGGCACGCTCTGCAAGTCTTGTGATAAAAGAATGTTGGGGGGAGGCTTAGGGCTTTTATTAGTCTCTACATCTTCTTCTTAATAGTGAATCCTATGAGTTCAGCGAACCTAGTCTAGAGTTTGCTTGAACATAGAGATAGTTTTGTATCTGTCTATATTCTCCAAATGATCCTATTTTCTATGTATTTTTCTAGGTATTTTCTATGTTTATATTTTTCTCTTGAGTATGGTTTAGTTTTTATGTTTGTGTCTGAGGAGTGTTTTGGCATGGTTAGAGTAGTTCAAACGGTTGACGCAGTCTCCCAAGATCTAGACGGGCTTGCCGATAGTATCATGTCTGCTTCTAGAGGTATGTTGGAGGTTGTTGCAGTTGTTTCAAAGGATCTATCTATCTTGGCAATGAGAAGTAATGAGAGAGATTATAGTGATAAAGTCGAGGCTGCAGGTGGAGCAATTGTGAGTATTGTATCTTCAGTATTGAGAGGAGTAGATTTCAGTCCCCCTCAGAAAATCCGAGTCCAGCTAGATGATAAAAGATGTCTAATAGTTTATCCATACATAGATTACTTCATTATCTGCTTAACTATACCCTTTGCAAAGATAGGGTTTATTGAACTTATCTTAGAATATTACAAGTCGGAGAATATGGAGAGCCGGCTTAATACAAATCAGGTATCTGTCAAAGATGGATACTTTTAAAATCAGCGAGACAACAATCTCTAGAGATTTTACGGCTTACACAGTAGTCAGACCATAGTACTGTAATCTTGAAAGGCTGAACTATACAAGAAATTGGTCTGAGTTTTAGAAGAATAGCCTACTTCTGCATTATTATCAAGAGGGTAAGTTCTTGACCTGAGAGTGTAAGTGACCTGAAGTGTTTTGTTGTAAAGTGACCTGTTTTTAGTCTAGGCTTAAGTATTCATTAAATTATCTTTATTGTGGTGTTTCGCATACAAGCTGGTATGGCTGAGGAGAGGACTTTCTATCTTGTTGTGTATACAGTCTACATAAGGTTATGCTCCCTTCTTCTAGTGGTTTCTCAAAATCTTGCAGTGAATATTCAGTTCCCGTATATTCTCCTTTTGCCCCCAATATACTGATTGTATATAATATACGTCCTCCAAGCTTACTTGGGTCTACCTGCTTATTAATGACCGCATCATCTTCTACTGCTATTGTGAAATATTTTACTATTGATTCAGAAGGTATGATTCTAGAAATTCTCACTTCCTCTAAGAGTCCTTGATATGTATTTAGTCCTTCAAGTGTTATAGTAATTCTTATTTTCACACTTCTAAGTGGTTCAGACCGGTTTCCTAGAGAGATTATGTAGGGTATCGCTACTTGACTTGTATCATTATCCATGATGATCACGGTATTTCTTATAAGCGGAAGAGAGACACGGACGGGTATTGGGATCAAAGATGGCACTTGGTGAGTTGCATCAAGCCTGACTACCGTATCGTCAAGTATCTCTAAATATGGTGTTTCAAACGTTATTATCTCATTATTACTGTAGAAATCGTAAACTCGTAAGGTTATTGTATAGTTTCCAGGCGCTACCATAAATACAGCTATGCCATCTTTGTCTGTGAAGGTTTGAGGTATAAATTCATGTTTAGCTTCTGTTCCACATTGTTGGTTAACTTCTTCAGAAATGCATCCGTATACCCCCACCATCCTTACCTCAACCTCGTACCTATATCCTACCGTCATATTTTTAACGGCGGCTGCTAGAATATATGGTAGCTGTCTTGGACCTATAATATTCTTGGAGACAAAGCTATTCCCTCTTAATGTTATGAGTTTAATTTTTAGAGTATCGTTAACATTAGGGTTGAAAGCTATCTTATCCAGTTTTACTATTCTTTTTTCACCTGGTATGATTAAGAGATTCTTATCTTCTTTTATCAATCCATATCTATAACTCTCTCCGTATATTGATGGTACCGCTACAGATAATATCCCAGGATTAAATATTACTATGCAGACTTCTAGTTCAGATGTACCCCAACCTCCACATATAGTAGTATATACTTCCAATTTTTCATTCAGTCTCTCTAATTCATATTGGAGTCTCCTATTTGCTTCCTGCATGAAGAGGCTCTGTAAACTTTGCATGTAGAGGAATAATGGTATAACTATTGCGAAGACTATTGTTAAAGCTATTGCAGTACCGATAATAGCTGAGATACCGTTACTTTTCTTCATTTCATCCACCTCCTTCGCATACAGTTGAAGTGGACGTTATAGTTTTCGTAGTGGAGGTTGTGACGGAGGTTGTTACTATAGTAGTCTTTGTTGCAGTTACTGACACCGTTGTGTAAATGTATGTTGTCGTGGTTGCTGTTACTGGCTGCATACTTGTTTGGGTGGTAGTCGTATAGATTGTGGTCGTACCATAAGTTCTTGTAGTTGTAGTCCACTGAGTACTCCATCGTGTTATGGTCCTAGTCGTCCAAGTAGTGGTGGTAGCTGTCACATATCTAACTGTAGATATAGTTATCGTTGTAAGTCGAGTCGTCCACCGAGTTGTGGTAGATGTACCTGATTTTACAGTATTGGTTGTCGTCAGTGTCCGAGTCACTGTAGTTGTTGTTCTCGTTATCACGGTTTCCGTAGTATCAATTGTAGTTGTTCCAGAAAGTGAAGTGACCGTGGTGGTTGCGGTCTCTGTAACAGTCACTGTCGTAGTGGTAGTAGTGGTAACAGTTTCAGTCTTACCAGACTGTGATAGTGGAAGTAGACTGACTAGCCCAAACACTAAAGTTATTAAAATAAGAACTACTACAGAAAGTGTTCTCAATTTCTCAGGTTTATGATTCATTTCTCCACCTCCTCCTAAAAACGTATAATATTGGAGCCCCCACTATACCTATTGAGGCAAAATAGTACAGAACTCTCTCTGATGCTTGACTATATGAACTTGAGGGACACACTGGAGTTTTAACGGTTGTCGTTGTCGTGGTTGTATATGTTATGATAGTTGAAACCGTTGATGTAGAAGTTACTGTAACTGTGGATATAGTGCTGTACGAAGTCATCGTCTGAGTGACCGTTCTCGTCGTTACAGTAGTTGGAACAAAAATAGTAGCCGTCCTCGTAACCGTCCTAGTTGATTGAGGAATAGTTAAAGTCGTGGTCCTCGTAGTAGTTCTAGTAACGGTAACTGTTCCTACAGCAGTTCTTGTAGTCGTAAGAGACACCGTAGCTGTATATAATGTTATCGTTCTAGTCTTGGTTGTTGTCAATGTTACTGTCATAGTTGTTGAGGGCACCGTAGTGCTTAACGTTATGTAGGAAGTAGATGTACTCGTCAATGTTTGTGTTGAGTGTAGTGTCCACGTATTCATTACTGTTGTTTCAGGTCTAACTTCAATGATTGTACTAGTAGAAGTAGATGTCGTCCTCACGGTCTCTGTTACTGTATGAGTCACAGTCTTTACAGGAGAGATATCGATTACATAGGCTTCTATTCTGTAAACGTCGCTCATTAAAGGATTCCTGTCAAGATCTAATCCATAATCTATTTCTAGTTCTCTATAATCGCCTAGCGAGACACCCCTATCAATGGTTTGACCTTCTGCGATAAGCATTCCATTACAATCGTATGCTTTGACGCCGACTAGATATTCTCCATCATCTCTATATTTTACTGTAACGAGAGCGCTTGTCAACCTAAAAGTGTATGGGCTCCAGACAAGGATAATCTTGTTAACAGTCGCCGTCGTATCATTCCTGAATATCCACTGATTTTGTATTAGTGTCCAATTAGCATTCTCTATATTTAGATTGACTTCTACAGGATATTCCAGTGAAGACTGCGCAGCCAGGTCTATCGTTTCTTCACCACTAGATACGCTTGGAACAATCTTCTCTCCTTCAGCTATATCTCCTTCACGATCATAAAGTCTAACATGTAATAGTACATTCTCTTCAGTTGATGCTCTTGAAAATTTAATCTTGAGCTTATTCGATACTCTGCCTAATTCTTCGACGGGTTCAACGTAATCAGCCCAAATCCAATTCCATCTTGAAGGAATCTCACAAATGCTACCAGGCGCCACTGTAAGCTTTTCAGCCTTGAATGAGGCTACTCTAAATAGTATAACATCGGAGGTTGGATTGATCAATTCAGGATTGGATGGATCATATAGCTGGACTGGAAGATAGTGTACTTGCAAGACTACCAAGTCATCTTGACTACATCCTGGGCAATCAAAAGATATTCTAGCAACATATCCTACATCTATTCTAGAGATCTCCCTTACTCCATACTCTTGGAAAGAATCCCAAACAATATGACCATTACGTAAAGTTATTAATCTAAATATGATGACTGGTTCTTTACCTATATTCCTAATATATGCTTCTTCTCCTGGATAAATAACATAATCTGCTGTTATTAGTGAACGGAGCACAAGAACCTCTGCATTAACTTCTTCCATAGCTTTAACTCTATTTACTGCCGCATATCCCGAAAGGAGACCCCACATAAACAATCCAACGCCTATAATTATCGCTGCAACAATCGTTACAACCAACAGATTACTCTGTGCCTGTCTATTCACACATTCAACCTCCTCAAGACAGCTCTTCAACCTTAGTTTCAACATAATATACTTGGTCAAATCTCGTGGGCCCTGAAACGGGGATGAATCTTACCTCAAACACGTTAATCTCATTAACAGTAGCATTGATCGAGGAAGTGTAAAGTGTGTCTCCATCACAATCTTTTAGAGTAACTTTAACTTTGTAGTTTCCTACCTCGCCGTATCCTAGTTCAAGCATAATTCCTTCAATTATTCTATCTATTCTGGACCACTGTAAGAATATGCCACTTACATGTATTTTTCCAGGGATACCGTCTAGAACCCATTCTCTCTGGATGATGTTCCAATCAGAGCTTATAGTTATTCTATATGGTGTTTGGAGACCGCCATAGTCTCCTTGAACACGTTCAAGACGAACCGTAGGTACATCTATTGGCCTTGATCCCGTACCCGTTCTCCCGCCTTCAATCTCTGTGACAGTTACTGTGAAAGGCATATCTTCAGCTTGAATGGATGCAAGACCGGGTCTTATGTTAACAACCGGGTTTAAACTGCTTATACGTCCAAAAATTGCTCCAGTTACTGGGTCTACATAATCTATCATTATCCAGTTGTCACTAGGTATCGGGCATTTCAAAACGGCCTCAGCTCCGATCGGCTTCACTATTTTTACTTCAACATACAGCATGTCACTTATAGATAACAGGGGATTGTCAACATTGTATAGTGCTGAGGAGATGTACCAAACTCTGTAGATCAATTTTTCCCCTTTCTGACATTCATTACATACTGGAGCAGACAGCTTAGCTCTTTCACCGATTCTCAACTTAGTTAAGTTTCCAAATCCATATGAGCCTCTAGGTATAGCATCATGTAGTACTTCATTGGAGACTAGAAGCTCTATCCTGGTTACAGTCAAGTCTATAGAATATTTTGCAATATTTCTAACATAAATTTCTGCAATATCTCTTCCATCTTCCCCCACATGGTAGTCTACTCCTTCTATGAGGAGTATACCTCTGAGAAGCTGTATATTCCTATCTGTCTGCTCTGTTAAATCCAATGCCGTAGCAGAGAATAATCCAGCAGAATACATCATTAGAAATATTCCTAAAGCTAAGACAATCGAAGCAATTACAACTACCTCAACTACTGTTAATCCCTTCCTCTTTAATCGTTTGAGTCTCTCATAGTCTATCAATCTCTAACCTTATTTATAAACCCGAATGCAAAATATATAAACATTTTTGCTACTTGAAAGAATACGTCATTTATTTAGATCAAGCATAGTAAGATTATGGTTATAAGATTAGATTCATGATTTTTCAATACTAGGGTACGTTGGAAAGTTAGTTTGTCTATAGCATTTTTAGGTTGAGATTGCTGGCCAAAATAGGAGGTTGTGTTTAATCAATTATGTCTTTCAATTTTTCTACCAGATCTTTTACGTCTATTACTAGTAGTCCTATCTTCGCTTTAGGACTCATTAGTATGATTAGTGATGATTTCTTTCCAGGGTAAAGTATCGCTCCACCCTTATCTGTGAGAAGTATTAGGAAGTTCAATTTACCCAATGCTACTTGGTCTGCAACTCTCTCAACGATGCTTTGAAGAGCTGAGAAAGCAGCTGAAGCACGTTCTTCATCCAGTCCAGGAGGTAAACTACTCTCAATTACTAATCCTTCAACACTAATTATAGCCAAGCCTGTAACATCAGGGTTACCCCTCATAAATTCACTAACTACACTTCTTATCTTTTCAGCACGAGTAGACATATGCTACACCACCCTATAACGTCACTAAATCAAACAACTGGATATATAATTATTTCTTTAATAAATCCTCCTCGAATTGAATCTTAAGAGGTTACATTATTAGTTACTCTCTGCAAAAGCTTCTCCCCTTATCTATTGAGATAATCATTCTTCTCGTGTCTTGCTCCCTGTTGGCCATTTCACCACAAGCCTTAATCCCTTATCATCCAATGATGCAATAATCAGTTTCTCAAGTAATTTTACATGTTTGAAAAAGATGCAATAGCTTCTCATTAATTCTTCAAGCTCTTCCGAGGAGTTCTTCATACGTTTTCTTCATCTTCCTATATGTTTCTTCATCTATCTTCTTCTCTTTATACAGTTTCTCTAGGTTGGATAGTTTCTCACTTATAGTCTGTCTAAAAACGTTAGATATCGGTGCTTCCTTTAATTCGAATTCTTTCCTGGCTTCTTCTATCTGTGCTTCGGCAAGGCTTTTAGCTGTAGCAGCTAGATGGTAGAGTATCTGCTCAGCGCTCGTAAACTTACTAGCTGTCAATAGCGTATGCAGGTCTGAAGCAATACTTAGAGCATGTTCTCCTATGAAGACTGAGTCACCTATCTTAACAGCGGGTAAACCTGCTAAACCATATTTCGTCTTCAGGGATTCTTCATAGCTTTTCGGCGCTGTCCAGATCTCGCATTCAAGCTCTTCACTCTTTCCAAGCGTTGAAGGTAGACTAATCTTTACGCTTGTTATAGAGAAGGCAGGCCATTGATCTCGTGAAGATAATTTGGCCATATTTTTTACTTCACCAATTAAACCATTCAGTATTCTTAGAACCTTGGAAGATAATTCATCCTCAGATGTATAGAAAACTATCTTCTTAGGCATAAGATGTAATTTGTATCCCATGTTTTTAAATGTTATCACAATAATATAAGGTGATGTTGACTTAGTAATGTTCAGCTACATACTTCTAGCTGCTTCCCTCAGTTTAACATTCATTGATTCGATATATATTGTTCCTTCTTCTCTTAATTGTTTCAATGCTTCAACGATGACGTCTTTTGGTAAAGGTATCTTAACGAAGACTTGATAATAAGGTACGGTCCCATTATTTGCTCTGAGAAGCTCAATTATGTATCCTATTGCTAGTTCAACTTTCTCTAATGGTACTTCCCTCGGCTTAACAGATATCGTTGGAACAACTATCTCTTCAACCCTAATGCCTAGTTCTCTAATTAAACGGTCAGGGTCAGTATAGTATGAGTAGACTATTCTAGCGACCTCGCTTATTTCTTTAACATCCTTCTTAACCATCCAGTCAAGAAGAGCCTTCCTCTTCATTACCTCCCTAATCATATCGGGTTTCTTCTTACCCCATCTCAAAGCTATCTGATCTAGAAGCACACTCTTATCAAAATCAATTGTGAAACTATCGGTTAACGGATCCCATTCAGCAACCGTAATATATTTCTCATAGTCTGCAATCTCCCAAACATATCTCATCCTTCTACCGAAGGTTGCCCTTTTAAATGGTTTAGGAAGCAGCGTTCTCTCAACAAGACATAAAACATCGAGGAGCGGAATGTGACTTGGAGGAATATTCATCGGCGGACTTGTAAGCCTTCTAACAGCAGTCTCAATACTCTCAGCATGTACAGTGGAGAGGCCTCCATGACCTGTCGCGATAGCTTGGAATAGGACGAATGCTTCTTCCCCTCTTATCTCTCCTACGATTAGGTAGTCGGGGCGGTATCGTAAGCTCATTCTGACTAGGTCGTATAAGGTTATTTCTCCAGTCTTTGTCGATCCTAGTCCATAGCTTTCACGGGTTACGAATCTCACCCAGTTTTCAGTCGGCATGTTTAGCTCAGCTGTCTCTTCACATGTTATTATCTTCATCCTCGGCTTGATGAAGCATGATAAAGCATTCAGCAGTGTCGTTTTTCCGCTTCCCGTTGCTCCAGCAACCATTATGTTTGCTTTATTCTCTAAGAGTAGCCAGAAGTACGCTGCAAGATCTGTATTGATTACGTTGCTCTGTATAAGCTCGATTATGCTGAACGGTTTCTCTCTAAACTTCCTAATAGTGAATGTTGACCCACGTGGCGAGACTTCTTCTCTGAAGGTTGCTGCAAGCCTGTGTTTCCCATATATCATTGCGTCAAGCATTGGGAAGGCAGAGGAGATGTGTTTTCCCGCTTTGTGAGCTAGCTGGATTATGAAGTCGTCTAATACTGCTCTATCTGTAAACATTATGTTTGTAGGCATGCTTTCGAAATCTCTATGCCATACATATATTGGAACGTTCACTCCATCACAGGATATGTCTTCGATCCTGTAGTCCTCCATGATCACGTTAAGAATACCAAAGCCGAGAAGGTCTCTCTCAAGATAGTAGAAGAGCTTCTTCTTAGAATCTTCAGTAACTACTCCTATTCCCTTACCATATTTCTTCAATAGCTTATCTGCTGAGTCGAGGAGTATCTTCTTAACTTCCTGTTCTTCTCCAACAGTGGGAGGCTCAAGCTCTTTAGCTAGAAAGTCTTTCAATCTCTCCAATGCCTTAGCTTCCTGCTCGTTCAACTCTACTTCTCTAACGAAGTAGATGGGTTCAACAACTATTCCAGGCTTAGCTGCTATGACTACTTCAGCAAATTCTTCTCTTACAGGGTAGCGTTGGAGAACCTCATAATCTGGAGGCACAGGATCAACCCTGAAACCTTTATCCTCTCTCGGTTTCTCTTCTTTCTTCTCTTTCATAAATAAGGGCATCTAGTACCCTCTCCACTAATGATAATTCTGCCAAACCAGTCTTAAATTCTTTTTCCCTCCAGTATCATTCCAGGTCTAATGAGTTAATCTAGCCTGAAAACTCTACACAGTGTTTCCCATATCCATCGTGATGATCTTTCGCTGTTAGGTTTTGGCCAGACAGTCATCCATACAGTCTTCCAAGTCTAGAATATGATAAGTTATTGTTTCCCAGGTCTTCTCAATCTTACAATGGAGTGGTCTCAGCATGAGTGAAGCATAAAGTTTTCGGGTATTACCCTAGATCGAGGTATGGGAAAAACGTCGCGAAAAATAATTTAAGTAAGGAAAAGTGTATTTTATACAGTATGGACGGATTACTAGACACTCTTACAAGCATACTTTCAAGCCCATTCTTGATCTTTATCCTCGTTATTGTCGCTGTTGCTTTTTCTATTCTATCACTTGTTTTCATACTTACTTTAGCTAGAAAAGTGTCCAGAGTCGTCGCCTCTATTCAGACTTCACCTTCTCCTACACCTGCGGCACCTTCAATCCCACCATCTTCTACTGTTTCAACTACTAAAGCTATTCAAAAACCTCAACCTACTGAAGTTGTTAGGATTGCGGGAGGACTTGAATCTCTTGAAGAAATCTCTGCAGCTCTAGCCGTAAATTCTGTTTTCTTATTCAATCTAGCGGGAATGTCGATTGAAGCATACAATGTTAAGGAGGAGGATAAGCTGGCAGCTATCCTCGCAGATATCGTTGCAACTTTGAGGAGGAGCGGTTTCCCTACTGAGGTGATCAACATAAAAGATAGTGTTCAAGGTTATATACTATCTGTTACGCAGGTAGGTGAGATGGAGGTCTTCGCATTATTGCTTGGAGGCCCAGACACCGTGATAGATGTGGATGAAGCCAGGCAGCTCTTGAAAGATTATGTTACATCAATTATCAAGAAGAGTGGATGAGTATGGCCACAGCGTATGAGACTTTCCAGGTTCTCGTTGAAAGCATCATGGTTAGCAGTAAAGGTTGGGTTGACGCAGTAGCTATAGTCTCGCAAGATGGGAGCCCTGTAACATTTAGTGCAAACATAGACTTCAACCCTGAGTATATTGCCGCAGCTACAGCGGCGATCGGTGGAGCAGCCGCAGCTGTTGTCGAATTACTGAATTCTAAGAGTTATGAAAAGATTGATGTCCAATTGAAAGATAAGAGATACTTGCTTATTAGATTGTATAGGGATCACTATGTTATCTGTGTTACTAAGCCTAACCCGAATCTCGGATTCATCAACTTGATACTTGAAGCGTTCTTATCAGGTAAGCCATGAAGATCTATAAGATAGTTGTTACTGGACCTTATAATGCTGGTAAGACTACTCTAATCAAGACTATATGTGGGGAGGCGCTTACAACTGATAAACGGGTTCTATCAGATGATCAAGTAAAATCAACGACTACTGTTGCTCTGGATTTCGGGCTTGTAAGAGTAGGTGGACACTTTGTTAGATTATTCGGTACTCCTGGTCAGAGTAGGTTCCATTTTATGTGGAGGGTTCTCTCAATAGGGATGGATGGTTATCTCTTCATGGTTGATAGCAGTGACCCCACGAGTTTAAACGAGGCACTCCACATGTATATATATTTCAGGTCTATGAATCCGAAAACGGTGCATATAGTTTCTGCGAACAAGTATGATAAGGATAAAAAGTTAAGTGTAGAAGCTATTAGGTCTGCTTTGAAAGTTCCGGAGACAACCCCCGTATACCCAACCGTGGCATATGATAAAGAGAGTGTAGTCAAAGTCTTGGAAGCACTGATTAATCTCATCGAGACCGATAGATCTATCATAATTAAACAAAGAGGTCTCAAAAATACTGAGAAACAATAATATACTGTACTTGAAAGGCTCAAGGCTTGACCTTTTCAAATTGGGTCTTCAATCTTTAATAATCGTGGTTAGGTTTCCGGTTCTAAGAAATTTTATATATTTGGTGGTTGATTTTTTAGTGGTATGGGTTTCCTAGAGAGTTTTAGTGGATTCTCATATGCTAATTTTAGAGGTATAGGATTGTATATCTTGAAGTTATTTCCAGGGATTGCTGCTAAGCTTGAAAGCTCTGGGAAACGTATTCATCCAGAAGCATACGCTTCCATTGTTGCAGGTTTAACCGTTATCTCATTGCTCGCTACAGGCGCTGGCTCACTCCTCATCTTCTTATTTACTGGTAACCTACTATTTTCTCTATTATTGCTTACTATTCCTCTTCTTGTTTTTATGATGGGCGTTCTCTATCCTTATGGTGAAGCTTCATCTGTCTCCAGTGTTCTTGAGAGCGAGGTACCGTACGCTGCTACGTATCTAGCTGTTATGGCGACTGGGGGTATCGCTCCATATACTAGTCTTAGCCGTATTGCGAAGGGTGAGCTTATGCCTAATATTGCGAAGGCCGCTCGGAATGCGGAGATTGCTGTTAAGACTGGAGGGATAGATCCCGTATCTGCATTGGAGAATATGGCTAAAGGTGTTCCATCGAAAGATTACCGTGACTTGATTATGGGTTATGCCTCCACTCTTAGGAGTGGTGGAGATGTTGTACACTTCTTGATACGTAAGACTGAGCAGATCTTTGATTCCCGTATGGGTAAGATGAGGATTATAGGTGAGAGGATGGGTATGCTTATGGAGGCTTATGCAGCTATCACAATGATGCTCTCACTCGTCGTATACATTGTTTATATTGTTTCTAGAGCTATGCCCTCCGAGTTCATGACCTTGCCCTCGGAGCAGTTCGTAATATTCGCATACCTCGTCATGCCTCTACTATCACTAGTCTTCCTCTATCTAGCAGATATCACTCAGCCCAAATATCCTATGACTGATACACGTCCATACAAAGTCTTCTATCTAACTATACCTTTCGCATCTATTATCTTGATGTTGTTTGTTGCTCCATTCTTCCTTGATGTCTTAAGATTTATTCCACCTTTCGATGCCACCAGTCAGTTAATTGTTGAGTTGAGGAAGGCTATGGGTCTTGTCCAAGGATATGAGTCTTCGCTAGGTCTATGCATATTCTTTATGGTTTTATTTGCTCCAGGAATGGTCTTCTATGAAAGATACGGTAAGGAGAGTATAAGTATCCTCCATGGTATGACTTTGTTCTTGAGAGATTTGACGGAAGCTAGGAAGACAGGGATGAGCCCTGAGAAATGTATTATTACTTTGAAGGATCGTCCATACGGTGGTTTCAGCAAGCATTTGAAGATTATTGCGAGGCAGATTGGTTGGGGGGAGTCTCTAAGGAAGGTTTATCAAGATTTTGTTAAGCGGGTTCACGGATGGATGAGTAGAGCAAGTCTATATGTTTTGATTGATGCTATAGATGTGGGTGGAGGTGCGCCTGAGACTTTCGACGTATTGGCTACTTTCATGGAGAATCTTGAAGAGATTGAGAAGCAGAAGAGGTCTACTCTCCTCCCTCTCATGATGATACCCTACATGACTGCGATAATGCTCGTAGTCGTAGTAGTCATACTTGTAAGCTTTATGCGTAACCTACTCCAGATCGCTAGAATCTACATCTCACTAGCAGAGTTCATCCACTTCTTCCTCCCACCAGTCATAATTATAGCTGTTATCAGTGGGCTTGTAGCAGGCAAGGTTTCGTCAGGAGTAATAGCAGCAGGGTTTAAGCATGCATTCATTCTATCAATCGTATCATTCATAGCTGTATGGCTCTCAGGAACAATATCGATCAAGATATTCGCTACACCAATGGCCACACCTTGAACATCCTTCACCAATATTCCAAGCTTTGATGAAGAGAAGATTGATGAGAATAGAAAAATGTGAGCAAAATGTTCATGCAACATCATAAGTAAATCAGGTTAGAGACTTACACATGCATCTCTATAGATATCCAGACTTGCAGATAAGATTGTTATAACGTTCTTTCAATATTTTAACTTAATTCCTTGAGTGTTGATGGCCAAAAAGATTATTCTTTAGTGATCGAGTATATCATTGTGTTCTCTGTGTATTACTTCAGGTTATTTTGTCTTTTTTGTTATAGTAAAATTTATTTCGAGGGATGGAGCATTTCTATACATGAGTAGGAGTAGGCTTGGTATAAGCCCTGTCGTTGCCACGGTTATCCTTGTCGCCGTCGCCATCGTCATAGCTATCGCAGTAGCATTCTGGGCATCAGGACTAGTAGGAATATTCACAAGATTCGAGAAACTAGAAATAACATCAGCATATGCTGACGTTGGTAAGTCTCAGGTCGTGTTGATCGTGAAGAATACCGGCTCATCCGATACGGTAATAGACGCTATATTCATAAACGGGAAACTTTCATCAACAGTTTCAATTCAGATGACAGTTGGTAACAGTACCACGATAACTATCCCATTTAGTGCAACGTACTTAAGTACAGGAGGCGTTACTAATGAGATCGCTTTGCATACCACTGGTGGAAAACTATATCCAACAGCAGTTTTAGTTCCATAAGGTCGCTAGCTCAAAAATCTAGTTAACTACTCTGTAAACACTATCTCCTTTTTTATCTTCAGCTACCAAAGCTATTGTCAGTATCCCTACTAGCAGTAACGCTGTAAGGATTAACAATTGAGCGCCCATAGTCTTTATAATCGGTTCCTCCTTTTCAATATTTATGATTAATGTAAAAATAAAGTCCCAGAAAGGATAGATAGTATTAGCAGCAAGCCCTAACGGAGATAGTAATAGGAAAAGGACAACTATAATATGAGAAACTGATAAGAGTACACGGTCTATGTAACGGGTAGATACATTTTTTAAGACCTGATTATCCAGTTTTGGTTCTTTTATAACTAGGTATGCCATAAAGATAGAGAGTGCCGCAATTGTAATTACGTAATAGTATGGATAGAAGAATTTTGTCAATATGTTACTTTCAGAAGATATTCCCGGAAATCTGCTTAAAGGTATCCAGTAGTTTCTTGGGAGTAGAATTAGTGGTATAAGGGAGCAGGCTACCCACATTATTGTCCTACTATAGTTTTCCTTTTTCACGTTCAGAACCTTTAATTTTTTAGAGATTCGATAGTAGCAAAATAGTATGAATGTTATCACAGGTGTTATGTATGGCGCTACTCCGATTCCTGTGTATCCTAATCCTAGGTATGTTAGTATGTACCATGGGTATGTGTATGGTTTTCCTATTTCTATTGGTCCATATATTATTGCAGGGATACCTATTCCTCCACCTTCAATGTTTGATGACAATATTAAGCTTAGATTTTCTAAGCTAGTAAACTTCACAATATTTACAGTAACATATGTAAGAATAGCTACGGCTATGATGAGCAAGATATTCTTTGCTTTCTTAGTGAAGAAGATTGTTAGCAATAGTATCGTCGGTATAACGATATGTTTAGAAGATATGGCCAATCCGCCGGCAACCCCCATCAACAAATACTTCTTTAAGTTTTCATTGGAAGAATACTTTACCAGTAGATAGAAGAATAATGCTGTGAAGAATGTTGCAGGCATATCTAGAAAGGTTGTCGAGAACTGTATGGAGTATGGATCAAAAGTTGCTAGAAGCCATGCAATGAAGCCCATCTTGAAACCACCTATCTTCTCACCAATAAGATAGACAATAAGACACATAAGAGAAGAGAACAAGATAGGTGAGAGGAGACCGGCACTATACTTATCTAGGAAAACTCTAAAAAGAATTGAAGTAAAACCTGTCGTATAATATCCCAATAAAGGATGAAAAAGATAAGATTTAACCACATCCAGGTTGAAGGAAAGCAGTGAGACAATTAGCTTCTCCCCTGAATCAACATAATAACCAACATCATATATACTCCAATTAGTATACGAAGAATAACCAAAGATCCAGAAAAACATCCTAATAATCATAGAAACAATAAGCATCGCTAATAGAATAATGAACCTCTTCAACTTCAATCTCTCACCCCTTCCGATGAGAGAATAGTCCTAATATTACACCCAAACCGTATGAAATATGGTGAAGAATGAATCCTAGAATGAGGTATGGTAAAACCTTATAATCCCTATTAGACAAAGTTATCCTCAAACTCTCGCTAAATTATAGAACAAAACCAGCCAATATACTTAATCCATAGACTAGCAACAAGTTAACAGAGTTCAGTAAGACAGCTATGATTGGTGTTAAGATGAGGTAACACACGAGTAAAAGTGGGAGAAAAGATAGTAGGCCAATGTTTAATCCAAACATTTTAATCATTATTCCCTTACTCTTACCATAAGAAAACAATTGCTTCATATGTGGAATAAATAATGGTCTCCTATAGTGATACACCACAATATTGGGATCATAGTAAATGTTATAACCCATATCCCTTAACCTATACAGTAAGATAGTCTCTTCACCTGGAAACAAGTCTTCAGGAAAACCACCTATTTCCAATAATGCCTTACGCTTTATTGCTAGATTACAACTCATTAAGTAACGTTCATCGCAGATTCCTGAATACTCTTTTAAAGAGTATCTTGCTGACATAGTAGCTGTTCCAAGAAACGACGACAGTATGTATCCACTAGCTCTTTCCTTTATGCTTGAATTTGATGGTGTTAGGTTTGGCCCTCCGACGACGCATACGTTTTCATTATTCTCAAAAAATCTTACAATATTTCTAAGCCAATTTTTCGTAACTATTACATCGTCATCAATAAAGGCCAATATTTCTGAATTAGAAAGCATAGCTGCTATATTTCTCTTAAGTCCAGGCTTACCTCCATGAACAATGACTCTCAAGTCTTTGCTAATAAAGTTGCTTAAGCTGGTCTCTTTATCAGAAACCACGATAACATCAAATTCTCCAAAATATTCTAACTCGCTTAAACTCTCTACAGTTTCTCCCAGAGATTCTCTTGAACCCGTCGTAGGAATAACGATAGACACTCTAGTTGACATACTAAGCTAATTTTTCCCATATATCATCAACTATATATGACTTACCAGGATAAAACGACTATTTTAATCCCTCCAGCTTTTTAACGTATAATGTCTAAAACATTCTAGAAAAACAAGAATAGGAAATCAATGCCTCTCTAACAAAAGCAATCTAAATACGAAATGATAAAGATGTTGATAAAGTTAGCTGGAAGTCTGTAAATCATCCACCCCGATATTATAACGATGTAAATCCTCTGCTTTTCTAAGGAGAAATACTAATTAAAGATGCCTATGCTCTTATCATTAGAGAGATAGGTTATGCGTGTTGAGGCTGAGATGTGGTTTAAGCAAGCAAGATCAGATCTAAGGAAAGCATTTAACGATCTCCAAACATGTGACTGGGATTCCGCAGCCTTCTGGTCTCAACAAGCATCTGAAAAAGCATTGAAAGCCCTCCTCCTAGCATTTGGGAAAACTACTAGAACCCACAACCTCCTAGAACTAGGAAAAATAGTAGAACAAGAAATTAAAATCAGCACTTCAGAAATACATGAAGACTTGAGAGAACTAACTATACACTACACAATCTCAAGATATCCCAACGCGGCTAACGCTCTACCGTCTGAACTCTACGATGAAGGTAAAGCGAGAGAATTAGTAAAAAGGGCTGAGAAGGTGGTAAGATGGGTAGAGCAGAATCTGCTTTAAAGAGTCAAGAGAAAGCATTAGAAATATTAACAGAGTTTATGAGAGATGCTGAGGAGGCATGTCGTAGAAATGGGCTTAAACTTATCGAGGCATACTTGGTTGGCTCTAGAGCTAGAGGAGACTACACGGAAGAAAGCGACATAGACATAATACTAGTGATTGAAGGAGTCGAGAATATGAACATGCTCCAAAGACTAACACTCTTCAAGGAAACACTAAAACCGAGAATAGACCTTAAAATATACACACAACGAGAATGGGAAAGCGATCTCACATGGATTAAACAAGTAAGAGAAGAAGCAAAGTTAATAAGAGAAGCCATATCCTAGCGGGAGCACCTATACATATTCTCCCAGATAAATACTATCATTACCGTCATTTAGAAAAGATCACGCTGCAGCAATTATTAATATATCCTAGGTAGAATATCTAGATCTTGGATAGTGCTTGAGTGGAGAATACGTAAAGAGATTGAAGAAGCGTTCAGAAAGCTTCTTGAGAGAGGCTGTAACAACAATCGATAAAGATCTTGCAATGTTCTTTATAGAGCAAGCCGCCCAAATATACATTAAAGCAACATATTATGAATTATTCGGAGAAAAAATTAGAGGTCACAATATTAGAAACCTGTTAGGAACACTATTAGAAACACTTAAACAACACGGCTACAACAAGGAATCAGAAAAGATAAAATCATTTGTCAACCAATATAGAGAAGAACTAATACTTGCGGAAGAAGCCTACATAGAGAGTAGGTATGGCGAGACATGCTACTCGGAGGAAGATGTAAATAAACTCCTTGAAACATCTAAGAAACTAATCAACCTGCTAGAAGAGGTGTCGGAGAATGTCAAGCTGGGTTAGACAACGTTTCCAGCACTTGAAGAAGTGGAGAGAGTATGCTGAGAGTATAGCGCGAGCAGTCTCAGATATAGCTCCAGACTCGAAAGTCTATGTGATAGGTGGGGTAGGAGAAGAGAGAATAACAGTATTAAGCGATATAGATATACTCATCATAACACCGAGAGAAAACCTAGCGAATAAGAGGAAACTCTATATCCAGGTCCTCACAAAAGCAATAGACCAATACGGTCTACCATGGGACGCACCAATAGAACTCCACATAACAAGCATGGAAGAAGCAGAAGAGTACCTAAAACATGCAAAAAAGAAAATAGAAATCAAACCAGAATAATTCTAGAGAACAAAAATAGGGAAGAGGGTATACTAATGAAAAATTAACTAGTAGTTTAACCATAACTTTGACTAGTATAAGATATGAAGAATAGGAAGACTTTGGATTGAATTTCTATGGCTGAAGATGATCTCAGAGATGCTTTCAGAGACAATGAGGCGAGAAGCTATGCAAGCGCTGTCCTTCATGCTGAACTAGCTTCCCAGAAAGCATTAAAAGCAATATTAACAACTTTAGGCTTTGAACAATTAAGACCCATAAACCAACACTCCAAATAAGAGCACTAATAGCTGGAGGACTAATACAACTAGAAAAACAATTGATGGAAAAACTCCAAACAATCATATCATATGCGATAACCTTAGAAGATCAGGGAGTAATGCCCAAGTATGGATGGGAGACAAGAAATAGAATAATCAAACCCTCAGAGATATACGATAAAGAGAAAGCAAAAGCCTTACTAGAAAATGCGGAGCTAATCATAGCGAGCACAAGAAAGCTAATAGGTGAGATGGATTGTTAAACCTAGACCAGATAACTGAACCATACAGAACACGGCTAAGAAGATATTTGGAGAAACTCATGAAGATGGAGAATGTGAAAGCAGTAATACTGTTCGGTTCAATAGCTGAAGACAAAGCTAAACCATTCCCTGAAAGCGATATAGACCTACTCGTAATCGCAGAAAATCTTCCAGAAAACCCTGTTGAGAGAAGAATGAAACTCCTACCATTAAAAGATGAAGATATATTAATCGAAGACATATGGCTAACACCGAGAGAACTTGAAGAAAGCATAGAGGGAGGATTGGGAGTAATCCTAGATGCATTAACATTCGGAAAACCATTACATGATCCCCACAACATAATAAAAACAGCGACGACAAAAAAATCCAGCTACACTATACTAGAATAGAAAGAGTATGGAAAAGAAAAACCTAACACAACACTCGTAAAAAAATAGTATCGTTAATTGAGTAAAAATGTTCAGCAACAGAGTTTCAACCCTAGCTGTCTTAACATTAATATATTCGAGGGTTTATCTACGATTAAGGTTGGAGAGTTGCCCATTAAGGCTAACATAAGAGTTTATGGAAACGTTCAAGGAGTTGGATACAGAGCCTTAGTTAAGAATATCGCTAGGATACTTAATGTAAAAGGCTTGGTGAGAAATCTCGAGAACGGCTTTGTCGAGATCTTCGCTGAAGCAGAAGAAGAGATACTAAATAGATTTCTAAAATTAATTAATGTTAAAGGTAGACCAGATGATATCTTAAGCTTAAATGTTGACAGGATTGAGGTGGTCAGGGAGGGCGACCCCGGGTATAAAGGTCCCTGGAAACAATATAGCCAATTCGAGATAGATTATGGTGAAGAAACTGTTAGACCTATCGAAAGAGAAACTGTCGAAAGCCTTGAATGGGCTAAACTATACTTCACTAAGCTATTATCAGAATTCAAAGAATTGAGAAATGAATTCAAAGAATTCAGAAATGAATTCACAGACTATAGAGAAGAATTTCAAGATTATAGAAACGATTTTAGAAATTACAGAGAAGAGTTCAGAAATTTTAAAAATGAATCCTTAAAGATCAGTGGTGAGATTCTAAATGAGCTCCGGTCTTTCAGGGATGAGTCCTTAAAGATAGACCAGCAGATTCTAGGTGAGGTTAGAGAGCTGAGGAAAGATTTGAAGACGATCCTCGATGAGAGATTAGTAAAGATTGAGAAAGACATTGCCGAGATAAAAGCTAGGCTTGGATTATTGTAAAAATTCATAGTTCCGGAAGCTACTGGCCCGTTATTTTTCTATATTTCACACTTGGTTTTAAGGTTTTGAAGGTATTGATTCAATACTCTTTTTTACATATTTAGCCACCTTATAGATAATTACCGCTGCTAAAGCTGCTACTCCAATCATTACAGATAATTGTATAATCATGTTGATTAATTCTTCTGTAAACATAGGCTTCTCAAATGTAAAAGTTATAGTAGAGTTTGGTATAGCTGTCTGAGTCTGCTCGCTACCTCGATGCTTTGCTATGATACTATATGATGGAAATTCTGGTAGAGTCTTGAAGAATACGTATCCATTCTTGTCTGTGTAAGCTTTACCAAGTGATACTAATCCATAGAAGACGGTTACTTCTGCTTTCTCAATCGGGTTCCCATCCGAGTCAACAACTCTTACTCCAAGCCACGCTTTCTTAACCTGAACATTTACTATGCCTCCATCAAAGAATTGGTTAAAGACCTTCAATGCTATAGGAGTGTCGGGATAGTTCACTCGAATAGAGTAATTTGAGAAAACCATACTATCAAAGATGGCTAGCCCACTAGCATTAGTAAACTTTGAATACTCTAACCCATACTTTAAATCTTTAATCTTAACTTCAGATCTCTCTAATGGTTCTCCCGTACTCCAAGTAATGTTGATTATCAAATCATCTACAGGTAAACGGATCTGTGAAAGCTTGGAAAAGTCAGAAGCCTTCAAGCTACTATTATATAGTAGCTTACCCTCAATGTTCTTGATAACAAGTGTTGAGTAACCTTCTGGGACAAGTTCAATGAATAATCCATCTATAGGTATGTTAGATTCGACACTGATATTGCCTGGTCCTCTGAAACTATAACTGCATAATAGTCTTCTATCCCTGTTATCAGTGAACTTGATATCTACATCATATACGTTTACGTTAATCTTGGAAGACATGGAAGATGATACATCTATATTGGAATCATATACTAGGATGTTTCTCCAGAAAATGTTAAACTTGTAGGTTCCCTTAAGGACGCCTGAGATCTTCACTATGCCTTCAAAGTCGGTCTCCCCACGTATTGGTCCGAAGATGAAATCTGTGCCCGGCAGTGGTTTATCATCCATGCTCACTATCTTGAATTCAACAGTATGGATCGGTAACTGAATATACTTGACCGTTCCTGTACCTGGACTATATACCCCCTGATTCTCTACAACTTCATTGAAAACTCTTGAGATATTTACTGCTCTAACCATGTATTCTCCTACAGGTACTTGGGAGAGGTTGAGGAGACCATTCCTAACATATATGTTTCCAATGCTTGTCTCAGGGTTGAGACCGATTACTGTAAAGTTTGCTCCCACAGGGTTTCCACCAGAATCTACTGCTTGCAATACCAAGTCTCCCACTGGGAGAATAAGCGTATGCTCTACGGCTGGCCTAGTCATCCACGGATAAATCGTTGGATGATACCCAACCCACATCCACCCATCATATACTTTAATCTTCTTCCAATAGACCTGGACAGTATGATTTCCCTCAGGAACCAGCATATACTTTGTTACTCCATTAATCGTTGAGGACTCGATACCGTCAAAGAATACTCTTGCCCCATCTATCGTAGAATTCTTTAAATCAAGAGTCTTAATCTTCGGATTAAATAATCTAGTCTTTATAACTTTAGATGAAGCAAGCTCATATGCCCAATGCTGCTCAAAGTAAATGAAGGGATATCTTTGAAGGTATTCTGAACTATTCCAGTAAACTTCTACTTGATATTTATCATCGAGCAGCCTATGTATCTTAACTCTGCCATTCTGTGGAACAACATACTCTCTCACATCGTAATAGTATACAAGTCTCCTGAGAACAAGTTTCGCTCCTGGAAGAATATTGAGTCCATCAAAATCTGTAATCGTTAAGTTGAAACTCCTATATGGTAAGAGCTTTAAGTTACTTACCAATGGAACGCTCTCTATTGTATACTCCATCCACCCCGGGAACACCATTCTAACATCTATAGATGGTGGAGTATTAACCTCGTCTGGATGGATATCTTCTGGAAACAGGAAATCAAATTCAATAATTGTCGACGATGCTCTATCATATCCGTTTAGAATGAAGCTGATGGGGTTGAAAGCTTCAAGATCTATCTGAACATTCTTCCAAGACATGAGAGATCTCGCGTATCCTGTCCATGCAAACCATACACCTACACCTGTTAAAGTTATCTTCCTACCCTTGCATGCCCCCAGAACGTTGAGTGTATAATCTCCGTAGATTTCGCTTCCAGCTCCATGGAGATTCTCAACTCTATAAAAGTAATCATCTATGAATTTCATGGACTTCATTATCTCAGCTCTTTCAATATACTGCATGAAGATATCTTGCCGTGTATTCTTGAAATCTTTCTGAAAATCTATCTTAAGACTTTGAACACAATCAGTATTAGTAATATTTACTCTAATCCTGCCCCATTCACCCATATAATATTCTCCAGGCAGAACCTCAATTCTTAAACTCCATGTAGGCTGACTCTCAACCACTACTCCAACAAATGGAAACGATAGTAGTAGGATTAAACATACAATGATAGAAAATACACTGTAGCCCCTTAACCCCACCATACCTATCTAATGTTAAGGAAGATGCATAATATTATAAAAAGTGTATCCTTTCTCCTTCTCCATGTAATAAGATATAGCGTCTAGAGTTCTTTAAACTCCATAATTCTCCTTTCCTCAAATATCAATGGTAGATCATATTTTGTTAATTCTTTAATGAATATGGTGGGTGGAAGCTGCTCTGGAAACAGTAACCCCACATCTTTTAGTTCTTTCCTAAGTATTAAGCGAGCTCCAATTGCTGCAGGTAGACCAACTAGGTATGACGTCCCATTTACGCCTATTCTATTGTATGCTTCTCTATGAGATATATATGTAAAAATCTTCTGTGAGAGATAAACATTGTTTTTTCTACCTTTTGCTTCTACCTCGATGCCTGCGTATCCAGGAATGTTGACTAGGTCTATAGGGGAGGGAAGAACTTCAACAACTACATCGAATGGTGAAACCTGCACTCCTTTAACATTAATCTTCTCCCTCGATAATAGATTCATTTTCCATAAAGCTTTAATGACGTCTGCGGATGCTCCATCATAATTATACCAGAAAGATATCTTCTTTACTTTCTTTGGAAGGAATACTGAGAGAGTCCAGACTTCCGGATGCTCTTTCAAATAGATCTTCTTAACCCCAATCGGGTCTGGGAAAGAATATTCTTGACAGATGCTTAATGGTTCAGCTCTCTTATACACTCCATCTTCATAGTATATAGCTGGAGCAATACTAGACATCAATAATTCCTCCCTACTCCATAGAGGAGCTATTATGAATCTATCATCTTCAACTGTATCAGCATCCCTTATCACTACCTCATCAACTTCATCAAGCTTTTCTACTAGAAACCTTGCAAAGATGTTAGAGAGACCTGGATCTTCACCTAAACCCAGTACACCAATTAAACCATTCTTTCTCCACTCAGAATCTCTCATCAAATGGCGTTCAACCATTTCTTTAAATCTAGAGCCTCTCTCAATCCATAGTTCTTCTCCACCCGTCAAGCTAATATAATTACATCCATGTCTTAAGCAAAGATCTATAAGCTCTAGATTTAAAGAATAATGCGCTGCATTGACTAAGATATCTACATTCTTCATCAATCTACTCAATTGGCTAGTATCTCTTGCATCAACTTTGTGTAGAGAGATTTTACCTTCCCCAAATTTATTTTGGAGATGCTTGAGATTCTTATCAGATACATCTATTGCGATAATCTCTTCTACAAACTCTTCAGGGTGGAGGGCTGATACAACTACCTGGCCTACTCCACCCACACCGACAACCATAACTTTCTGCGACAAAAACCATCCTCTCTATCCAAGAAGAAGAAACTATCGATACATACATAAATTCTTTAACTATGAGTACAGCAAACAAAACAATATACTTATACTTTTCAAATACTCATTCTCGTATAACATTTACAATATTTCACATTATTTTTAGTTGAGATACCTATAAATA
The DNA here is from genome assembly GCA_023269855.1 of Nitrososphaerales archaeon. Lineage (GTDB taxonomy): Archaea > Thermoproteota > Nitrososphaeria_A > Caldarchaeales > Wolframiiraptoraceae > Geocrenenecus. Next base: position 983 of record JAGDWP010000077.1, on the reverse strand, counting down.
TTGTTTAAACATAGAGTTTAGTAAAAACAGGTTGGTGGATTTTATGCCTGGGATAGATCCTGAGTTTATGAAAAAACGTCAAAAAACGGGTGAACATGAAGGTCATGCAGTATGGGGACCTGTTGAACCTCCCACTAAGCTTGGAATCCATGGTACAAATGTTGCAGTAGATTTTGATATATGTATAGCTGATGGAGCCTGCATAGATGTCTGCCCTGTAAATGTTTATGAATGGTTCCAGACACCTGGCCATCCAGCTTCTGAAAAGAAAGCAGACCCAATAAGAGAATCAGACTGCATATTCTGTATGGCATGCGAGTCAGCCTGCCCTGTAAACGCAATAAAGATAACACCACCATAACCTCATAACACACATAAAACATCACCTTCAAACTTTATTTTCAGATAATTAAAATGACTTAAGCTATTTCTAGAAATGAATCTTGAGCACTCTCTCCTTTTTTAAGACTTCTCTAATACATGGTAGTTATTGAGTTCTTAGGTTAACCCGGAAGACGTGGAACGTCTCAAAGTTCAGTTAAGCGTTGTAGTTTCTTCAAAACTCTTATATCTAGCCTAGGGATAATATCATAGTGTAAAGTGCATGGATGAAGATGAAAAGATTCTGAGGGTCTTGGAGAAGTTGGAGGAACTCAAAAAGAAGGGTTAATTGACGAACAATATTATCAGCAGAAACGGGAACTGTTACTATCTAAGTATTTAGAATTGAAAGATAAAGATCATTCTCTTGAAGAATATCCTCCCTCTAGGAAAAATACATTCAAGAGGGTTGCCCTGACGATAATCATAATATGTGCTGTTGTCTTAGGGGTGCTGTAACCTTAAGATTTAGGGGAGTCCTACCTCTCTTGATGGGTTACGATGGTGGTAGGAAAACCTTTCGAGAGGATTAGGACTCCCTTATGGGTCGTGGGTTATGCCATCTACTTATACTTATCTGGTTTGAGTCTTAGGAAGGATTC
>JAGDWP010000074.1:3581-6931 GCA_023269855.1 Nitrososphaerales archaeon | reverse complement strand
ATATAGTCTCTTCTGAGATAAATTTGTTAGCTGATATGTTTGCGAAACAAGTTGAGAATCATTTAACGGTTGGACATAGAGTCTTCATGTATATGTCCAGTGAATCTTCAAACATGTTTAAAACCTTCATAGAGATTCTTAAAGCACGTAACCTAATGAATAGGATAACGATTATATGATTAAAGATGAAATAGCGTAATGCAGAAAAAGAAAAATGAAGTAGATTTAGAGTTTACTTTTCATTAGCGAATGCTACTATCCTAGCGAATGCTGATTCCCCATCTTGGAACTTAAATGGGAAAGCGCCTATCACACATCTTCTATTTACTACCTTGCTTATCTCTCCACCGAGATTCTCTGCATGCAGTATCATATGTGGGAACAGTTTTAGATGCATTAATTGATAGTTTTCAGGCCATGGCATTAATTCATCTATCTTCTTCCCCCACTTTTTCTCTGCTTCTGCCACTAGGTCGGGTCTAGCTCTTCTAATAACCGTGTTGAGTGGATGATCAGCTGACATGGCGTCTACACCAATCCACTTTATCTTCATATCTATACACCATTTCGCAAAACTAGCATTTGGTCCTGGATGTTTCACCATGTATCTTACTTCATCTGGCTGAGTTCCACACCAAGCATATTTATGATATCCTGTATGGATTATTAGTATGTCTCCTTTCTTTATCTCTACCCCCCCGTCTTTCGCTGCTTTCTCTATTGTTTCTGAAGTATAGATGTCATAGTCTCCTACATATGGTGATATATCTACTATTACTCCCTGACCTACTAGATAATCTTCGAGTGGTAAGCTCGCAACATCTTTGCCCCCTGTAACAAAATGCATCTGGCTATCGAAATGTGTGCCGAAATGCAGAGATGTTTCAATGAATTGAGCGTTTACGCCATGTTCTCCCAGCGTCTTTATCCAGTAGACCTTCATCGGCGGATACCACATGAAAGGCGGTTGCTTCCAACTCGTCGGCTGAGATAGATCATAAATCCTTACTTTACTCCAATCAACAAGCTTACTCCAATCCATAACCATATCAATTCACATAATTGAAGACGCCAGCAAAAATATAAGTATATTTTAGTAATAAAAGTTGTTATTAAATCATAAGAGAAAAACATGTATTATGTTCATTAGTAAGACAGATATATAGAATAATAACTATGTGTTTACCATGAAATTTGAAGGTAAAGTTGTGATATCGTCTGAGATTAATAAGGTTTGGGACTTTATATCAGATCCTGAAAAGATTATTCAATGCATTCCCGGCATTCAGGAATATTCTGTAGGTGAAGGTAAGAGAGTAACTGCTAAAATAAAGGTGAGTATAGGCTTTATTAAAGGAGTCTTTCATGCTTCGAGTAAAGTGTTGGAAGAAGATTCTACAAAGTATACTGCGAAGCTGAGTCTCACGGGTTCAGGAGCAGGAAGCGGGTTTAATGGAATCGTAGATATTAAGTTGAATAGGATGGATGGATCTACAGAGCTTATATGGGCGGCTGACGTGAACGTTAGTGGTCCTCTCGGAAGTCTAGCCAAACCGATACTTGAAGGCTATGTTAGAAAACTTGTTGAACAGCTCTTTGATTGTGTGAGACAAAAACTAGCATAGACTTGTCTATGAGGATATAGTTAAAAAATATTAATGAATAATTACAGAGTTAAGTGTACGGAGGATGTAAATGTCATTTAAATATATCGGTAAACCTATACCACCTCATGATGCTTTCCAGAAAGTAACAGGAACAGCCACGTATACTATCGATTTGGAGCTTCCTGGAATGCTTTACGCTAAGTTAGTTACAAGTACTGTACCGCATGCGAGGATTAAGAAGATTGATGTAAGTAGAGCGTTAGAAGTGCCAGGAGTTGTTAAAGTTGTCACTGGTAGAGACTATCCGTATAGAGTAGGAATGTATGCTGGAGATAGAGACCTACTCGCAGTAGACAAAGTTACATGGGTTGGACACCCAGTTGCAGCAGTAATTGCAGAGACACTTGAAGCAGCTGAGAAAGCTATGGATTTAGTCGATGTAGAGTATGAAGAGTTACCCGCAGTATTCGACCCATTAGAAGCATTAAAACCTGATGCACCCTTGATTCATGAAAAGATGGAGGAATACAGGCATTCACCTGCGTTTAAGCCTGTTCCTGGAACAAACATAGCAAATAAGTTTACGTTAATTAAAGGAGATATAAAGAAGGGTTTCGAGGAATCAGATGAGATAATCGAAGAAGAATTTCACATATCTCATGTAAGCCACTGCTACATGGAGGTCCAAAATGTTATAGCACACTATCATCTTGATGGAACAGTTGAGATATGGACTAGCTGGCAGAACGTTGCACCAGTAAGACAGATCATGGCCTTATCACTAGGAATAACTCACAACAAAATAATCGTTAGAATACCTTTCGTAGGTGGAGGGTTCGGAGGTAAAGCAGGACTCGGATGGGAAGCCTTAGTCGCCATTCTATCAAAAGCCGCTGGACACCGTCCGGTAAAGCTCGTCCTATCAAGAAAAGAGCAATTTTCTTCAGCTGCTGTAAGAGAAGGGTTCCACGCGTTCGCTAAAGCAGGATTCAAGAAAGATGGAAGATTCAATGCATACAATGTTAAATTCATACTTGACGCAGGAGCGTATGCTGACTATACAGTAAATGTCGGAAGAGCAGTAGGATACTCAGCGGATGGCTGCTACGAGATCCCAAACATATATGTGGAATCCCTAACTGTGTACACTAACAAGATACCTACAACAGCTTTACGAGGATTTGGATATCCAGAAAGCCACTGGGTTCTAGAGCAGATAATGGATAGAGCTGCAAAGAAGCTTGGAATAGATCCAGCAGAGATAAGGTTGATGAATTTATTGAAGCCAGGGCATTCTTATATGGGAACCGGTGAAAGACTTAGAGAGGATGCAGGTGATCCTAAAAAAGTATTAACAACCCTCGTTGATGAGATAGGCTGGGGTAAACCATCTGAGAAACCATCTCACCCATGGAAGATAAGAGCTAAGGGCTTGGCATTATTTGTTAAAGGACCAGCTCAGCCTCCAAATGCTGCCAGCTCAGCTATCTTAAAATTTAATGAGGATGCAAGTATCGACTTACTTATTGCTACAGGCAACTTCGGTCAAGGAACTATAACTGCTTTAATGCAGATCGTTGCAGAAGAATTCGGTCTACCTCTAGAAAAGATTAGAGTAGACTATGTTAGAGATACTCATAAGTCTGCTTATACTTGGCAGACAGTAGGAAGTAGAGGATTATTCACAGATGGGATTGCGGTTTTAGGAGCAATAAGAGATGCTAAGAAACAGATCTTCAGAGT
>JAGDWP010000074.1:0-3481 GCA_023269855.1 Nitrososphaerales archaeon | reverse complement strand
TATCCCAACGGCAACTCGGTCGGTGGACCCATAATAGGTAGAGGAGTATTCATGTCTACCCACACTACATACTTAGACCCAGATACAGGTCAAGGAAACCCAACAATATTCCATACATTCGGAGGAACAGCAGTAGAGATAGAAGTCAATCTATTAACAGGTGAGATCAATATTCTGAAAGCTGTTGAAGTTTTGGATTTAGGTAAAGTCATAAATCCCTTGCTTGTAAAGCAGCAGATTCACAGCGGTTTAATCATGGGTACAAGTATCTCACTGTATGAGCAGATAAAGTTTGATGAGAGAGGCTGGGTTATCAATCCAAACTTTACCAGCTACTATCTTGCCAGGATCAAGGATATACCGAGAGAGGTAGTGGGAAGATTTATTGAAACTCCACAATTAGATGGACCATATGGTGCAAGAGGTATAGGTGAACTTACAATGATAGGAGTAGCCCCAGCGATAGCTAATGCCATCTTCAACTCCATAGGGGTGAAAATGAATAAACTACCAATGAATCCAGAAAACGTTTGGAGAACAATTAAAGAGCAGAGACCAGACTTAGTAGAAGAAGCTATGAAAAAGTTCTCTGAACATAGAAAAACTGTGGAGGTGATTATATGAGTTTCGGAGCTCCATACTTCACTCTACCAGAATTCACATACCATAAACCAAAGACTTTGAAGGAGGCCCTTGAACTATTGGACACGTATAGGGATGAAGCTAAGGTGATGGCTGGAGGAGTAGGATTAGTCGCCTTCATGAAGGAGAGACTCATATCACCAAGCCATGTAATAGACATAAAAGAGATCCCTGAATTAAAAAGAGTAGAATATAGAGAGGGAGCAGGCTTAAAGATAGGTGCAGCAGTAACTCTCTCAGAGCTAGAGAATAATGAAATAATAAAGAAGAAATATACTGCTCTATATCAGGCTATCAAGAAGGCTGCAGACCCTATTATCAGAAACCGGGCAACTCTAGTTGGAAATATATGTGAAGCCTTGCCGTGGGTTGATGGACCAATTCCACTAATAGCATACAATGCTAAAGTAGAAGTAATGAGCCTCAACGATGTTAGATTGATACCTGTCTCAGACTTCATTAAGGGACCGGTTGAGATAGACCTCGCACCAAACGAGATTGCCACCTTTATACATGTGCCAGATCCTCCGCCAGAATCAAAAAGCACATTCTTAAAATTCAATACAGGATCAGAGTTTGCTCTTGCGACGATGGCTGCCCATGTAGTTGGTAGTGTAAAGCCTAAGGAAGTCTACTTAGTTTACGGAGCTGTTTCTACAAAACCTGTTAGAGCTTCTGAAGCAGAAAGAATAATACTTACAAGTGAAAATATAAAGGAGGCAATCGTTGAAGCCGCTACGAAAGCCTCTCAAGAAATCGATGTTGTCTCAGATGTGCTGGCTTCAGAAGATTACCGGAGACATCTAATCAAGGTCTTAACGATCAATGCTTTAAAGAGTATCTTCGAGGTGAGCTAGAAATGGGTAGATTGATTACTTTAACTGTAAACGGGATTAGAAGAAGCGTAGAAGTTAAAGATAACGAACTGTTACTAGATGTATTGAGGGATAAGCTCAAGGTGAAGAGTGTGAAAGCTGCATGTTGGCGTGGAGAATGCGGTCTCTGCACTGTGATCTTGAATGGCAAGCTTGTTAAGTCTTGTCTCGTTCTTGCTGTTGAGGTTGATGGTTCAGAAATACTTACTGTTGAAGGATTAGCTAAGGATGGTGAGCTAGCACCGATACAGAAAGCATTCATACAGCATGGAGCATTACAATGCGGATTCTGCACACCCGCGTTTGTCCTCGCATCACATAAACTGCTTGAAGAAAATCCGACACCTTCAGAAGATGAGATCAAAGAACGTCTAAGCGGTCTAATATGCAGATGCGGAACCTACTATGAAATAATCGAAGCAATAAAAGATGCGTCAAAATATTATCAATTAGGGAGGAAACCTAGATAATCTTTTTTAGAGCTTCTTCAAGTTTTTTCTCAAGCTTCGGTGGAGGCTGCCAAACGACATGGACGACTTCGACATCTTGAGCTTTAAAGGATTCATAGAAAATATCTAATCCAATATTTAGTGCCTTGATTTTTGAAGTGAAAAGCTTCTTTACAGCTTCACTCATTCTTACCACCTATTCACTTCTCCAGGAAGGTTTTATATACTTTTCTAATTTTTTCAGCAGGTATTCTTCCACGTTTAACGAGTAAGGCAGATGCAAACGTCATTAAAGCATTTGATGGAAATGTTACTACTCCAATATTTTTGAGTTTCTCTTCTTGCTGTACAGCATTCTGAGGATCCCGCTCTGTTCCACATACATGGGCCATAAACATTATTTCTCTACCATCTTCTTTTGCGATCTTTCTAGCTTCAAGTATAGAGTTGGACATTGCTTCTACAGGGTCAGGATGCGCTCCATATCCTAGAACGAAATCCATCGTTATCACAGCGACTTCAGGGTCTCTAGCTTCTTCGACTAGTCTCAGCTTCCTTATCGTGGGATCAATCATTGGATGAGCTCTTCCAGCTGTAAATTCTTCTTCACCTAGGTCTATGACAGTATGTTTATAGCTTTTGAATGAATCTTCAAGCTTATATTTCGGCTCTAATGGAGCATTGCTATAAACATCTTTCAACAATTCACGATATATTAACAGTGATTCATACATTAATGTTCCACCTGTGTACAAAGCTCTAATATATTTCTGCTCAGGCTTTAGATTCTCTGATAATTTCTTGACAAGTTTTCTTATCTCAGGAAGCTTAATCGATATCTTTTTCTCAGCTTCCCTATATTTCTCTGGATTAACTAAACTAACAGCTCTCAATACAGCTGAGTGAAGACTTCTACATGAATATACTCTCTTCGTTAGCTTTCCTGGAACCTTATAGCCTTTGATTCCGAGAAAACATAAGACAAACTTCTTACTCGTCTCATTTTCTATTACCTTAATTATCTTCTTTATTACCGAAGGGTCAGGAGGTTTCGAAACAATCATTATCAGTTTTGTATCTTCATCATCTTCTAAAGCTTTGATGCAATTTATTGTCATTATTCCTCCAACTACATCTTTTACATCATTTCCACCGACTCCGAGACCTTGAGAGACCCCTAACCCAACTTTGTCTAATAAGACGCTTACCTCCTGTAAACCAGTACCAGCGGCGGCAACTATCCCCACATTACCTCTCTGTATAGCATTTGCAAAAGCCACTGCTTTTCCATTTATTATCGATGTACCAGCTCCAGGGCCTAATACTAGTAAGCCTTTACTACTTGCATACTTCTTTAGCTCTATCTCGTGTTCTACTGGGACGTGGTTACTGAATATATGGAGGTGTACCCCTCTCTCTAGTAACTCCATAGCGACATCCCTCACATACTCCCCAGGTATAGAGATTAATGCTAAATTGACGTCAGGGTTTGACTCTATAGCTGAGCTTACGCTA
>JAGDWP010000017.1 GCA_023269855.1 Nitrososphaerales archaeon | reverse complement strand
TCTCTATCAGCTAGAATCGTACCTAATCCATTATAGTATACTTGATTTATGATAACTCCATTGAATTGATCTCTTGTAATAAGTGATGTAGGAGTGGTTGTGTGTTGATTACTGGAAGGCGTAGGTATGCTGAATACTGTCCAAATAATAATGATGGTTAATGATAACAGAAAAACAGTCGTTATGATGGATCTTTTATGTTTATACTTATTACCGCTTGCTCTATTTTTCTTTTTAATTGTTTGTCTTTTATCCGTTTTGAGACACCTCCGTCTCTCCTATCTATAGTCATTTGTAATCGTTTTCTCTTTATCTACAGTTATTTTGCAAACAATATCGTTAACCGTGTCTCTCATAAACATGGCTATCGTTTAAGTATATTTTATTTTTTGGTATATTTGCAGCACGTATTTTTTGTAGTTAATTGTAATCTGAAATCTTAATAACGATATTATTGAAAACTCAGAGAGAAGAATGTTAGCACAGTACTTGATAGCCTTCAGAGAATCATTCGAGGCTTCGCTTATATGCGCAATAATATTCTCATATCTCTATAGAATAAGTAAATCGCATCTATTTAAATACATATGGATTGGAATATTCGCTGCCATGATAATAAGCATCGCTATCGGTGTTTCTCTATATTTTCTATATGGTATTTTATCGAGAAGTCTTCAAATTTTATTTGAGGTGACAGCTGCTTTCACTGCTGTCATAGTATTATCTATAGTAATTTATTGGATGGCTACTACTGGAAAACGCATTAAAGAGAAGATTGAAGAACATATTGAAGAAGTTGTAACAGGTGGATCAATTATTGGTTTAACATCATTCTCCTTCATTATTGTTTTTAGAGAGGGACTTGAAACAGTATTGTTTCTGACTCCATTCTATTTAACTAGCACTCTAACAACATTAATAGGAGTATTCCTAGGAGTGCTTTCTTCTCTCTTCTTTTCATATATTGCCTTGATAATTGGAAGAAAGATGAATCTAACATTATTCTTCTATTATACTAGTGTAATCTTAGTACTCATCGCAGGAGGGCTTGTAGGTTATGGAGTACATGAATTTATTGAGTATCTTGAAGTATATAATGTTCAGCTTGGATGGCTTGCAGAACCAGTATATACATTAAGCATTCCTGAAAGCAATCTTTTACATGATAAAAATATAATAGGTTCGATCTTATCGGTAGTTATCGGCTACACTGTTGAAGCTGAGCGGCTACGATTAATAACCCATCTTTTATACTTATTGATCATGCTCACTCTAATATTCCGCGTATATCGAAGGATTGAGGGAAAGAAAACACGTATATTCTCTCAATTAAGTGATTAATGTTTATTAACTATTTCTAGTGTTTTACTAGTAATGTTTTTAAATGGATATCTCAGTTTAGTTCTAGTGGATTTATGAAGGACTCGGATAGTTATCCACCTAGATTAACTAAAGTGGTTCTAGATGTATTGAAGACCCATATTCCTTCTCTGATCGAGTTTAGTAATGAGATCTCCAAGGTTGAAGGCGTATCAAAAGTGGAGGCTGAGCTAGTTGAAGTTGATGCTGAAACGGATAGTATAAAGCTTGTAATTGAAGGTGAGGGAATAGATTATGAAGAACTTGAGAAAACAATAAAGAGGCTTGGAGCAGCAATTCACAGCATTGACCAAGTAGTCGTAGAAAAAGTTAAGAAGAGATAAGAGAGATGCTGAGAAAGACCATATCTAAGTTCATGAATAGACTTTCAAAGATAGTCAAGTATTCTAGATCCGCTGAATACTCTAGAAGATACTTTGTCATAAATGCATTTGAAGGAGCTTTAACAGTTTGGGGTATAATTCTCGGGATACATCTTCTTGGAAGTGGAGAAGTCTCTCAAATAGTGAGCGGAGGTGTAGGAGCAGTTCTCGCTATGGCCGTTTCAGGTGTAAGTTCAGCATATATTGCGGAATCAGCTGAGCAAGAAAGAAGAATCAGAGAGCTTGAGGAAGCTTTATTGATGAAGATCGAGGGTACAGAGATTAAGAAAGCACACAGGAGATCAGTCATCATGTCTGCAATAGTAAACTCTACCGCATCTAGTCTCACAGGCTTAATAGTATTGTCTCCATACTTAGCTTCTATATCAAATATTATTAGAAGTGATCAAGCATTCATATAGTCTACCCATTATACTTTTTACGATACTCTTTATTGTTGGAGTATTTCTTGGAAAGATTTCAGGTCAAAAACTAGTATTGTCAGGCTTGAAAACTATAGGTATTGCATGTATTGTAATCTTTGTATTATATTTACTGAGTCTCCTCGGCTACTCTCCCTAAATCCTCTGGTTTATAGATTCCTCTTTCTGTAACTATGTATGAGATCAGGTCGGGTGGAGTTATATCGAATGCTGGATTAATAGCTTCAACTCCTCTAGGAGCGATTCTAACATTATTGATGTATAAGACTTCTCTAACATCTCTCTCTTCTATTACTACTTCATCGATTGTATGCTTGAAGTCTATGCTGGAGAACGGTGCAGCTACAATGAATGGGATATTATAGTATTTTGCAGAGATAGCATGTGTTAATGTTCCTATCTTGTTTATTACGTGACCTGTCTTAGCAATTATTCTATCTGCTCCAACTATGACTTTAGTTATTTCTCTCCTCTGCATTAGGAATGAGGCCATATTATCAGTGATAAGCTTAACAGGGATTCCTTCTTTAACTAGCTCCCATGCTGTAAGTCTTGCCCCCTGAAGTCTAGGCCTAGTCTCTGAAGCATATACAGAGATCTTCTTTCCCTGATTGTATGCTGACCTAATCACTCCTAAAGCTGTACCATACCCAACTGTAGCTAAGGCGCCTGCGTTACAGTGCGTAAGTATCTTATCTCCATCATTAATTAATCGTGACCCATTCTCTCCAATCTTCTTGTTTATCTCGATGTCTTCTTCCGCCATCCTTAAAGCTTCAGATAAAACTTTCTCTCTCAACTCTCTTCCAGAAGAAGCTGTTCTAGCTATGCTCAGTATTCTATCAATTGCCCAGAAAAGGTTTACAGCTGTAGGTCTAGTAGATCGAATAATCTCTGCAGCTCTTTCTAATTTCTCCATTAATACTTCTTTATTCTCTGTCTTAGCGTTTACTACTGCTAAAGCCAAACCCATAGCGGCTGCAACACCGATAGCAGGAGCTCCCCTTATCGCCATATCTTTAATTGCTTTAGCCATCTGTTTATGGTCTCGAATCTTTAGATATTTGACTCTATAAGGTAGTAGGCGTTGGTCAATGATGAAAACATTATTCTTACTCCACCAGATTGTTCTCAGTTCTTTAACCATAATCCTTCTTCATCTATGAATAAAATCTAGGAAATAACTGTTACACAGTATCTTCTAAGTTATTTTTAATCATATTCTTGTGTATTAGGTCTTCTCAATAATAGATATAGGTTGGGTTGTTCTTTGAAAGGGGCAGCACGGGTCTGATGCTAAGGGGTCTCCAGTATAAGCATACGCTCTTGCACGGCATCCTCCACATACTTCTCTGTAACTGCAGCTTCTACATACACCTTTCAAGTTATCTCTATCTCTAAACATGTTAAAGGTGGAGCTTCTCCATATTTCCAGAGCTGATTTTTCTAATAGGTTTCCAGTACGTATTGGTAGAAAAGCACATGGCCAAACGTCACCATTCGGTTTTATGTAGAACATTCCTCTCCCAGCAATGCATCCACTGAAAATGTATGAACTAAGCTTCAAACTTAGATTCATAGACTTTGTGAGATACGCAAAGTATTCTGGAAGACCTACAGGTACAGTGACTGGGTTAACCTTACTCTGAATCTCATGTAACTGATTTATCAATGTCTTGAATGACTCTGGGCTGAGAGTTTCATTGAAGAGTTTTTCTCCTCTCCCCGAGGGGATTAGCTGATAGAGAAGTATAACATGGGCTCCCAGCTTATCTGCAAGCATGAGTAATCCTCTTAACTGGTTAACGTTCCGTTGAGAAATAGTTACGTTTACCTGAATGTATAATCCTTCTTTCTGAGCGTTAGATATTCCTTTTAATGCAGCTTTAAATGCTCCTGGTACACCACGATACTTATCATGCATATCAGGATCAGTAAAGTCTATACTTGCAGCTATACCTCCAATTTTTACTTCTTTAAGCTTTCTAGCTACTTCCCTAGTTATCATAGTTGCATTCGTAGCTACAACAGTGTAGAAACCTAGCTCAGAAGCATACCTCATTAATTCATAGATGTCTCTTCTAACTAGGGGCTCGCCGCCAGTGAATACTAGTGTACGGAATTCACGCACAGTTGTAAGATTCTGAATAATCTTCTTCGCCTTCACCGTATCTAATTCATCTCTCCATCGTTCTCCTCCTCTCGCATGACAGTGAAGACATCTCAAGTTACAGTCTGACGTAACCTCGTATACTGGATGTATCGGGTAGCCGAAACACCCCATCCCCACTGCTCCCGCAGAGATCTTTAAAAGATTCATCAGGTTCGGCATCCATCTACTAAATCCACTCCATTTAGTGGCATGCTTGAATCCTACTAAGACTGCAGCTTGTTTAAGTATTAGTGTTGGAGGTATATACAATGGAAGGACTCTTCTAGAGTTATTCAAGACCATTCACCGTACAGAGATAAGATAAGCTAGAGATAGGAGGAGGGTCGATGAAACAAACAATAATATTGTCCCACGCATTGATGGGATGAGCTTCTTTGGAGTACTATAATATTTTCTGAATATGGCTATATTTTTATAAGCGATCGGTGTTGTCGCGAGTAGGATTAAACCTGTCAACGGGATCGTCTCCAGCAGGATCCCAATAAAGAGAATTACATAAATACCTGCTGTCAATATGTAGAATATTGTTCTCGCTTTCTCTAACCCCATTCTCACTACTAGGTTCATTTTATTGACTATTCTATCTGTATAATAGTCTGGGAACTCGTTTATCCATATTACTGCTGTTATCAATAGGGCGGGTATCAATGAAGGTAGAGTGATTAACTCGATTGGGAGATTCGCAGCTTGAACATAATAACTTCCAAAAGTAATTAATAGACCATAGTTTAAACCTATGAGAAATTCTCCTACACCTCTATAAGCCCACTTGAACGGCGGCATAGTATAGAATGCTCCTGAGATAAGCCCTATAAGTGATAATGGAATAATCATCCAACCAATAGTCAATGTGAAATAGACAGCAATAATAGAGTAGATGATCCATGATATAATGCCGAGCTTAAGTACAGGGTCAGGTTTAAGAAGCCCAGAAGGAAGTATTCTACTTCCAGCATTAAATGGTGTTATGTATTCGCTTGGAATTAAAACGTCGGCCCCCGTCTTATAATCATAGTACTCGTTGAAAGTGTATGTTCCAACCATTGCTAATATTACTCCAATCAAAGAGAGTAAGAAGCTAGAGAAGTTGAATGACCCAGTCCAGTAAAATGCAAGAGCTGTACCAAGAATAACGGATGGTACACCAGCTAAGAAAAACTTGACTCTCACAACCTCAAGCCATATTCTCATCTTGGACATATGTGGTTATCACTCCAAGCGGTTAACAATCTGAATTTATATTTTACTCACATACTAGAATTATTTAGAATTGAAAAACATGATCTTTGAATTACATCGGGTTACTAAAAAATTATGTTATGTCTTTTAATCTAGGTTCTATTGATTTGTTTTTATCAATTGACTCGAGTATTGCTTCTGCTATTGCTATTGCTTTAGCGCCATCTATTTCGTCTGGCTTCGGTTTACTTTTATTCATGAGGCAGTCTACAAAATATGAAAGCTCGTTTTTCAAAGGTTCTTCATATTTTAGTAGTGGTTCCATTACGATGTCAGCTTTCTCTATTACTAGTTGCTGGGTTAGAAACTGTATAGTTAATACGCCGTTTGAACCCGTTATATACATTTCTCTCTTCTTTCGAGGTGTAAGCCAGTTGGCCTCGATGAATGCAGTTTTATCGTTATCTCTGAATGATAGTATTGCTTGGACATGGTCTTCCGCTATAGTATGTCTCTGTCTACCACCTCTAGCATATACTAGTGAAGGTTCATCTTCGAAGATGTGTCTTGCAAGGTCTATATCATGTATAGCTGTGTCTTTCACTACTCCTACGTCACCTATTCTCTCAGGCCACCACCCTATCCTCCTACTATGAGACATGATCACGTCTCCGATTTCCCCGTTTCGTAGAAGTTCTTTCGCTTTCACGACCCCTGGGTTAAACCTTTCAATAAAGCCTGTCATAACAGTTCTATTACATGATTTAGCTGTATCAATTATGTTGAGGCACTCGTTGAGAGTTGAAGCTAAAGGTTTCTCAACGAAGACGTTTACACCTGCTTCGAGACACTTTATAGTTAATTCAGCGTGACTCACAGATGGAGTACATATTGAGACGGCTTCTAAGGCATGGTTTCTAAGCATTTCATCAATGTTGGAATAGTAATACATGACATTGTATTTAGCAGCAACATTTCTAGCTCTTTCAATATCGATGTCACATACTGCCTCAACTTTTACATTTGGCAGCTCGGATAATACTCTTACATGGTTTTTACCCCAGAAACCTACACCGACGACACCTACTCTCAACATCTTTAACAATCCCACTCTCTACATCAATATCAAGCTATAACTAATATCTACACTCTACTACTTTAAACTTATAATCTATCTTCTCTATTCTCCTTCTTATCTCTTCAACTAGGCTGAAAAATGCTCGAATAAATGTTTCTTAAGGTTTATCTTGGTCTCAAATTTAACAACCTTACAACTTAGAGATAACCGAAGCCGTGAAGAAGCGTTAATCTTTAGGCGAAGCACTGCTCTCTATATCCTTTGGCTCTACTCTTTTAGCATCCGTCTTATCGAAATCCTCGTCGAATGAAACTATCTGTAGACCTGCTTTCTTAGCGTAATAGTATTGAAGACCATCATCGAAGTCTAAACCCATCCTGTCCGCCATCTCACTTGCCATGAGCTCTTCTTCTAGTGGCAGGTCTACTATTGTAAGTCCACCCCATTTAGTGATTTCTGATAATAGTTTTGATACCAGCTTTGGTTCCCGTTCTGTCTGAGCGTTAACTTGCGTTACGCTCTTCATTCTTCCCTCCTCGTTT
>JAGDWP010000129.1:5189-7244 GCA_023269855.1 Nitrososphaerales archaeon | reverse complement strand
GGTCTATGAGTTTAGTGGAAGGCCTGGTACAGAATTTATCATCTCTCGGGCTTATAGGTTTAATCATAGTTTCATTTCTAGAAGCATCTATTTTCCCTGTGCCTCCAGATGTTTTCCTCATACCTATAGTCTTAGTAGACCCATCTAATGCTCTACTATACGGTTTAGCTTCAACATTGTCTTCTGCTTTTGGAGCATTCCCAGGGTACTTCTTAGGGCTAAAGCTTGGTAGACCTATTGCTGTGAAACTGCTTAAACCAAGCCAGATAGATAAAGCTGAGAAGATTTATCAACAATATGGATTGCTTGGAGTAGCTATCGCAGCTTTCTCACCTATACCTTTTAAAGTTTTTACAATTACTTCAGGTTTACTGAGGCTGAATAGGCTTCCAGCATTTTTCCTCGTATGCATCGTTGGGAGAGCTGCAAGGCTTATCCCAGAAGCTATCCTAGTAGGGTTATGGGGTAGGGAAGCACTAAAGATTGTGGAAGAGAATATTATGTTTTTCTCAGTTATCGGTGTAGTAATAGTTGTTGCAACATATATCCTATATCGTAAACTAGTTACTCGCCGAACAGGGGAACCTTACCAAGATAATTCATCAATATCCTGATTAGGTCGGCTCCCCTTATACGGCATAGTCCTCCTCTAGCACATGATATTTCATCAAATCTTTCAGTCCAATCTTTTCTAACGTTTGGACCAACTATGGCTACTGGTACGGGGTCGCCTCTATGTTCTCCAACTTCAGAAGGAGTGGTATGGTCAGCGGTTAAGACTAGATAATAATCTTGAGCCTCCACAAAGTCGAGTAGGGGGGTAATCCCACTAGATATCCACTCTATTACTTCTTTCTTCTTAACGGGGTTCTTATCATGACTAACTGTATCAGTCGCCTTGATATGGAGGAAGACTAAGTCATATGTTTTCAAAGCATTAATAGCATAATCTACTTTTCCTTTTAAATTAGTGTTAACCGTGCCTGTAGCACCTGGGACGTTGATGATGTCGAATCCTAGAGCTTTAGCAACACCTTTATACAATGCTCCACCAGCTATTGCTGCAGCTCTAATATCCCATAATTCACTAATAGGCTTAACGTTTGGCAATGTCCCTGCACCTCTAGGCAGTACAGCGTTCGCAGGTAGCAATCCTTTAGCAATCCTCTCTTTATTCAATGGGTGATTCTCTAAGATCTTCCTAGCCTTGGAAACAAATTCTTCAAGAATTTTAGAGGTACGCTCTGCTTCCTTACTATCTTCTAATGGTTTAGGTTTACCGATTTTCACGCCTACTTCGTGAACATCAATATCAGAAACCATTCTTGAAAGTCTTTCACCTCTAAGAACTAGAACACCTCTATGCTCAGTTGTAGAGACGAAGATTGGTTCAACATCTTCAAGCTTAATATCTTTCAATGCGTCAGCAAGTATCTTTGCCTCATCACTCGTTATCCTCCCCGCTCTCCTATCAATAACGATGTCTTCATTATTTACAGTTGCGAAATTGCATCTGAAAGCTACATCTCCTGGTCTTAATTCTATTCCCGCACCTAATGCTTCATATGCACCTCTTCCAGAATACTGCGTGTAAGGATCGTATCCAAAGATTGCTAGATGAGCTGTATCACTGCCTGGTGGTTGACCAGGCGAGATTACATCCATTATACCGCATTCACCTAAAGATGCTATTCTATTAAAGGTGGGTGCATTAGCTGCTTGGAGAGGTGTAAGACCGTTTAGAGCCTTTGTAGATCTATCCCCCATACCATCACATACTATCAAAACTATCTTCATCGTTTCTCATAGTTTACTTTTAGAACATTCTCATAAACATTATTATATAGCGAACATTTATTCAGAAAGGATTCATCCTATCCTTGAGAGCAATTCTTTAATTGTTCTATCTAAGAGATAGGTAAAGTAGAAGTTGATGCGATGGGATTCAGCAAGTCTTCTGAAAATCTATCTCATTGGTGAGAGTGTCTTCTACGGTTTATACATTGTCATGACTAGGAATATCTTCATACTTTATCTTGTTTCAATAGGATTGGA
>JAGDWP010000129.1:0-5089 GCA_023269855.1 Nitrososphaerales archaeon | reverse complement strand
ACATTGTCATGACTAGGAATATCTTCATACTTTATCTTGTTTCAATAGGATTGGATATTCCTGAAATATCGATTATAATCCTATTATCGACTCTTGCATCGACAATGGTCTCCATAATAATTTATAAGCATACAAAGGTATTCTTAATCAAGATCCGTGAAAAATCTTTATTTTTTCACGCATTAGAGAAGCTGATATTCATTCCAATGGCATATCTATCGGATGCCGCAGCTATTACATTGTTTTATAGCATTGCGAACATATCATCAATATTTTCATCAATCTACGTCAACCTGATAATATATAACTCGTTTGAAGAAGCAGATATAAAAGATATAACAGCTAAGAGGACGATAGCTCTAAATGTTGTTAACGTTTTAGGCTATATTTTCACAATGGTTTTAATGTATATTCTCCCAGCAAGTATGAAGTTTCAAGTAATCTTCATTCTTGGAGGGTTGCTGGGAGTATTCTCAACAATCTCCATACTTGCTGTTAAGATAGAAAACGTGGACACGATCAAGATGTTTAGCCAGATTAGTAAACCTGAGCAACTATTTTCTACTTCATCATTCTTTATCACTCTACTAACTTCAGCAAACTTGCTAGGTCTAGTGTGGACTCCATTCTTGGTAAACATATTAGGTTCTCCAGATTACATAGTTGTAGCAGTAAACTTTGCGGGAAGCATTGCTAGCATAATTTCATCAACGCTTTGGGCGAAGACTTCTTTCAAAAAACTCAGATACTCTCTTGGACTTGCGTCAGCTACACCTATTCTAGCCATGATCACGCCGTCTTCATTACTACATATAGGTATCTCAGCCTACGGTGGTTTTACTTTTACTGGAGCTAATTTTCTCGGAAACTTTCTCTTTGCAAGATATAAGAGCTGGCTAGGAGTACTCAGAGTAAGCATATTGCTAACAGTCATAGCTAATGTTTCCCAGCTTCTAGCTACACCCTTCGGATTAATATTCCAGAACAATTATTCAATACTGTTCATTTCCTCAACGATTATTAGATTACTGTCCGTAGCAATAGCTTACTTCACTATAACGGAGGTAGCAGTAGTCCCTGAAGAATATGCTAGAACATATTCTCAATTACTCTACACTAATAGCATATCAGGGTACATGATAATAGTGGATACGATTAGAGAATCTATTATTCTAAGTTTGAAGCTTTTAGCGATAGCTACAGCAATACTGATACTATATATCCTGTATAGATTTCTATTCTTCTTGATGGGTATATCCTAAATAGTTGAAATACCTATTGAAATTCATGGTCAAAGTGGTTGGAGCACAGATTAACGTACTTGAAGAGTTTCTACAAACAATTTCTAGAGAGATCTCGCTCATAGTTCCAAAGATAATTATTGCTATATTGATCGTGGTTGTTACATATCTTTCGTTGAGGATACTAAGTTATGTTGTGAAGAAGCTCTTAGGTTTCGCAGATGTCGATAGTCTATTGAAAAAGTATTGGGGCGGGGAGCTCCCCTTCTCTTTCAATAAACTGATAGTCTCCCTAGCATATGTAGCAGTTATTTTAGCTTCTGTATACGGTATTATAAGTGTGTTCGCTACACCAGAATACATGCAGGCAGTATCGTCCACGATTATTTATGGAACTAGGATAATAAGTATAATAATAGTTGCATTAATATTCTTTACCATATTCACTCTAGTCATAGAGAGAATTAGAATAGAATCTAGGCTCAGAGGATACATATTCTTTATCGTCACCCTCCTCTTAACATCGATGATAATTGACGTGACTACTTTAAGTGAATCAGTAAAAGAGTCACTATACGTCGGCCTATCTATAGGGATAGGGGCATCCCTAGCTGTGTTTGCTGTATGGTTCTTCTTCCATGAATATTTTGAAAGATACTTTGCTTATGAAAAAGAAAAAAAGAAGAAATAACCCATTTTCACTCATCCCTCACCTGCCTCCTTAAATATGACTTCTGAAAAAGTAATTATGGAATACAATGTCTCCTAAGGAAAAGAAAGTAGAATCTGCAGATCAGAAAGAAGAAAGGAAAGTATACTTGAAGATAGAAGATCTACCGTCAGTAGGAAATGCAACAGCTGCAAAGCTTAGAGAGATAGGCTTCTCAACTATAGAATCTCTTGCTACAGCAACTATCGCTGAGTTAGCAGCTGCGGGAATAAGTGAGAAAAGAGCAGCCGAGATAATAGCTGCTGCTAGAGAAGCTATAGAGATAAGCTGGGTTACAGCGAAAGACTTAGCTGAACTCAAGAAGACTGTTGGGAGAATAACGACTGGAAGCAAAGCGCTTGATAAACTAATAGGTGGAGGAGTAGAAACACAAACAATAACAGAATTCTTTGGAGAATATGGTTCAGGGAAATCACAACTATGCCATCAATTAGCAGTCAATGTTCAACTTCCAGTTGAACGCGGGGGACTAGATGGTGGCGCTCTATACATTGACACGGAGAATACTTTCAGAATCGAGAGAATCGTTCAGATGGCTAAATTCCTGGGACTTGACCCAGACCAAGTAGTTGAAAGAATAATCTATGCAGAAGCGTATAACAGTGACCATCAGATACTTCTATTAGAGAAGGCTGACCGAGTGATAAAGGAGAATAATATTAGGTTGATTATTATTGATTCTTTGACAGCTCACTTTAGGAGTGAGTATGTAGGTAGACAGAGTTTGCCTGAACGTCAACAGAAACTGAATAAACATATGCATAGGCTTCTAAGACTTGCTAGAGCATTCAATGCAGCTGCTGTTGTTACAAACCAGGTTATGGCTAGACCGGATGAATACTTTAGCGCTATGGCGGTTCTCCCCGTTGGAGGACACATAGTCGGACATACAAGCCATACAAGAGTATACTTAAGGAAAGCAGCTGGGAAGAACACTAGGATAGCTAGGCTTGTCTCAAGCCCATATCTTCCAGAGGGTGAAGCAATATTTAAGATAACAGAGAATGGAGTAGAAGACTTGGAGGAAGAAACATGAACGGTATACCTACAAAATCTATAAAGAAATTCTATACACTTCTCTTCAGTGGAAAGATAAGTGAATCAGAAAAAACATTAGAGTACATTAGGAAAAAGCTTGGTGAAGAAAACTCATACTACAATGCACTCTACGGAATATATTACTCGTACGTTAACGATGATCTAGATTCATATATCTTCAAGCTTTGGGAGCGATATCTAAGTGGGGTAGACAAAAAGACTCTCCAAAATGAGATAAAAAAATTAATAGATGAATCTCATGAACCTCCCAGTAATTTCCTACAGGCATGGATCGACTTAGTCAACATTATAGATCAGCTTCCAACCCCCCACAAGATTGAGAAGAAAGAAGCTAAACCAATAGAAGAATCAATCGAAGAGACAGGGATAGTCGAAGACATTGAAGAAGAAAGACAATCATCTAACATTGAGAAGAACATACTAGTGCGGAGGTTGGGAAACCAATAGCCTCAGAGTAAATTATGGGAGAGGATCCAGGCTAGCAACCATAATGCACTATATGTTCCAGATCCTGTAAGATATATTTTCCTCCCAAGCATTGAACGGGACTCAGCACTTATGAAGATTCTTAAACATATAGCCGAAACCAAGTAAACCAATATTGCTATGATTATTGGGATGATGGAGCCGAATCTATCTATTCCTAAAATAGTTGTTAATATGCCAAGAACGCATCCGCCGAAAGCCCTCCCCCAGTAAATCTTATCTTCAACCTTCAAGTCGATATCACTTATCAAGAATATCTTAAACCCTTATTTAAATTAATAATTTAAATTATTGAGACGTCTCACTCCCAGATATCCATGATTAAGGGAACGAATATTAACACGATTTTAGGATAAGCTATCATATTACTTGGGCAGGCTCAATTTTTCATAATATTCCTACCCTACAATTTCTTACTGAGATTGGTCTTCGGTCTTTGAGAGATGTGAAGATTTAATACTTCTAATCATATCCTCTCTAATGTAGGATGGGTCTCGGTACCTAGGAATTAGATGGTGAAGAATGTGGAGCTATCTAATATTTTTGCAAGGTTTCTAGTGGAAAATCTTAATGAAGTTGATGAAGTAGTGATAAGAGATGCTGATATAGTTGAAGATGATAGATTCATTATCGCTCCTCTATGGAGTAGGGAGGAATTACTGATGTCTAGTATCGCTCCAGTTGTATACTATGAAGATGGAGTGTATAAGAGAGCTGAACCATTAAGTATTTGTCAAGAATATTGTTTCCCATGCAGGTTTCACTATTCGATGTAGTTGTAAAGGTTCTCCCCTCCCCATAGATCTAGTCAACATTCCTGGATACGCTGGCATGGAGGTAGAAGCAAAAGGTAGAAAAAACAATGTTTATCTCTCACAGAAGATTTTTACATATATATCTCATAGAGAAGCATACAATAGAATAGGCGTAAATGGGACGTCATACCTAGTTGGTCTACCTGCAGCAATTGGAGCTCGCTTAATACTTAGGAAAGAACTAAGAGACGTAGGGTTACTATTCCCTGAGAGCTTCCACCCACCATATTCATTAAAAAACTAACAAAATATAATCTACCACTAATATTCGAGGAAAGGGGGATCAAAGAGCTTAAAGAATTGTAAACACTATTAACATCAACATACAAAGCATTAATAAACATAACATGCATAATAATTCATCTAAGACTAAGATATGGAATTTGGAGATGAGTTCGAACTTAAAAATTAGATTATAAAATAGATTCATGAGTTTCTAAAAATGGGGAAAAAGTGGTGGGGGATGAGGGCTGGCTGATGAGCTATAGTAGCCATGAAGCCTGGGGCGATAGCTCCACAATCCAGTAGAGAATATATTCTTTACTGGACAATCTTTTATTAACCCGCTGGCTTCACGGCTTTTACCGCTCATCAGCCAGCAGGTTCTGTCTCTGGCTTATTGTTAATCCTTGTAAATGTTTTCCAGATAGTCTTTAGTATCTCTATTTCTATCTTGTATATTGCTTTATTCATAGGCATAGTTTCTATGAATTCTTTAAACTTCTCATTCTTAATACTTTTCCTCTTAGCAGTGATGT
>JAGDWP010000022.1 GCA_023269855.1 Nitrososphaerales archaeon | reverse complement strand
GAAAAAGCCCAATGAATTAAGCCACAACGCACAAGGTATGAAAATATAAAATAGCTAGGTGACTTATTCGATACATGGTATGGAGGCAGTAGTTTCAGAAGATCTTGTTAAAATCTATGAAGGTAGAGTTAAAGCTTTGGATTCAGTATCTCTAAGAGTTAAAGCGGGGATAATTTTCAGTTTACTTGGGAGGAATGGTGCAGGTAAGACGACCTTGCTCAGAATTATGGCTACTCAGCTACTGCCTACTAGTGGTAGAGGATACGTGCTTGGATACGATGTAGTATCTGAAGCGGAGAAGATTAGAGAAAACATTGCTGTCATACCTCAAGAATCTAGACCAATGTATGTATTGACTGTGGAAGAGCATGTAAAATATTTCCTTATGATGAGGGGGTTATCAATGTATGAAGCATCACAAAACGCGTCAAGAATAATTCATGAACTTGGTCTAGAAGAATATGCTGACACATTATGCATGAAGCTTTCAGGAGGATTGAGGAGGAAAGTGCTAGTAGCTATGGCCATGGCTACTGAAGCTGAGATACTATTTCTAGATGAGCCTACAACTGGGTTAGACCCATTTTCACGGAGACTTGTATGGGATGCAATCCAGAGAGCATCTACAAATGGTCAAACAATATTTCTAACAACACACTACATGGATGAAGCTGAGAAGATATCTAACGAGATAGCAGTAATCCACAACGGAAGACTTCTAGCCTCAGGAAGCCTGGAGGGATTCAAGAAGCTTACACCCTACAAGCTTAAAGCTGAAATTCCTTCAGACAGCATAGAAATAGATAGATTAAGAGATTACGGTAAAATTATAAAAGTTGGTAGAAGGATTATAGTATACTTGCTTGACAGAGAAGCTTCTAAGAAACTCCATGACTACTGTGTATCAATGAAGATTCCTGTAACGTTTTCTCCAATAAGTCTAGAGGACTTGTTCATAAAAATGGTGGAAGAGAATGAACCTGGCTAGAGAGCTTAGAGCATTAAATGCACTGATAATAATGAATGGTTTAAAACCTATAGTTAGAAGCCCACTATGGCTAATCGTTGAATTATCATTCCCTCTAACTTTAATCTTCTTCATCTCGCTTTATGCTTCAGAGAAAGCTGTATCCGAAGCATTGATAGGTGCAGCAATATCTTTGATGACTTTAAGCGGTCTAGCATTGCAAAGTGATGTTGTATGGCTTAGAGTAGAATTAAAGTTTCAAGATATGGCAGTGGCCTCACCTATCTCTCCAGTAACATACATGCTTGGTCTCGCCATATCCGAATTAGTGTATAGCTCGCCCGCAATCCTCTTAATTATTATATTGATGATACTCAGGAACATGATAACTCTTGGAAGCATATTCATGATATCTCTATCATTGATACTATGCTGGTTATTCGCTACCTCTCTAGGATTCTACCTATCAACAAAGATAACCGACCTTAGACATATATGGGCATTAAGTAGTCTACTCTCAGTACTGATAAGCATGCTTCCACCAGTATACTACTCAATAGAGCTTCTACCCTCATGGGCTCAAACAGTAAGCTATCTCATCCCAACAACGCATGCTGCACTCTTAGCAAAAGATGCAGTAAACCTAGCAACTCTAACCACATTTGATAAAGTAATCAGCTTAATAATTCTACTAGCTTGGACGATAACGTTAACCATCATCGCAGCAAAAAGATCCACATGGAGAGAGAAATGACTAGATAGTTTGTTGTCTCCTCTTCTAAGCTAAGAACCAGAGTCACAGTAGTTAAAGACTTTTAAGCACGTATGTTACTATTAGACTAGTGTTATGAGCAGGAATTATGTAGGTCTCATAAGAGACCATAAGACAAGAATTGGGAGAATAAGAGCGGTGAAGGATAGTGGTGGTAAGAGTAAAGATAAGGTTAGCAAGTAAGGATAAATCTATTGAGACTGTTGCGCTTGCAAATAGTGGATACGAATCCGAGACTCCCCAGATCCTTATCCCAACAGAATTAGCCAAGAATATAGGGTTATGGCCACCATTAGGGAATGTTGAAGAAACAGAGTTTGAGACTGCTGGTGGACCTTTAAAAGTATGGATAATTCCGGGAGGATGTAAAGTTTCTATCTTAACAGAAGATGCACAATCTTCAGAGATAGATGCAGATGTTGTTATATCCCCTTTAGCAGATGAAGTACTTCTAAGCGATAAGATGATAAGTGAACTAGCTATCGTACTTGAAGATGCTGGAAGAGGGTTCTGGAGATTTAGATGGGAGCAAGCTGGAAAACTAAGAAAAAGTCATCCTCCAAAATACTGGAGATAGCTTCTCTAAGCCTTCCTTAACTCTAAAGAGTTTTATAGAGTATGTTGGAAACTCCTTGAGATGGTTTTGAAAGCTTCTCTTATCAATATAATCCAGTGAAGACGTTAATGTATTCATGTAGTTCGGGTGGTACTTTTCTAATTGTGCTTACGACTTCATCGATCTTGACAGGTATTATGTCCATTCCTCTCACTACTACTACGTATCCAAACTTTTCTTCTTTCACGAGGTCTACTGACTTGAATCCAAGCCTTATACCTAGAACTCTATCATATGCTGAAGGTATGCCTCCTCTCTGAATGTGTCCTAATACTACAGACCTGACTTCTTCACCGGTACGTTTCTTAATCTCATCCTCTAAGATTTTTGATACTCCTCCAAGCCGAATATGCCCAAACTCGTCTTTCTCTGTAGATGCTGCTACAAGCTCTCCAGTTGTTGGGACTGTAACACCTTCAGCTACAGCGATTAAAGTATATGGTTCGCCTCTTTCCTTACGTTCCTTAATGATGCGGCATACTTCATCTAGGTCTACAGGTTTTTCAGGGATTAAGATTATATGTGCTCCTCCTGCGATCCCACCCATAAGTGTGAGCCATCCAGCATATCTGCCCATGATCTCCGCGATCATTACACGTTTATGGGATCTAGCAGTTGTGTGAAGCTTATGGAGAGCATCAGCGATAGTCTCGATAGCAGTCCAGAAACCTATAGAATAATCTGTTAAAGGTATATCGTTATCGATTGTTTTGGGTACACCGACTACGGGTACTCCTCTATCATACAGCTTCTTAGCTGCTCCAAGAGTATCATCTCCTCCAATAATGATTAATGCATTCAATCCAAGCTTCTTCACATTCTCAACAACAGTCTTCAATTCTTCATCCGACTTAGCAGGATTCTTCCTTGAAGTCCCTAGAATAGTTCCACCAAGCCAATAAATATCTTCAACATCTTTAAGACTTAACTTCCTAGCTTTTCCATAAAGCAAACCCTTATAGCCATCCTCAATACCGTAAACCTCATAACCATATTGAAGAGCTCTAACAACTACACCTTGAATAACAGCATTAAGACCGGGACAATCTCCACCACCTGTTAAAACACCCAGCCTAAACATAGACTACTATCGATTGGATATTAGCTTAACTTCTATATATACTTAGATAAATTGATTGCAAGAGTATTTAAAGATAAGAAAGGTTAAAATTATGCTATGAGTGAATATATGCATAGGTGATTTCTTGGGGTTTAGAAAAGCCATCGTAGGAGCTGATAGACCGTATCCAGTCGCGAAATTTATATTGGAATACTTGAAGGATAAGGGTTACGAGGTTATTCCGGCAGGAGCTCTAGTAGAAGGTAATCCGGTTCCATGGCCTGATGTTGCATACTCAACGGCGAAAAGTGTTGCTGAGGGGCGGGCAGATACTGCCATCTTGATGTGTTATACTGGTACAGGTGTAACAATAGTTGCCAATAAGGTTAAAGGTGTTTTAGCTGCGCCATGTTTGGATGCAGAGACAGCTAGGCTTGCCAGACTTCTTAATAATGCTAACGTACTGACGTTAAGCGCTAGATTGGTTACTGAAGAATTAGCTAAAGAGATCATCAATGCATGGTTCTCAATCGAATCACCAGATCCATCTAGAGCAGATAGATTTGAAAAAGTAAAACAGATAGAACAGAATGAATTCAAGTAAAATTAGTTGACGGGGACAGTGGCTCCTATTAGTTGGTTCTATAAACATTATTGGCTTAAAGATTACCTGGATCCTCTAGAAACTTCTTTACAATAGATAAGAAATAAGCTGCTGGGACCCCATCTATAACTCTATGGTCGAAGACAAGGGTTAGATACCCAACACTATTCATAATG
Organism: Nitrososphaerales archaeon; assembly: GCA_023269855.1. Classification (GTDB taxonomy): domain Archaea; phylum Thermoproteota; class Nitrososphaeria_A; order Caldarchaeales; family Wolframiiraptoraceae; genus Geocrenenecus. The sequence goes on along the minus strand of JAGDWP010000022.1, from coordinate 3,061 downwards.
TGGTCAGAGCTAGTAGTGGGATTTTGTGTCTTTATCATTCCTAACCCTAGTATAGCGGTATCAGGCGGATTTATTATAGGGGTAAAATAGGTTACGCCAAACATTCCTAGGTTCGTTACTGTGAAAGTATGTCCAGTTTGATCTGCTAATGTTATTTCTCCTTTCTTACCTTTTTCAGCAAATTCATCTATGATTTGATTTATCTCTACTAAATTCTTCTTATCTGCGTTTCTTATTACAGGCGCTCTTAACCCTCTTGGTGTATGCACTGCCACAGCTATGTTTATCTCATCATGGTATACTAATTCCTCGCCCTCGAGTGTGACGTTCATGTCTGGAAATTCTTTAAGCGCTAACGCGGATGCCTTGACACAGTAAGCTGTAAAAGATATTTTATTTTCAAGTTTTTTTCTATGCTCTAAGAGATTGTCGGCGGAGTACTCCATCATTAGAGCTACTGGAAGAGCTTCATGAAATCCTGGTCTAAGTCTCTGACTTATAGCTTTCCTAACCCCTGCAAAAGGTATTCTTCGGGAAGGCATAGATCTAAGCTCCTACACTTCGTTATCCTACGATTTATGTTTCTTCTATAATTGCAATGGTTTCTCCGACCTTTGCTACTTCATCTTCTTTCTTTAGTATCCTTGACAATTTTCCTGTGTAGGGTGAAGGAAACTCAAAAGTTGTCTTCTCACCCTCTATAATAACCAATATTTCATCTTTCATAACTGAATCTCCCTCCTTTTTACGCCACTCAACAATTCTTCCTTCCTCCATTAATGGATCAAACCTAGGCATCTTAACTTCAACCATGAATATACACCTTCCTACTCACGGCTTCTCCATTAATTAAATTTTACTTCTCCTACTGTTCTACACTATTTTAATGACAGCTTTAATGATTTTTTCAGCATCCACCATGAATGCTTTCTCGAGTTGTAGGGATGAAGGCACAGGTATGTCAGGCGAGTTGACCCGAATTATGGGTGCCTCTAGAGAGTCGAAAGCTTCTTCCGAAACTCTAGCTGATATTTCAGCAGATATACTTCCAGTCTTATGCCCATCATCTACTACTACTAATCTATTTGTTTTTCTTACAGAATTCAATATAGTGTCCCAGTCCATAGGATTAATAGTTCTAAGATCAATAACTTCTGCCTTGATTCCTTTTTCCAGAAGCTTATCAGCAGCTTTTAATGCTTCAATGACGGTTCTAGATAGAGCTACTATGGTTACATCATCTCCAGCCCTCTTGACGTCTGCTTTTCCTAATGGAATCAAATACTCATCAACGGGAACATGGCCTTTAGTAGAATAGAGTACCCCTGACTCAATAAATAACACAGGATCGTCATCTCTTATCGATGATTTCAGTAACCCTTTCGCATCATATGGGGTTGAAGGTAGAACAACTTTCAAGCCAGGGACGTTCAAGAACCATGGAGCTAAGAATTGACTATGTTGAGAAGCATGCACTCTTCCCAAACTATATTGAGTTCTCACAACTAGAGGTAGTTTCACTTGACCTCCACTCATAAACCTTGCCTTTGCAGCATGCGTAACAAGCTGATCTATAGATATAGTTAGAAAATCGATATACATTATTTCAGCGACAGGCCTTAACCCCATCAAAGCAGCGCCAACAGCCAATCCTACTATAGCAGCCTCGGAAATTGGAGTATCGAATACACGTTGAGGCCCAAACTCTTCTAGAAGCCCCTTTGTTACACGGTAAGCCCCCCCTATAACAGCTACGTCTTCACCGAAAACTATCACATTTTCATCTCTTCTCATTTCTTCTCTTAATGCTTCATTAAGAGCTTCAGCATATGTGATCTCTCTCGTCAAATTCATCACCTTAACGTGAGGCATACAAATACTTGTTTAGCTCTTCAAAATCTAGAACAGGCGCTTTTCTTGATTCTTCTACAGCTTTTTCAACCCTCTCTCTTACTTCCAAATCTATGTCCTCAAGCTCTTTCTGAGATAATAAGCCTGAATCTATGAGTTTCTTAGAAAACTTCATTATAGGGTCATTCTTCAGCCACTCCTCTACTTCTTCTCTCGGTCTATATAATGCTCTATCATAAACGCCGTGTCCCCTCTGCCTATATGTCCGGCACTCAATGAATACTGGGCTTCTATTTTCCCGAACAAGCTCAGCAGCTTCTTTTGCAACTTTATAGACAGAGATCACATCGTTTCCATAAACGAGGTAGGATCTTAAACCATATCCTGAAGCAAATGCTGCTATATTCTTACCTGCAAAAGATTTAGTAAATGGAAGAGAGTAAGCATACTGATTATTCTCACATATGAACAGTACTGGAAGCTGTAAGATTGCAGCTATGTTAATGCCTTCATGGAACGCGCCTGTGGTCGCTGCTCCATCTCCAAAAAAGCATGCAACTATATTATCTGAACTCCTGTATTTTAAAGCTAGACCGATGCCAGCAGCTATGGGTATGCCGCTCCCCACAATAGCTGTTGCGAACATAATATTCTTCTCAACACACATTGCAGAATGCATAGATCCTCCAAGTCCCTTACATGTTCCAATTTCTTTCCCGTAAAGTTCACCCATAAGTTTTTCCATTGGGACACCTCTTGCCAAAGCATGTCCATGACCTCTATATGTTGAAATGATAATGTCATCATCTCTTAAGGCTTTCATTACTCCTACAGCGATAGCTTCTTGCCCTAAATAGAGATGGCAAGGACCTATAAGTTCACCTTCTACCAAAAAGAGCTTTTCAACACGCTCCTCGAATCTACGTATCTCCAACATCTTCTTGTAGATATCTATAAACTCTTCTCGACTCAACGCCAACGTTCTATACTCTGTAGCAGGCGTCTCCTCTACTATTATCACATTACTCATTTTTCCCTCCTATAAGCATCTTAAAAACAATCTATCATTTAAAAATTACCTGGTAAGCTGACTCCAACTATCACTTAAAAATCATAGTTAACAAGTCTACGATTGAAAATAATGTTTATTTTAGGTTTTTGTTAGTTTGTGCATGTTCTCTCTTAGTTTTGGATATAGGTCTAGGTATAT
>JAGDWP010000106.1 GCA_023269855.1 Nitrososphaerales archaeon | reverse complement strand
AAGACAACACTTCTTAATAGTATCATGGGCTTGGCCACTATACATGGGGGAGAAATCCTCTTTGAAGGAAGAAAACTAAACGGGATACCTACGTACAAGATAGCTAGAATGGGAATAGCTTATCTACCTCAAATGGGGAATGTACTCACTGAATTAACAGTTGAAGAGAATTTGAAGATTGCCGGCTACCTTCTACCCATGAATGAGGTGAAAGATAGGATGAGTGAAGTATTAGATATGTTTCCAGTATTGAAAGAGTTTATTCATAGGAAGGCTGGAACATTAAGCGGTGGAGAGAGAAGAATGCTAGCTATAGGCATGGCCTTGATGAGGAGACCTAAAATCCTACTCTTAGATGAGATGTCCACAGATCTTGCCCCAATCCTCGTAAAAAAAGTAATGGAGAAAATAGTACAGTTAAGAGATGAACTCGGCTTAACAATAGTAATGGTTGAGCAAGTAGCTAGAAAAGCTCTAGAGATAGGTGATAGAGCATACTTGCTAGTAAGCGGTACAATAAGATTTGAAGGCGGAGCTCAAGAATTACTAAAGCATCCCGAGTTAGCTAGACTATACCTCGGAGTAGTCCAAACATAGAATACCTGCATCAGGCAAAATAATTTTTGAGAATAATTAGAGGAATATACATCTATATTAACGTAGTGAGAGATGACTTATAAAGTGGCTTAAACCATAATTCCCTTTAGAAGAGAGATGTCCTACAAGATACTAATCAGAGAAACACTCTCCATAATAGCTTTATTCACTTTCTTCTTAATCATACTAATAGTAATCGCTGGTTTAGCATACTATCTACAAGAATTCGGTGCACCAGCAGTCAGAGAATTCTTTGGAGTAGCTAAGACAGCGGCACCTTTCTTTACATCCAACTAATTGAAAAGACCACATACTATAGGAACCTTATTATTCTCTTCTTGAAAGAAATAATTGATGCCAAGGATCGAGATAATTGGTGTGGAAGGAATACCTGAGATAGTTGAAGGCATAGATCTAGGGGAGACGATACTCGATGCTGTTAGGAAGACAGGCTTAGAATTAAGAAACGGTGACGTAATAGTTGTAAGCCATATCATTGTTTCAAAAGCCGAAGGCAGAATAGTAAACCTTTCAGAGATAACTCCTTCAGAATTCGCTAAGAAGATATCCACAGAATCTGGTAAAGATCCTAGACATATTGAGCTTGTATTAAGAGAGTCTAAGAGGATCGTTAGGATGAGGAGAGGATTAATAATATCTGAAACCGTTAATGGATTAATCTGTGCAAATGCTGGAGTAGACTTATCCAATGTGGGAAAAGGAAAAGCAGCTATGCTCCCACTGGATCCCGACAATTCTGCAAGAAAGATAAGAGAAAGAATAAGAGAGTTAGCTAAGGTAGATGTCGCAGTGATAATATCTGATACTCATGGGAGACCTCTAAGGAATGGTGCAGTAAATATAGCTATAGGTTGTTCAGGGCTTGAACCCTTACTCGATAGAAGAGGAGAAGTAGATATATATGGTAGAGTACTCACTTCTAAAATAATATGTGTAGCAGATGAATTAGCTTCAGCAGCTGAATTAGTAATAGGTCAAGCAGATGAAAAGATACCCGTTGCGATAATTAGAGGGTATAAGTATAAGCCTTCAGAAACACCTGCAAAAATAATCCCTAGGAGAGAAGAAGATGATCTCTTCCTCTAGGGAAGCTATTCTAAAAATACTGGTAACCTACCTGAAGCTCACGTCTGAAGGTCTGCATCCAACGGTTGAGAAGATATCGGAAGAAGCACTGGCTGGAAAAGAGATAGTAGATACAGTTTTAAGAGAACATGATCTCAACAGTGAGCCTACGTCAATGAAGAGAGTTAAAGCTTCGCTAATAGCATTAAAGTTAGGCGTTGAAGGAGATAGAATCGCAAGATATCTTAATTGGAGAGAATTTGAAGAACTATCCGCTGAAATATTCAAGGAAGCAGGATACGTAGTCTACCTAGACACTAGAATAGCTGGAGATTCCAAGAGATATCAGATAGATCTAGTAGCTTACAGTAACAATCTGTTACTGGTAGTGGATTGTAAACATTGGGTTAAACCCCCATCATATACTCTGAGGAGGAGAATAATCTCCACTCTTGAAAATAGGATAAAAGCTTTATTGAAGCTTGCAGGAGAGACTCAGGTAAGAATAATCCCTGTAGTTCTAACACTCTACCAACCTAGAGAATTAATTGTTGAAGGATGCCCTTACGTACCTCTTAGAAAGATATCGGGATTTATTGATTGGCTTGAAAACAACTATCCACACATAAGGTCTTTTAAGTGCGGGATCTCATTAGAGAAATTGAAAGAATCATCGAGGAAAGTAATCTCTAAATGGGGGTATGAGTAATATATTTTCGCCCAATGAAGAACCCTTAGCTCATGCTGAGACATGATGATCCATAGGGTCACTGAGGGAACAAAATTATATACCGACTTTAACGAAATGGTTGCATCGATTTTCTAAGGTAATACTTTGGAACTGTGGATATGTAGTTAAAGATAAGCTTAAGGGATTATCCATAAATTCTTTAATACATGATATCCAAGAAATGTTTATGAGTGAATGTTCGCTATATCTATTGAACGGTCATGGAGTTGGAGGATAGAATTTTCAAGATAGAGGAAGAAGAGGAAGAGTGGGAGGAATTCGAAGAAGAATTTGAAGAAGAAGAGGAAGAAGAAGGCTGGGAGGAAGAGGAAGAAGAATTCTAATCAGAGGGAAGAAGGACTACAATCTTCCTGGAGACGTCAACGATCCGCTCAAGATTCGTTTGACGTATTAACCTCCTAATCCTCCTCTTAATTTTCTTTAATGTTTTTTGCAGAACAATCAAGTCAGCGTCAATTCTCTCAGCCTCGCTTAGAATAGATTCAACTACATCTCTTGATGCAACCACTCTTAGATTTGCACCAACCCCTTGAGAATCAGCCCATTCCACTAAGCTTCTAAACTTTTTTCCAGTATCTTCAACGTACTGAGTGACTGTCTCTGGGTAGAGTGATGTAGATTGAGGAAACTCTATAACGTGGAAGAATATTATCTCGACATCTCCATGAAAATACTCCAGTAGTTGTGCAAGAGCTTTAAGATTTAAATAATCTTTAACTGCAACCAGTATCTTGTATCTACTGGTCTTACTCATTCTTGAACTGGTCTCCCCTCTCTTTTATGTGTATAGAGAACCATTGATGTAACAGTGCTCTTGATTCCTTCAATCTTCATAATCTTGTCTTTTAATAATCTTCTGAAAGAAACAACATCATCTGCTCGGACTATAGCGATAATATCATATTCTCCTGTTACTTCATAAACATCTAAGGCTTCTTCAAGCTTATTAATCTCGTTTGCAACATTCTCAAGCTTTGAAGAATCAACGAATACGTGAATAATTGCTAAGACACCTTTAGGCATATCAGCCCCTCCTCAACACTATGATTCTACCATGATACTTAGATATAACTCTATACAGTTTATCTTCGTGCGCTTTTTCAATTCTTACTTTCTCAGTTGACCTCCTAATTAAAGCAATAAAATCTATCCTCCCCGACTCCATTAATACTGAAACGATCTTCTCAGCATCTCCCACGAACACTCTAGCCTCAGCTTCATAGTCTAATTGTCTAAGTTTTTGAGCTATCTCTTCAAGCTCTAATAGAGCTTCGTTTCTCAACTGATACAGCTGAGTTCTATCAGCTATACGTGATAAGTCGAGGTTGAACTCGCTAGGATCTAATATGCTGATAAGCATTATGTGGAACCTTTTATCTAGATTCCTAGTTACACATTCAATAACTGTTTCAGGTCTCTCTATTACTGGGCGAACCAATGCCCCTACATAGTATATATAGGATACTGGAGTTATTTGTTGAGCTGATATAGAAGATAAAACTTGGAGTTTCATCTTTCTTCTATAGATTACATAGATTGCTATGCCTACGATGAGCCATAGTGAACCGAGAATCCTGCCTCTAGCATGGAATAGCACGGTAAGAGATAGCAGGCTAGCTACTCCAACTAAACCTACTATTCCCAATATGGGAATCTTGATAATCCTTCCCCTGATAGGTAGAGATACCTCTCCTGGAACTTTCCAAGGTCTATACACTTCCTCTTTTAAATTTCTTAACTTTATGAAGGCTATCATCAGTATAAGGTAACTTACAAGGGCTCCGAAAATATATAATTCTGCAACGAATGGTATATTCCCAAAAGACGCTAATATTAAACCGATGAGACCGAACAGTACTATAGTTCGGGTAGGCGTCTTGAATCTTGGATGTATCTTGTAGAACCATCGGGGTAATAGTCTAAACTTACCCATAGAAGCTACTAATCTGGAGACTCCTACAACTCCAGTATTTGAAGAAGCATAGCAGAGGATGAAACCTGCTAAGGCTACGAGTTTTGCTCCAACATCTCCTATTACTGGATAAGTCTTAACTAGTCCAGCTATCGAGTATTCTAATTCCTTAGATAGTTTTTCCCATCCTACCGACCCCATAGATAGTATTGAAAACCCCATAACAGATATGAGGACGGCTACTACTGAAAGCTTAGCAGCTTTAGGGATATGTTTCGTGGGACGTCTAGTCTCTTCTGCAGCTTGAGCTATAGATTCTATTCCTACGAAGGAGGCCATTGCAAGAGTTAAAGAATATAGTAGGTTCTGGATATTGACTGGGACTTCAGGCAGATAGGCTACCTCACTTAAAACATTAGGAGAACCCAGCACCTTAAGTTGTTCTATGAATTTGGAGAAGTCGAAAACTAATAAGAAGCCGGGAATCAGGACGAAGCCTTGAATTATTAAGCCTAGTATTACAAGCGCTATAGAGACTTCAACCGAATATTTTACACCTATATAATTGATTAGTATAAGGGTTGCAATGAAGATTACCGATATCACTCCTAGAGATGGAAAACCCATGAAGGATAGAGAGTGAGAAAGCTCGGGAAATAGATATGAGAAGTAGCCGGCTGCAGCCAAAGCGAAAAGTGAGATATCGATCGTATAGTCTAGGATTAACGCCCATCCAGCAGTGAATCCTATCAAGTCATTGAATCCTTTCATGGAGTAGACATGGACTCCGCCTGCGTATGGGTAGGTCGGTGCAAGCTCAGCGTAGACTAAGCCGATACAGATATAGATGAAGGAGGTAACCAGGAATGCTAAAGGTGTGGCTCCTGCTGCATATAATGCTATCAATCCTAATGCGATGAATATATCTGCTCCAACATCTGCATACCCTAGTGAAAAAGACCCGAACCATCCCACTTCTCTCTTTAGAGAAACTTCTTCACCCATCAATCGATACCTCTAGTTCTCCTGAATCCTACTATGTTTTCACAGCTTCTATGACTGCTAATTCTTCAAAAAATAGTTTTCTAGATAGCTTAATATTAGGGCTGAAACCTCTCGCTGCAATATAATGTAATAATTCTTGAAGATCGCCTGTATATGTTGAAACTACTAATAGCAGGAACCCTTTTCCCGCAATCCGATCGACAGATTCATTGATTAATCTTTTAATAAAATCAAAGCCCCCCTCAATAGTTTTGTCACCTAAATCCTCTGATGGAAGATAGGGCGGGTTAGAGACAATTAAATCAAAAAGATTACCAGTTCTGAACATAGATAACATATCGCCTTGTATAGCGTGAGCAATATTTCCAGAACCTCCCGATTTCAATCTTCTCCAAGTATTGTGAACAGCTTCGATCGAGATATCTACTGTGTAAACCTCCATGGATATCCTAGACAGCGCTTCTGTAACCAAGCCTTCTCCTGAGCCTATCTCCAAAGTTCTTCTAAAAACTCTCCCATATAGTCTTTCCACTGCATCTAGTAATAGGAGTGTGTCTTCAGCAGGCTGGTAAACGTTGTTCATGGATAAACTCTCGTAGGAGTTCTTGGGAAAAGGCATGCACTACGGATGTGAGGAAGCTGGAGTAGCCACCAGAGCATTCTCTCAATACCGAGTCCAAAACCACTGTGTGGAACACTGCCATATCTCCTTAGGTCAACATACCATTTATAATCTTCGACGTTGAGACCATTCTCCTTAATCCTTTCTACTAGGAGATTGTAGTCATGGATTCTTTGTCCTCCACCTACTATCTCACCATAACCTCCGGGGGCCAGAAGGTCAGCATTTAAGCAGACTGAAGGATTGCCTGGGTCTGGCATATGATAGAAAGCTTTAGTTTCTCTAGGATAATGTGTTACGAAGAAGGGTTTCTCGAATTCTTTAGACAGGATTCTTTCTTCATCTGCTCCGAAGTCGTCCCCCCAACTTATGTTGACTCCTTTTTGCTGGAGGATGTCTAAAGCTTCACTGTATCGTATCTTGGGGTAGGGTGGTTCAGCTATCTCAGGCTTGACTACTCTGCCTAGATCTCTCAACTCTTTCTCGGATTCCCTACTTAAGCCATTAACGATAGCGTAGATTAATTCTTCTATGACTTTCATTATGTCGTTAAGCTCTGCATAAGCCATCTCTACTTCGAGATGCCAGAATTCTGTTAGATGCCTCCTAGTCCTACTGAGTTCAGCCCTAAAGCTGGGCTGCAGACTGTATACTTTCTCTAAACTGTATATTGCGGCTTCTTGATAGAATTGGACGCTCTGAGTTAGATAGGCTACTCTACCAAAATAATCTACCTTGAATAATGTCGCTCCACCCTCTACTGCAGCTGTTATAAAAGTTGGACAGTTGACTTCTATGAACCCGTTCTCCTTCAACCATCTACGTGCTATATCCATTAGGTTTGCTCTAATCTTCATTATAGTCGTTACTTTAGGGCTCCTCAAATGTAGATGTCTATTGTCTAGGAGAAACTTTAACCCTACACCCTTCCTTATTGGGAAATCGTCTAAACTCTCACTAAGTATCTCTAAGCGATTACAGTGAAGCTCTACACCCTCAGGGGCTCTAGGATCCCTCTTAACGACGCCTCTTACCTTTATCGCTGACTCTAAGCCTACTTCAAGTGCTTTTACAAAGCTACTCTCATCTGCTATTCCCTGCTTGACCGCTACTTGCATAACTCCAGTCGAGTCTCTTAAATCTATGAATATGAGTTTACCATGACGTCTCTTAGACCTAACCCATCCAATCAGTTCTACTTCTGAGCCTTCTCTGCATTGAAGCACGTCTTTTATGTAGAATGTCTTATACACTCCTCATCCTCCGGGTTCTACTTGTACGTCCGAGTTATTTTCTATTACTCTA
>JAGDWP010000038.1 GCA_023269855.1 Nitrososphaerales archaeon | reverse complement strand
GCATCTCTGCTCTACTTCTCCTATACATTATCTTTACTTGTGATGCACCCAATCTTAACGCTGTTCTAGCTGCATCCATTGCAACGTCTCCACCACCAATTATCCACACTTTTCCTGTGATTTTCTTAATCTCTCCGTTTTTCACTTTGTATAGGAATGGCAGTGCCTGCATGACTCCTTGGAGGTCTTCTCCAGGTATGCCCATCTTCTTAGGTTTACCAGCTCCAACACCGATAAATACTGCATCATACATCTTAGCCAGGTCTGATATTGTTATATCTCTACCTACTCTTTTTCCAAGCTCGAAACTTATAGCTAGCTTCTTGAGAATACTGAATTCATCATCTACTATTGAGGAGGGAAGCCTAAATTCTGGGATTGCCAGTCTAAGCATTCCACCAAACTTGTCAGCTGCTTCATAAATGGTTACTGAGTAACCCATTAATGCGAGATGATATGCTGCGTTTAACCCTGCTGGACCTGCTCCTACTATAGCTACTTTCTTGCCTGTTGATGGTTTAGGTGTAAGCTGGATACTTTTCTTATCAGCGTAATCTGCGAGAACTCTATGGGAGTATCTGATTGCCAAAGGCTCCATACCTATCTCATTCATTATACATGCATCTTCACAGAATCTTACACATATTCTACCAGTAGTTCCAAGGCATGGGTAATAGGAGAGGGATAACTTGTAAGCTGCATCTATTTTTCCTTGAGCAATTAATTTGAAGACTGCTGGGATGCCGAAGTGTATTGGGCATGCTTCAACACATCTCGGGTTCCTGCATGTTAAGCATCTCTGCGCTTCCCTAACTCCTTCCTTTAAAGTGTAACCTTTCCTAACTTCTTCAAAGCTATGTCTTCTTGCATTAGGTGAAAGAGTAGTCATGGGAGTTCTCGAACTAAACTTATGAGCTAGAGGGTTTCTAGACTCTTCAAGGATGAGCTTTAAGGCATTGACCATCTTTTTCCTCTTCTCTTTAGATGGCTCCCTCTCTACAAGCAGTCTTACGAAAGCTTCCAGAACTCGATCATCCATCTTCTCAAAGTCTTGGTCTAACTTGAAGCCAGCATCTTTCAATATTTCTGAAAACAAGTTAAATTCTTCAGTAGTAAGTAGGTCTACTAGCTTGGATATTTGAGCCAAAAATATTAACCCCCAAATGAATTCCCTCAATCTATAATTTGAACATATCCTCTACGTACTCGATAATTAATCAAGCAATATAGCTAAATAATAGTTCTCAAGTTATTGTATTTCAAGTAGAGAAAAAGATATATTTTGTTAGAAAAGTGTATTAAGGGATTTTGAGTGTTGGAAGATGTTCACGCTCATAGAATTAGATGAAGTTATAGGTATACCACCTCGTGATTTCAGTAAGCCTCTTAGAGAAGCAGCTATCGAGAGGCTTAGGAACCTGTATGAAGGGACCGTGATAGAAGATGTAGGATATGTTGTAATGATTGTCGATGTAGACGTTGAGCCTGTAGGCTTCCTCATACCTAGAGATGGATCAATATATCATAAAGCTAGAGCGAAGCTACTAGTCTTCTCTCCGAGAATACAAGAAGTAGGTGAAGGAGAAATAGTTGAGATTACAGAGTTCGGAGCATTCATAAGAGTTGGCCCTATGGATGCTCTACTACATATCTCTCAAATTATGGATGATTACTTATCATATGATGAGAGACACTCTATACTACTTGGGAAGAAGACTGGAAAGAAGCTGGAAGTGGGAGATGATGTTAGGTTTAGGATAGTTGCAGTCTCCATAATTCCTGGAACGACGGGGAAAATTAGTGTTACGACACGTCAACCATATCTCGGTAAGATCGAGTGGATAAAGGAGACTCTAGAGCAGATGAAAGCTAAGACTGTAGCTGAGGGGAGATAAATCTATGCCTGGTTCAAAGGAGAAAGCCTGCATGAATTGCAAGAAGATAGTTACAGGCAGTGAATGCGATAACTGTGGTTCAACGAATCTAACAATAAACTTCTCAGGATTAATCATAATAATAGACCCTGAAAAATCTGAATTAGCGAAAGAACTAAAACTGAGCAAGCCTGGAGCTTATGCTACAAAAACATAATCGATTCCAATCTACTCAGCATTCCAGAAGTAAAAACCTTTATCCTTCTTAATCGTTAACCAATATCGTGAACTGTATCCTCTGGCCCCCTAGAAGCAAGATAGTTTTCACTGAAGAGATGAAGGAGAAGCTGAGAAAACCTATTGGAGAACTTGTTACCGGTAGAGATCCAGACGAAGTTACTTTGAAGTTGAAGAAGCTAATTGAAGAAATTAATCCACCAATGGTTGTCGCTGTAGGAGACTATGTCTCAAGTAAACTTCATGAACATAACGTTAACGTCGACATCTACGTAATAGATGGGAGAATTGAGAGAGTTAAGAAATCTATAGATTTGGTCCACTTCAAAAATGTTTATGAAACAGTTAATGAGGCTGGAACAATATCTTCCTCATCAGCTGAGAAACTCCATGAATTAATTCATTCTCCTGAGATGTGGCCTGCTGTCTTAAAGATAGATGGTGAAGAAGATCTGCTAGGTTTAGCAGCTATACTATCTGCTCCAGATAATGCAGTAGTAGTTTATGGTCAGCCAAAGAGGGGGGCAGTATTAGTTAGAGTAAACAAATCTGTTAGAGAAAAGATGATTAAGATTATCCATGAAGCCAGCATAGCCAAATAATGAAGAACTTGAATAATATATTGATCACTAAGATAGAGCCGCATCTAGTATAAGCATTATAATTAACCGTTGTCGGATAGTTAACTTTTTATGACTATCCGTTCCATCTCAGCCTTTAAGGCTTCATCGATGGCTTTCGGGGGCAACGGTAAAGCACCCCACATTGGATATTTCATGGCTATGTTCCAGGCGGCTACTATATGTCTATCCGCTTGGAAACTACACTTATTACATTTATAGACGTGCCCATTCGGCTTATTTAAATCGCCACATATCGGACACGTCCTAGAAGTGTTTTTAGCTTCGATGAATTCTGGTTTAAACCTTTGCTCCATAGCCTTATACGATATGTAGGACTGTATTTTCCTGAATGGTATGCTGTGAAGCCTCCTATTCATTTTTCTACCATATCGTATTTTCTCTCTGATGTTGGTGAGAGTCTCCATTACAGGTTTTACTTTCTCCTCAGCGATTATACGAGCTATAGTCTTCGAAGCTCTATGGAGTATATCGTTAATTTTTCTCTTCTCCCCCTCAGAGTATTTGGCTAACAACCTGGTTCTAACTCTTCCAGAAGTATTTGTTTGGATGCTCCTCCTCTTCTTAAAGTATCTGTCTCTAATATATTTTGCCTCGCTAACATCTACTCTGATGAACCTAACCTTGTCCAATTTTATGATAGCTAAATCTATGCTCTTCTCGTTAACGTCTATTCCAAGAATGCCTGAAGCCTTCTCTTCTTCAACGGCTTTTCTGAAGGTAACGTGGAGAAAGTATTCATTATCTCTTCTCACAAGCCTTGAACCTTTAACACTCCAATCTATGAACTTTCTATAATGTTCATGTAATTCAAAAGGTATTATGATGTGTCCTTTATGTGTAGCTAGCTTAAGGCTTCCCCAGTTGAACCAGAATAGATGTGTATCGTCTAAGAGTATTGTGTCTAGGTTTTCAATGCTTGGAGCTTTTACATTTCTTTTTTTCCTCGACAACCTTCTAAAAGATTTAAAAATTCCTAGAGCCTGAGTTATAGCTGTGTAGATGTAATGTGATGGGTAAGAGGGGTACTTCACTCTCAACTCTCTGTATACTGCTTCATGCAGCCTCTTCCTTGAGGTTACGTTCATCTTGATGGCTTTATTAAGACATTCCTTAACAATATTTCCATAGGTTGAGAAGAGTTCTCCTAATATTGCTCTCTGTTCTTCATTTGGACTAAGCTTGAATTTACAGGTTTCAGTCAGCGATAAGCTGCTTGACACCCTCAACCACCTCCCTATACTTATGGCTTCTCAAACCATAGAGTTTTCCAGCAAAGCTTGAAACTAGAGAGATTAAGTCTTCGACGAGCTCTTGGTAAGCATCTCTAGGTTCTTCACCATTGACAGCCTCTATCCTAACGCTATGAGATGAGAAATATCGTTCTAGGTATTTGAAGCCGAACCTTGTAAGCCTATCTTTAAAAGCTACAACAACCACACCTACTTCCCTCTTCTCAACAATATCAAACAGCTTGCTCAGCGATTTCCTATCTTCGTTGAGACCGCTTCCAACATCTTCTAAAACACCGACAACTTCATAGCCTCTTGATTTAGCATATTCTAACAGGGTCTGTTTTTGCCACTCTAAATCCCCCCTCCGCTTCTGTTCATGAGATGAAACTCTACAATAGATTATAGCTTTTCTAGAAAAGTCGGCTTTCAACAAACCCATCAATCGCTCAATCTCGCTCTCAGGTATCCTTCTTCTACCACCAATCGTTCTAACAACTTTAATCTTCCCCTGCTTATCCCACTTTCTCAAAGTATTCGGATGTATGCCTAGCCTCCTACAAGCTTCTTGAAGTGTCAGTAATCGCTCTTTCATCACATTATTTATTGTTAAGAAATGTTATATAAGGTTAACTATTCGGAAGCTGCTGCTCGAACCCATTAATACAAGGTTTCCACCAGTAATCCATGTAAGTTCTTCAAAAATCATCTTTCACAATAGGGGACAACATTATTTAAAAATATCATGATTAATTATCTTCAAGTGATCAACTTATCCAAAGTCGTCGTATATTTGCCTCCACCCAAGTATAATAGTATCTTAACTTTACTTGGATCGTATATATCTCCTTCTAGTAATCCTTCTCTTACGTAGGCTTTTTCTACTTTCCCTATTACTAGAGCGTGGTCACCTGCTGGATGCTCACTGTAAAGACTGCACTCCAACGCTGTGACAGCTTCCCCAATATATGGAGACTTAACAGTCTTAGACTTAATTAATGTAAGTCTTGAATTCTTAAATTTATCAATGCTTTTCCCAGAATAGCTTCCAAAGAATTCTGATTCATTAACCATGCTTGCATCCAATATGTTTACAGTAAAATCTCTAGATTGTTTAATCAGTTCATAGGTGTATCTTTTAGGAGATATAGCGACAGCTAGTAGTGGAGGATCTCTTGAAGTAGGTGTAAGCCATGCAGCAGTCATTCCATTAGGTTTACCATCCGAGTCAACAGAGACTATTATCGCTACAGGTTTAGGTTGGAGAAGGTATACAAATGAACGAGGTTTAATCTCTATAAAGCTCACTCCTAAAACACCTATAACCTATTGTGTAAACTATCTCAATAAGATTTCATCGATGAGACGCTGTCAAGATAGGGGTGGAGGAGTATTGAATATCAGTATTCAGCCTGCATCAAATGAGGATTTAGATGAAATCTATAGGCTAGAGTTAGAATGTTTTGGGGAGGATGCTTATCCAAGATTCCTATTAAAGTATTTACTGGACAACCGTGACTCTATCTTCTTAAAAGCTTCAATAGATAATCTACTAGTAGGTTTTATCGCTGGGTTATGCTCTGGGGACAGCTGTACATTATACACTATAGACGTGAAGAAAGAGTTTAGAAGGAGAGGTGTAGGATCAATGCTCCTAGAAGCTTTTGAGAAGAGAGCATTAGAGAAAAATGTGAAAAAGATAATCTTACAAGTCGAAGTAAGTAATACCCCTGCTATCAATCTCTACCTTAAGAAAGGATACAAGATCACTAGACGTATAAGAAACTATTATGGCTTAGGAAGAGATGCATATGAAGCATGTAAAACAATTTGGGTGGGAGAGAATATATCCAAGTCTTCTATAATATTTTACCGGGATGACTTCGAGGATAGATAGATATGGTTTCGGATACATCGTAATAAACGGAATAACATACACCAGAGACTTGATAATTCTTTCAGATAAATTGATAACTAATTGGTGGAGAAAAGAAGGACATAGAATTGAGCTAGATGACTTAAAAGATGTCTTGAACTCTGACCTAGAATACTTAGTCATAGGTACAGGCTATTTTGGAAGGGTAACAGTTTCTGAGGAAATATTTAGAGAATTTGAGAAAAAGAATGTTAAGCTAATCGTTCTAGATTCTAGAAATGCCTGGAAGAAATATAATGAACTCTTAGATAAAGGTGTTAAAGTGGGTGGAGCATTCCATTTAACATGTTAGAGAACATGGGGAGGGCTGTCGGACATGCATAGAGTTACCGTGGAAGTAGATAATAATAAATGTAGAAACTGTGGATTCTGCAATCAAGTAAATATTTGCAGAAGCCCGAATCAATGTATTGGATGTCTCTCATGTTATTATGCGTGCCCCTACGAGGCGAGAAAGATAAAGACTGAGGAAACTGAAGAAGAATATGTTGAGATACTGGTGGATAACGTTAGATATCGTGTACCATATCCATCATCTCTTAAAGATGCATTAACGAGGATAGGCATCATCTTCGATAGTCCCAGTACAGGTAGACTTTCAGCTCCATGCAATCTAGGCGGATGCTGGGCGTGCAGTGTATTAGTAAATGGGGAATTAGAGAGAACATGCATTACACCAATTGAGGACGGCATGAGGATAGAGTTAGATACTGAAGATATAGAGCCATTGAGGATAATCCATGGTCCCCAACCTCATAAAGTTGGTGGAAAAGCTACTCCATGGTGGGAGGTTGGATACGGGTACGTTGAGGCCGCGATATGGACTGCAGGATGCAATCTTAGATGCCCCCAATGCCAAAACTATCATGTAACATATGATAATTCTAGTGAAGCTGTTACTCCTAGAGAAGCTGCCATAATGGTTACAGTATGTAGCAGGAGATATAATACTAGAGGAGTTGCTGTAAGCGGTGGTGAACCTACACTGAATAAGAAGTGGTTGCTAAAATTCTTTCAAGAACTAAGAAAGCTGAATCCTTATAAGAGACTTCACCTCGATAGTAATGGTACAATCTTAACGAGAGAATATGTTGATGAACTAGTTGAGTCAGGATGCAATAATATAGGTGTAGAGCCTAAAGCATGCAGAGTAGAAACCTACATGATGATAACCGGATTGAAAGACTACGATCTTGCAAGAGAGTATCTTGAAAACTCATGGAATATTCTGAAATATCTTGTAGACCAGTATTCTGAGAAAGTCTACGTTGGAGCAGGATTCGCATACAATAGAGAATGGATGACTCTCGAGGAATTAGAGGAGATAGGTGATAGGATAGCTTCAATAGATCAAAGTCTCCAAGTAACAGTTCTAGATTATTTTCCATCATTTAGGAGAAGATGGCTGAAAAGACCAACCGTAAATGAAATATTAAGAGTAAAACAGATACTTGAGGATAAGGGATTAAGAACAGTAATAGTTCAAACATAGGACATCTAGGTCCAAGCAAGAATTGAACTAGACCAATATATGAACTATGTTTTAGTAAATCTATTCTATAGGCTACGTCACATTAAATCTCCGCATTCACATAATGCTTCATGTATTAGTGTATAGAGGTCGCTCATGCCTT
>JAGDWP010000128.1 GCA_023269855.1 Nitrososphaerales archaeon | reverse complement strand
TTTGAGGCTCATCCAAACTTAAAGTATATTATCTTTGGAGGCAAAGGAGGTCTGGGTAAAACTACTCTTTCAGCGGCAACAGCATACTGGCTTGCAAGGAGAGGTAAGAAGGTAATCGTTTTCTCAACAGATCCACAGGCAAGTCTTACAGATATATTTGAGAGAGATATCTTCGGTAAAGGTGAAGTTGAGATAGCTCCAAACCTTTATGCTCTTGAGATTGATGCTGATAAACGTATTGCAGAGTATCAGGAAAGCATTAGAAGGAAGGTTATCGAGATGTATGGTGAAGTCCCAGTAGAGATAGAGGAATACCTTATGTCTGCATCGGCTGAGCCCGCTATGGCTGAGTCTGCCACATTTGATGCAATGGTTGAATTGATGTCCAGTGGTAAATATGATATATACATATTTGATATGATGCCTCACGGACACGCGATTAGGTTCCTCAGCATGAGCCAAGTGCTTGATGCATGGATAGATAAGGTAATCGAGACTAGGAAGAAGGCTGCCGAGTATGGAGATATTGCCGCTGTGATGAGTGGGAAAGGAGGGCTGGCACGAGAAGACGAGATACTGAATGAGTTAAACTATATCAGGTCTAGACTTGATTTCGTAAGCAATATAATGAGAGATCAGGAACACACGGCATTCTTCTATGTATTGATACCGGAAGAGATTGCTATTCTTGATACCCAGAAGGCAATAAAAATTTTTAGAGAATTCGGGATCCCCATTAGCGGGGTAATAGTTAATCAAGTTTATCCTACCGAGCTTCTAAACGTCCCATCTACACCTGAATATATCAAGAATAGAATCTCGATGCAGCTGAAACATATGGAGAAGATAAAAGAACTTTTCGGAGACATGATCCTAGGAATAGTGCCGATGCTTGATAGAGAGCCTAAGGGACGTGACATAATTAGGATTACAGAATTATTATATGGGGGTGCTTAAATACGAATTTTAAAGAGTTCGTTGATTCCAACCCAGAACTTAGATATCTCTTCTTTGGAGGTAAAGGTGGTGTTGGAAAAACCGTAGTCGCTGCTGGAACCGCACGATACTTTGCAAAGCAAGGTAAGAAAACAATAATATCTTCAACAAACCCTGTTCACAGTCTTTCAAGTTTATTCAAAAAAGACTTGTGGGGTAAAGGGGTCCAGAAAATAACAGATAACCTATACGCTATAGAGTTTGACATCTCAAAAACAGTAGAAAAATATAAAGAAGATATGAAGGAAAAATTGCTCTCATTCGTCAAGACAGCTGATATACCTGTAGACCCGGAACCATTCCTAGATATCGCTACAACTAACCCTGCATTTGAAGAAGCAGCAATGTTCGATGAGATGATAAGCCTAATACTTAGAGAAGAGTTTGATGTATATGTCTTCGATACAGCTCCGGTAGCCCACACCTACAGACTCTTAGGATTATCTAAAATATATGATCTGTGGCTTAAGAGACTTGTCAAGAGTAGAGAAGAAGCCCTCTCATTAAGAGTTAAGCTCTCCTTTAGGAAAGAGAAGGTCCTTGAAGAGATAAAGAAAGACCCAGTCTTACAAAGTGCTCTTGAAACTAGGAAGAAGACTGAGGAAGCTAAAAAGGTATTGACTGATAGTAAGAAGACTGCCTTCTTCTTTGTAACTCTGCCACTAGCACTCCCTATAGCGGTAATTGAGAGATTCATTACATGGGTCAAAGCTTTCGACATACCTATCGGAGGAGTGATTGTAAACGGTATCCTACCTAAATCATTAGGGAAAGTAGAGAACCCCTCACCATATGTAGTAAATAAGCTGAGAGAACAAGAAGGATATCTAGAAGTGATTCATAAAAAATTCCCAGGGCTTGTCAGAGCATACGTACCACTATTTGAAACAGAGGTGATAGGAATAGAGATGGTAGACAAGGTTGCTGAAGCACTTGCTGAAGGGGGAACCAACATAATCTAATAAAAATTGCTTAATTATCACATATAGCATTGTTTTCTCCATCTCGAGTTCTATTCTTCTACAAATTTTCAATCTATTCTTCAGTTTAAACTAAGCTAAATTTGGAATGATACCCTTGTAGATAAATTATTTTAATTACGATATGCTCATATTAGTTTAGGTTAGCGTGAGGTGTTTTATAAGTGATTGAGGAGAGATCTGCTGGCGCCGTAGTTTTCTATATTGCGGATGTGTCTTCTATATCTCCTGAATATCTCTTACTGCATTATGAAGCTGGACACTGGGATTTCCCTAAAGGTGCTATTGAACAGGGTGAGAGTGAGCTTGATACTGTGAGGAGAGAAGTCTGGGAAGAGACAGGTATAAGCCATATTGAGATAATCCGGGATTTTAGAAAAGAGATTCAATACTTTTATAGAAAGGAGGGCGAATTGGTTAGGAAGACCGTGATCTTCTATCTTGCTAGATCGAATACTAAGGAGGTTAGACTCTCATATGAGCATAAGGGGTACTTGTGGTTAGATTTTCCTAGAGCTATGAGGAAGCTTACTTTCAGAACTGCTAGAAATGTTTTAGAGGCAGCACATCTACATTTAATGCAATACTACAAAACATTGTAGAAGATGAACCGTGTAGATAATGGTGGAAAGTAATGATGGTAAGTAGAGAAATGAAGAAAAGCTCTAAAATTATAGTGATAGTTACGATGACTCTCTTACTGATGGGTAGCTTGATCTCCCCCGCTCAAGCACAGCTTGAAACATCCCAGCTTATCATAAGAGTTGTAGATCCCTCCGGTAACCCATTAGAGAAACTTGAAGTTACTATATCAAAAGGCGCTGAAAGCTATAGATTTCTTACAAATTCTACAGGTTGCGCAGTATTCACTGGATTAAGCGAGGGGGTATACGATATTCAAGCAAAACTAGATAAAGTAATTGTGGCTAAAGATATTGTAAATTTTCCATCAGAAGTTGTGAAAACGATAATTGCGAATGTTTCAGAGTTAGCGATAAAGTTAATTGACTTGGATGGAAAGCCTGTTCCATCTGCTCAGATAAGATTGGTAAGCGCCACGAAGCTTGCAGAATATAGTGGAGTAACAAACCAGGATGGCAAAGTTATTCTTAATAGAATTCCCTACACTTCTCTAACTGATGTTAAAGGATATAGGCTGACCGTATCCTCTGAAGGCTACACCGTCCTCAATATTGACAATGTAGATATTGTTCATCCAAAACAGGAACTCAACTTCACTTTGCCTCTTCTAAGCTTGAATATTACTACTTTAAACATGGAGGGTGAACAAGTTAGTAGAGCGAATGTAAAGCTACAAGCAGCAAATTATACCAAGACCGCGAGGACGGATAGAGGGATTGTTAGATTTACTCTTCTACCTTCTTCAAGTCTAGAATGGGTAAAAGAATACACTATAAACGTAACATATACTGTGGGGCAAGTTGAATACACTGTCTATTCAAGTAAGAGAAAGCTAACAAACTCTCAGTCGCTAGACTTAATCTTGGAGCTTGCAACCCTTAGAGTAAAAGTAGTAGACGAGGAGGGCAACCCATTAAAGAATGTTAGAATTTCTCTAAGCAATCAGAAGTCTAAGAACTTTACACAGCAACAGACTGATGAAGATGGGGAATCTATCTTTAGAAACATTCCACTCTCAGTAGGTGTAGCTCAAGCAGGAGAATACGTTGTCCAAGCATTTAAGTTAGACAAGAAAGTAAGTGAAAGCAAGACCTCCATCTCTTCAAGTGAAGCAACTGTTACGTTGACGATTGTTAAACCAGATATTAACTTAATTTTAAGAGATTATAACAAAACCCCGCTGGTAGGATACAATGTAACCCTAAGTGATCTAGATACTGGAGACCATTATACGGGTACAACTAGTCTCGATGGGAGAATATCTTTAAAGATGTTTCCAGGCAGATATAGTATTGAAATCTATAGAGACGGTACAGTGTTCTATCGTGACCAGATAACCATACATGATACATCAATCACGTTAGATATCCAGAAAATCAACTTTCCATTCATGTTGAAGATACTTGATGCATTCAGTAATCCGATGCAAAAAGGCGAAGTAACTATCAGAATGGGGGATCAGAGAATTTATCAGGGCCCTCTTGAATCTCTTAACATATTAACGATCCCTTTTGCAGGCTTTCTACTCATTGATTATAGAGTTTCGGATACTCTTATCTGGAGAGAGACAGTGTTGGTTGATGGTCCCGGAGAGTATATTATAAGGATCGATAGCTATGTTAATGTTTTCGGAAACATAATTCCAATGGAAACACTGGGTATACTGGTCTCGATAAGTTTATCAATAATAATGTTATCTGCCGGTGCCTTCGCGATCTTCAAGAGTACTAGAAGAAGATTAATAACCAAGTAAGTAGGATAGATCTAGTTGGTACGGGACAATCGATAGGTGAAGCGAGTTTGGAATGGGTTCTAAGTAGAGAGCCCACGGAAATATGTAACCCTCTTTGTAGATTCTTCAGATGTGGGAAAAAAGTCTTAGACTTCAAGAGAAACCCTCCATGGTGTGGCTGGGTTAACAGTCAATGCATAGGCTACAAGTGCCCCTACTCCCAATGTATACAAGTTAAACTACTCCCAGATGGAAGATGTGGATTATACGTTAAAAGGAAGACCATCGAGAAAGAATCTCCAGAATTTACAAAACCATTAAAAGCAGACACAATAAACCGTGTGAAAAAGAAACTAGATAAACTAGGAATATAAACATACTTCTCTAGTTTTCCTCAGGAGACTATTATTGGTAATCGTCGGCTTACTCGGTGTTACAGCTTCTCTTCTAGTAACTTTTGAAGAATTGTTAGGAATCATATCTTCAATCCTTATAGCTGCTGGATTTGCCTCGATAGTCATCGGGTTGATGGCATAGTCAATGCTCTCAAACCTGATATCGGGGTTTATGATTATTATAACTCAGCTGATAAGAGTTGGAGATGTGGTAATGTTTAGAATTGAATTCTGCTTTGTTGAAGACATAAAGCTATCTCATACGACACTTAGAACTTGGGATAACAGGAGATTGATGATCCTGAACTCCCTCTTTCAATCAGAAGTTGTAGTAAATTATTCTTCGCAAGACCCATCAATGATAATATCTGTGATCGTAGACATAAGGTACGAGTCAGATATAGATAAAGAAGGAGTTTGAGAAGAATGGAATAGAAATCCCATACCCGAGAAGATACATCGTAATTGGGAATGACCTGATCTTTCACATTTTTCTAAATGAGATATTATCTAGTTATACGGAAAGAATTAATTTAGGTTTTAACTCTGTAAAGGAAAGAAGCAGTGGCGAAGAATATGGAGTTTAAACCAAAAATTGTAGAAACAAGATGGCAGCCTTCATGGGAGCCTAAAATATTTGAGAAATGGATGGAGGATGGTATCTATAAACTTCGATTAAAGCCTAGGAAGAAGATATTCGTTATTGATACTCCTCCACCTTATCCGAGTGGTAGACCATGGCATATTGGAGCAGCTGCACAGTATTCTCAGATAGATATGATTGCTAGAACAGCTAGAATGAGTGGTAAACAAGTATATTTCCCGATAGGTATAGATAGGAATGGGCTACCCGTCGAATTATACGTTGAAAGAACATACAAAGTTTCAATGAGGAATACGCCTCGAGAAAAATTCATTGAATTATGTAGTCATGCATTAGATGATCTTGAAATGGAGATGATATGGATTATGAAGAGGATGGGGCTGAGCGGAGACTTCGAAAATTATTATAGAACAGATTCAGAAGAGTACCGCACACTTACACAGGCTACTTTCATTGAGTTGTGGAAACGTGGATTAATTTACACAGCAACTAGACCTAACAATTATTGTTGGGAATGTGGAACAACGTTAGCAGACGCTGAAGTAGAATATGAAGAGATGCCTACGAAACTTGTGTATATTAAATTTAGAGTAAAAGAAGATGATACTAATCTAGTTATAGCCACTACTAGACCTGAGCTACTAGTCTCATGCAGAGCTGTAATAGTCAACCCTAACGATGAAAGATACTCTCATCTTTACGGGAAGCATGCTATAGTTCCAATTTATGGACAGGAAGTTGAGATAATACCTCACCCTGCAGCTAGACCTGAGTTTGGGACTGGAGCAGTAATGGTTTGCAGTTATGGAGACTATACGGATGTTCTCCTATTCAGAGAACTTGGACTGGAAGAAGTTATCGCAATAAATGAAGAAGGAAAAATGACTGAAGTTGCTGGAAAATATTCTGGAATGAAAGTAATCGATGCCAGAGAAGCTATTATTAGAGATCTTGAAGAAGCTGGTCTAATCATTAAGGTTGAAGAAATAATGCATAGGACACCAATATGTGAAAGGAGCAAGACGCCTATCGAGATTATACCAATGAGGGAGTTCTATCTAAAGCAGTTAGACTTTGTAAACGATTTGACAAAGATAATAGATAAGATGAAGTTCCATCCTTCACATCATAAACGTTTATTGATAGATTGGATAAACTCTCTTAGGATAGATTGGCCAATAAGTAGGAGAAGATACTATGCTACGGAGATACCTGTATGGTACTGTGTAAGATGCGGTGAACCATACGTTCCTGAACCAGGAAAATACTATAGACCATGGAGAGATAAGCCCCCGATCGAGGCATGCACTAAGTGTGGAAACAGTGAATTCATAGGAGAAGATAGAACTTTTGATACATGGATGGATTCAAGTATCTCTCCCCTATACATCTCCAGGTATAGAAGAGATAAAGAATTCTTCAAGCTTGCATACCCGAATGGAATAAGACCTCAAGGCAAAGACATAGTTAGAACATGGCTATACTACACAGTGCTAAGATGCTACCAATTAACAGGTAAGAACCCATTCTACCATGTCTGGATAGGAGGCATGGGTCTAGATGAGCATGGACAGAAGATGAGCAAGAGCAGGGGCAACGTCATCGATCCCATACCAATTCTTGAGAAATATGGTGCAGATGTTTTCAGATTTTGGAGTGCTCAGGAAGCAAGCCTTGGAGAAGACTTTAGGATATCTGAGCAGAGGATACAGAATGCTGGAAAATTCATAACGAAAATCTGGAATATAGCTAGATATGTATCATGCTTCCCTATACCTAGAAGAGCTAAATTGACTCCGAGTGATAAATGGGTTCTAGCTGAACTCTCAAAATTGATTAAGAGATGTATGGCTGGATATAATGAGTTCAACTTCTTCATACCGGCCACATCAATTAGATACTTCACGTGGAGTATATTCGCAGACCATTACATTGAGTTAAGTAAAGCTAGAGCATATGGATTGAGAGATTTCACTCCTCAAGAACAGAGAGCAGCATGGTATACACTTCACACAGTATTGAAGACAGTCTTGGTTTTACTCGCACCCATAACCCCCTTCATCACAGACGAGATATGGAGAAGACTATACTCTAAGAAGAGTATACATTTGGAGAGATTCCCACGAGCTTCATGGTCTACAAGATACTGCACATATACTGAAAGATTAATTGAATTTAACTCAAGAGTCTGGGCATTAAAGAAGGAGAGAAACCT
>JAGDWP010000062.1:5110-7607 GCA_023269855.1 Nitrososphaerales archaeon | reverse complement strand
TCTCCGCATTCACATAATGCTTCATGTATTAGTGTATAGAGGTCGCTCATGCCTTCACCAGTCTTCGCGGAAGTCTTCACAATCCTCATCGTCTTCGAGAATTCATTGATTAACTCAATATATCTTGAAGCTAGATCTACTATTAGTCCAGCTTCTTCAATCATTATCTTTTCTTCCAGGTTCTTCAAGTTACTCATGAATTCTTCTACTCTAACGATTTCAGATGTGTCTGACTTGTTGATTACCGATACTGTCGGCACCTTCAATCTTAGCCTCGCTATTAACGGTAGCATGAGCGAGATAGCTAAACCGCTTGGACTTGAAGCTAATTCTGGATCTATAATGTATACTGAGACTGCTGATGAATGCTTCCCAATTTTTTCCACGAGTTTAGGACCCATCCTCCTGAAGAGGAAGAGCTCCATCTGTCCAGGTGTATCTACGAGAGTAAATTCAGAGTCTATGGAACGTATTTCTGCAGATATTCTATCAATGTTTTCTTCTATTATCTCTGCAGCTCTGATCATTGCACCATTAGGTCCCAGCCCGTCCTCCATCAGCTTCTCAACTTTTACAACCTCTCTCACATCATATGATGGAGTGTAAGGAGTCTTGTATACTCCTGGATCCATGTTTATGTATGAAACCTCCACACCTAATTCCCGCTTCAACCATTCACCGAAAGCATACGTTAAACTAGTCTTTCCACATCCAGCTGTCCCTATAAATATTAAGTTCAACTCTACTATTATTATTTCACTCCTGAAATTTAAGTTAACGTCTGGTAAATCATATAGGCTCGTTTCTTCGAGATGTCACCCTAGAAAATTATCGTGTCTAGTATTATGATAATGCTCACAAACGGCTATGAAAGCTTTTGCTTAAATCCTTTACAGCTTACGGATCTGCAAAATTCATTAAGACTATATTGACTAGGATGACAGCAATTACTATTCGCTATTATGGAGGATGTTGAATTCCACTTTCAAGGTACTCCTTAAAAGATATCTTCTAGACCTGAGATCATAAAAGAGATTGAAAAAGGATCTATTGATGTTGAGGATGAAGATGACACGTTTATCCAATAGCTACGAGCAATGTTATACTGTGATTGAAGGTGTTAGGGATTGCATTATTCTCTTCGGAGGGCTTCTACAGGTGTGTATTTTGCGGCTCTCCATGCTGGCATTATTCCTGCAAGTATCCCTACTAGGAAGGCTATTCCTATGGCTGTAAGTACTAGTTCAGGAGTTATTTTTGGGGTATACGCTATGTTTAATGCGGAGAAACCCATTTGACCTCTTATGTTTGATATTCCTTCGGTTGCTCCCTGCTGAGTAGGAGATGGTTGTGCAAGGATGTATGCTCCTACTGCTCCAGCGAATGCACCTATTACTCCACCTATCAAACCTATTAATGCAGCCTCCGTCAAGAATGTTAATAAGACATCTCTTGTCTTGAAGCCGAGTGCTTTTAGTAACCCTATCTCTCTTATCCTCTCAGTTACTGCTGTAAACATTGTGGACATAATTGCGAGGAATGCAACAATCAATGACATGGAGGCCATGGATGCAAGGAACACTGTTAAGGTTCCAGTTATTACTTGAACTGTTTGGAGAACAGCTTTCGTTGAGATAACTATCACGTCTCCTCCATACTTCTCTTTAAGCTTATTCTCAATGTAATCTATTAGAGATGAGTCTTCAGCTACTACGAATATCCCTGTGTAGCTTCTGCTTCCGATAAGCTTTCTACCTGCTTCTCTCGATATGAAGATGAGGAGGTCAGGGTTATAGAAGAATGATTGCCCATAATACTCGAGGATTCCTTGAACGATTACAGAATGGGATTTCGCTTCCCCTGTAGGGCTCTGCCGAATGAGTGCTATAGCGTCTCCAACTGATAGCTTGGGGAGATCCTTACTGTCAGGCTCAGAGACTTTTGAACCTATTAATGCAACAGTCTCCCCTCCTAAAGGCATTACTCCTTCCTTCAACCTTACGCCTGGAAATATTTTGTTTACGTCTCTGAAATCTAATGCTAGGACACTGTATGTTTCAGCTGGATTCAGTTCAACAGTCATTCCCTTAGCTTTAGCGTATCCTGCACTCATAGCGTAGAAGGGTATAGCATATTTTACACCTTGGATCCTTGATATGTCTTCAACCATCTTGTCTGTTATGTCTATGTTGCTTCTAGCACTCCTCCATACAAAGATCTTCTCTGCTCCAAGATTCTTTAAACTATCAATTATGGATTCACTTATACCTTCAGTAGAAGCTATCACTGCAACATATACTGCTGGACCTACAACCATACCGAGTATCGTAAGTATTGTTCTAAGCTTTCTATCCTTCAGAGCAGAGAAAGCTAAGAGGATAATGTCAAGTAATCTCAATCTTCTTTTTCCTCCTAGTTACAGCGTATCCTAATACAGCGATAATTACTGCTACTATGATTATTATGAGGAAAAGCTGCTGAGTTGTTAATCCAAGAA
>JAGDWP010000062.1:0-5010 GCA_023269855.1 Nitrososphaerales archaeon | reverse complement strand
AATGTGTATTTTCCAGGCTTAGCATCATCTGAAACCCTGAAAGATAGAGTAAACGATGACGTAGAGTACGGTGAGACATCGCCAATATAATATGTTGAGTACTGAGTGGGGATCAAAGGATCCTGCAAGATTAGCTTAACATTAGTTAACCTCGCAGTTACTGTTCCACTGTTCAGAACTTCTCCCAAAACATCAACAGTTGATCCTGGATACGCTGTAGGTGAGCCTAGTTGGAGCTGTCTAAACGAGAGTTTGATTAACCCTTTAACTATGAATGGTAATGATAGAGCATCCGTTCTAGGCTGACCATACGGGTCTCTATAAGAAACTGTTAAGCTCCCTTCATAAACTGTTTCTTCAGCTCTAGGCGATACAAGCAATTCTACTGGAATCTTTACTTCTTCACCAGGCTTTATTTCTGCGAAATACGCATTCTGTTCTCCAGAATAGAGAGTTATCGGTAAGCCTCTCAGAGATATTACAGTCTTAACTTCTGTTACTGGAGCATCATACAAGTTCTTCAAGACAATGTTTACTTTGGATATCCTGGAAGTCGTTAATGCTTCACCCTCAATATACGATGTTAAACCTACTTCTGGTGTACGGCGCACGTAGACTCCTATCCCCCTCGTCTCAGTCTTCTGAATACCTGAAGACTCTAAGTAATTCACTGTAAGAGTTAGAGCGTATGATCCTTCTGGAAGCGTTGGTGGAGCAAGAATCTGCGGCTTAAATATTATTGATTCACCTGGGTATAGGATGTCTACTTCTCTAGTAATTTCAGATAGTATAATCAATCCCCCCTCCGCCATAATCCTAGATTTTACATTGTATAATGGTGCTGTACCTTTATTCTTAATAATTATCTCAGCATTGGTTAGTGAGCCTGCAGACATCATTATACCCTTCAAGTCTATGTCGAGGTCTCCGAATCCGCTAACTTTAACTGGTACTTGAAGCTCCTGCTCTACATTGTTAAGCCATCTATCATAGTATCTCAGAGATAATTTGAGGAAGTGTACTCCAATCGGTGCGTCTTCATCGATGTTTAAGCCGAATTTCATAGTGAAGACTTGGCCTCCTACGACTTGACCTTGATAGAATTCCTCAACCATGTTTCCACCTGTCAAGTTTGTAAAATATTCTGGAAGATAGAGTAGTGCTTTAACATTTGATAGCATGTAATATCTTGGGACATAGAATGTCAATATGAGGAATTTTGCATAATCTCTTGGGCTAGCATAAGTTGGTGAACCGTCTTGTGTAACCCATCTTGAATCAGTTACCTGAATGTCAGGGTAATCCCATACTTTTAATTTAATAGTTCTCCTAGTTGAAAGCTCTGGATAGTCGGGGTCTTCACAATCCATATATGTGAAGTAGAGGTTTACGTCATAGTATCCAGGTTTAGCTTCAGGGACTACTGATACATCAAACTCTATACTTCGAGTTTCTCCCACCTTTATGTATCCTTCATAATAGCTTGAAATATTATTCTCACCATCCTTGTTTCTGAAGGGGTATGGAATATCTTTACCTCTATCATGTATTACTGCTTTTAAACCACAGATAGTTGTGTCTTCACGATTCTGTATAACTACGGTGAGTTTAGCATCTTTATCTCCCGGCATTACAGCCCATTCTTCACCTGCTCTACCCCAATAGTAATCAAGGACTTCTATACCGCTACCGTCAGCTCTAACAATGTTGACTAGTATAGCTGGCGTCAAGATTACTGACAACATTAGTATCAATAATAGAATCGATGAATTCTCACTCATGTCACGTATTCACCTCCTCTCTTTCTATCAACCCGTCCCTCAAATAGATTATCCTCTTCGCATATGCGGCCATCTCCATATTGTGTGTTACCATAACAATGGTTCTTCCACTTGAATTTAGTTTCCTGAATAGTTCTGCAATTATCTTAGCGTTTGTAGAGTCAAGGTTTCCAGTAGGCTCATCTGCTAATAGTATCTTTGGGTCGCTAACTAGTGCTCTAGCAATAGCTACACGCTGCTGTTCTCCACCACTCAATTGCGTAGGCTTTTTAAATGCTTTATCCCTTAACCCTACTTCTTCAAGAGCATCCAATGCTTTTCTCCTTCTCTCTTGAGGTGGAACCCCTCTAACTATGAGTGGAAGCTCTACATTTCTTAGAACAGATATCCTAGCTAAGAGATTGTATGTCTGGAATATGAAGCCTATCTTCTTGTTTCTAAGTTCTGCTAATCCATCATCAGATAGTTTTGAGATATCTATTCCATCTATCAAGACTTTACCGCTTGAAGGTCTATCGAGAACTCCTATCATATTCAGTAACGTTGATTTCCCGCTACCTGAAGGGCCGACTATTGCTACAAACTCTCCATTCATTATTTTCAGGTTTATCCCTCTCAGAGCTGGTGTAGGAATACCGTTCGCGTAGTATGTTTTCTTTAAGTCTATCAATTCTATTACAGGCTTCTCACCGTTCATGAAAACATCACCTGAACTATTTCTTCTCTTAATTCTTCTACAAACCTTTTCTCCAAAGGTCTAGGATAGAAGAAGGTATAATTTATTAAGCCATTCAAAGTTATCATGAACAATGTTGCTCTCAACTCATCCCTCAGTACGCCAGCCTTCTTCAATATGTTTGAAATCTTAGTTCTAATCTTCTTATAGAATTCTTCAATAAAACCATATTTATTGTTCTTCGACAACTCTTTACAGATTTCAGAAATGAATTCCAGAGAGCTTAACTTATCCTTATTCATCTGTGCATACTCAATCGTTAAATCAACCAGTTTACGTATCTTCTCTCTATCATCACTAGATGATAACATTATCTCATCCACTTTTTGCTCAATAGTAGATAAGATATTTCTCATAACAGCTTCCGCTAGATCGATCTTTGAATTAAAATAGTGGAAGATAGCACCTTTGGATACACCGGCTCTTGAAGCTATCTCCTCAATAGATGCTTTCGAGTAAGATTGCTTAGAGAATAGTTCAATGGCAGCCTTTATTATGGCTTCCCTGGTTGTTGATGTCATTCAACATACCGACTGGTCGGTCAACCTTATATACCTTAGCAAACCTACAAAAGATAAGTTAAAAAAGACAGAAGACAAAATCTAATATAGATTCTACATGGAACGGAAGATATTCAAGAGAGCAGGTTCTATAAGGCTTTGAGGTCTAGATGTATTGAGCCACGAGTTAGAACGTTTAAGAAAAATAGTTGAGGAATGCAGAAAGTGTCCATTATGGAAGAATAGAACAAAGGCTGTATTCGGTGAGGGGCCGCCGAACGCCGATATCATGTTAATCGGTCTTGGCCCAGGATACAATGAAGATAAAGAGGGGAGACCATTCGTAGGTGCAGCTGGAAAATTTCTTAATAAGCTTCTAGATTCAGTCGGATTAAAGAGAGAAGATGTATACATAACTAATGTTGTTAAATGCTATCTTCCAGAGAATAAAGCTACAGATGAAGAAATAAAAGCTTGCACACCATACCTTGATAAACAGATAGAGTTGATAGATCCCGAATACATCATTGGATTGGGAAATACCGCAGCAGAGTATCTCTCAAGAAAATACGGGTTCCAGTTTACTTCAATGGAGAAGATGCATGGATCAGTAATCAAGGTGTCAACTATATCGAAAGAAGTAAAGATTATTCTAATGTATCATCCAGCAGCCGGATTAAGAAACCCGCCGCTGAGAAAGATAATTGAAGATGACTGGGGAAAACTCTCCCACATAATATATGATGTAAGGAAAGAAAAAATGTAGAAAAATCTGAGATTTTAATGTTGGTGTTTATCTTTCCCCTTACCTTTACTGTTGTTATTCTGATGCTTGCCTTTATCGGCTTGGTCGCTCCCCTTATGACCGTGCTTTCCAAGCCCATAGTTATCGGCTTTAACATCTTCCCCATTGAAAGCATTATTCAATTGTTTCTCCCTACCTGGAGATTTACCGATATTTGATTTACTGACTTCAATATTGTTCATGAGGTTTCGGATAGATGAGATAAGGTTTGAAGCTGTATCGTTATCTATGTGTTTACTATTCTGTGCATTAAGCTCGTTTACACATGCATTCAACATATTCTCTGCAGCGTTAAGCATATTCCTAGCCACATGAGTTCGGTTAAGCAATATGTAATGTTCAGCTTGTTCAATCTTCTTCAACGCATTCTCGAGTTTAGCTAGGATACTCTGCTGTATAGTCGTATTAAGTCCTTGAACAACATCAATAATTGAACTTAGATCCACACCTATAACATTTACTTGGTTCGCGACCGTTGAATTAACGAATACTGTAAAAGCGAGTTTAGGATCTGCCCCTTCGGAATATATTACGACATTGTAACTTCCGTATGTTATGTTAAATGGTATAGGGATCACTACTTGGAATTCCCCATACTTATCTGTGGTTACTGAGCCGTTAAAGATTAAGATGCCGTCGGAAACAGTTATCACTATTATGGAGTTGGGGTTCAATCCTCCTCCAGAAATCACTATGGATTCTTGAGGTAAGAATTCATACCTGTTAACCTCGACTAAGCCGAAGATACCCTCAGAAACAAGATTACCATCTGCATCAACTAGCTTAACTGTGTAGGTTCCAGGAAGATTGAATGTCGAATTCCATTGGATGCCAGAAGGTAGAGAACCATCAGATGTCGAATTAAACTCTAGTGAGTAAACTAGAGAATCATGGTAGAGTATTAAGAGAACGTACTCTGAGCCAGGTGCGAGTCCGCTTGCATTAAATCCAACAGCATCACCAACTAAGTAAAGATCCTTATCAGTATTTAGAGTTGCTTCTGCTTCTTGTGCAAAAACCATCACTAACGACATCGGATGGACCAAGAAAAGAGCCAGTAGCATTATTGGCAGACATTTGATTATCTTAGAGCCACACCAACGCATGTAAAATCAATCAACAAAAAGATATTTCTAGATTTCCAACTCGAAAAATCCCGAAAATCCTTACAAGAAAAATCGAAAAAGA
>JAGDWP010000089.1 GCA_023269855.1 Nitrososphaerales archaeon | reverse complement strand
CCTAGCGAGGTGTCCTCCTTCGATTAAGTCTTTCTAATTGAAAGAAACAAACGTAACGTTTGCTGTTCGGGGATCAAGAAGAAAGAAAGAGAAAAAGAGAGATTGGCGTAAACTCATGATAGCATCCATGGAAGACCATCAATAACATAGTAATGGAGAAATATCTAGTGAACTTAATGAATTTTGCTATGTTCTTAGGTAGAATGATATTGTTTTTCTCTCTTTAAGAAAGGAGTTGATGCTATCTGTTACAAGGTTTTAAGTAGGTAGCTGACACTCTTATAGAGTTCGGAAATTTTATTAAGTAAGAATTATTGATATGATTAGGGTGAAGGAAGGTTGGCAGCTCTCGGTATTGCAGGAGCGTATGATAGGGCGATAACTGTTTTCTCACCTCAGGGTAGACTCTATCAGGTAGAGTATGCGCTTGAGACCGTTAGGTCAGGTTCTACAGCTATCGCTATTCAGTGTGTTGAAGGTGTAGTATTAACAGTTGAAGAGAGAATGCATACTAAACTACAGAATCCTAATTTCTCGTGGAAGCTTTTCCAGATAGATGAGCATATCGGTGCAGCAGCTGCAGGATTAAATTCTGATGCTCGCGTCCTAGTAGATAATGCTAGAGTGTATGCTCAAGTTATAAGACTCTCATATGATGAAGAGCCTACAGTTGAAGCTGTAGCTAAACGTATAGGAGACATAATGCAGCTTTATACACAGCATGCAGGAGTTAGACCGTTTGGAACAGCTCTACTCTTCGGTGGAGTAGACAAGGTAGGGCCAAGAGTATTCTATACTGAACCTAGTGGTCTAGTCTTAGAATACGATGCTTGGGCCATCGGTAGAGGCGCAGACAAAGTCAAAGAGTTCCTAGAAAATAATTATCGAAGAAATATCAGTTTAGAAGAAGCAATAGACTTAGCTCTAAAAGCTCTGGTAAACTCTGTTGATAAGGTTGAGGAAGGATGGACAGCCCGCTTAGTAACTATTCCTACCAAGACTAGGAAATATACTGTAATGCCTCCTGAAGAGCTTCAATCTAGGCTTGAGCCACTTATCAAGGACAAGAAAAGCTAAGAGAGAACATTAATAAGCCTCCTAGACGTATCGTCCTTGGAAGAATCGAATACGCAGTATCACTTGGAGGAATACTGGAATTGTCTAAGAACTATACTATAGCAAGAATTGAAAGGAAAGGCACGGTTTTCGAGATACTAGTAGATCCAGATCGTGCCTTGGAGTATAGGCTTGGAAAAAATGTCCCTGTTTCAAAAATTGTTGTTTATGAAGAAGTTTACAAAGATTCTCGTAAGGGGAGTAGAGCAAGCGAGGAAGAATTGAGGAAAGCTTTTGGTACAACGGATTTTCTAAAAATAGCTGAGACAATATTGAGAGAGGGAACGATACAGGTTACAGCAGAGCAGAGGAGAAGATTGATAGAAGACAAGAAGAAGTCTATAGTAGACTTTATCTCTAAGAATGCAATCGATCCCCGGACTAATCTGCCCCATCCTCCTCAGAGAATAGAGCTTGCAATGGAGGAAGCAGGTGTAACCATAGACCCCTTCCAGGATGCAAAAGAGCAAGCAATGAAAATTATAGAAAAGCTTAGAACAATACTTCCTCTAAAAATAGGTGTTATTAAACTCCAGATTAGGCTTCCAGGCGATGTGGTAGGGAAATCTTATGGGTTAATAAAGAATATGGGTAAAATAATTAAAGAGGAATGGAGAAAAGATGGTAGCTGGATGAGCATAGTAGAAGTCCCAACGGGTCTACACTTAGACTTAATAGATAGGTTAACTAGAATAGCTGGTGGGAGAATAGAAGTTAATCCAATAGAGGGATAAAAGTATGCCATTGTACTTCTCGGAGAGAGAGCTCGTCCTACCTGGTCAGCTGCTCTCAGACGATGGTAAAAGAAGTGGAGAAGGAACATATGTTCTAGGGGATAAAGTCTATGCTTTAACAGTCGGTTTCGCAACCATCAAAAATGATAAAGTATGCGTGATACCGATTAAGGGAACCTACAATCCCCAACCTGGAGATAGAGTCATAGGAATAGTTATAGATGTTAAACCTAACGGCTTCGAGGTAAGCTTAGGTAGACATCTAACAGCAACCATTAGAATTCCTGATAAGAAGGAAGTTCAAGCCCTCAACTTGAAGGTTGGAGAAGCAATATATGCCTCCGTAAAAGAGGTTGGTCTAAAAGGAGTATTCTTAGAAGCTGGTGAAAAAATTAAGAAGCTTACCTCGGGTTTATTGGTGGATATGCATCCTTCAAAGATTCCTAGATTGATCGGGAGAAGGGGATCAATGATTAACATGATTAAAAAGGAGACTGGATGCGAGATGCTCGTAGGAAGAAATGGATACATCCTTATTAAAGGTCCATCGCCTACTAACGAATTTGCAGCAGTCGCCGCAATAAGATTAATTGAACGGGAGGCTCACTCACAAGGACTAACTGAAAGAGTTGAAAACCTAATTAAAAACATTCTCGGAAGTGGAGTGAAAGATGAGAGAACAGAATTTGAAGCTGGTAAGTGAAGAAGGTATTAGAATTGATGGTAGAAGATTTGATGAATTGAGACCCTTAAAGATAGAGATAGGTGTACTTGATAAAAGTGATGGCTCAGCATACGTTGAGCTAGGGAAGACTAAAGTTTTCGCAGCTGTCTTCGGTCCCAAAGAAGTTCACCCTAAACATTTAGCTCTACCCGATAGAGCGATATTGAATTGTAGATATCACATGACTTCATTCAGTGTAGATGAGAGAAAGCCTCTAGGAATGACTAGAAGAGAAATAGAGTTATCGAAAGTTATTAGAGAAGCGCTTGAAAGTGTAGTCTTTCTTGAAGAATTTCCACGTACAAGTATAGATGTATATGTTGAGGTTATCCAAGCTGATGGTGGAACAAGAACAGCAGGTTTAACTGCTGCTTCTCTCGCTCTCGCTGAAGCAGGCATACCTATGGCTGACTTAATAGCTGCGGTAGCCGTTGGAAAAGTTGAAGGTCATCTATTACTCGATCTATGCGACATAGAGGATAAATATGGTGAAGCAGATATGCCTATCGCTATGGCCCCCCGCCTCAACTCCATAGTCTTACTCCAACTAAATGGGAGACTTACGAAAGAAGAATTGAAGAAAGGTCTTGAACTTGCAAAGAAGGGGATAAATGAAATCTATCAAAAAGAGAGGGAAGCTTTAAGGAGAAAGTATAGTGGAGTGTCTCCAGTAGAGGTGTGATATGTTATGTCCTTATCCCAGATGAAGAAGAGCTTAACAGCTAGAATTGTTCAAGAAAAAATATACAATCTCTTAACGCAGGGTATGAGGCTTGATGGAAGATCTCCAACAGATATTAGACCAGTAAGTATTGTTACAGGCCTAGTGGAGAAAGCAGATGGGTCTGCACTAGTCTCAATGGGTGGAACTAAGATACTCGTCGGAATAAAGACTGAGATAGGTTCACCATACTCTGATAGACCGAAAGAAGGCTCATTTACAGTGAACGCCGAGCTCCTTCCTCTTGCATCGATAAGCTTTGAGCCTGGTCCCCCCGATGAGCGTGGAGTAGAGCTTGCGAGAGTAGTTGATCGAGGTATTAGAGAGAGTAAATGTATTGATTTAGAAAAACTCTGTTTAATTGAGGGTGAGAAAGCATACATTCTATTCATAGATATCTATGTACTAGATTATGATGGAAACTACTATGATCCATCAACGATCGCGGTTCTAGCTGCTCTAGCTACCGCTAAGATACCAAAGTATGAAGTAGTAAATGGTAAGGTGCAGAAAACAGGAGAATACTTTAATCTCCAACTTCAAGCTCTACCATTTACCGTTACGTTTGGAATAATTAAAGAAAGATTTCTAGTTGACCCACAGTTAGAGGAAGAATCAGCCCTAGATGTCTCATTAATTATTGGTGTAGACGAGAAGAATAACATAGTCTCCATACAGAAGAATTCTCCTGGATTGATGCCTGAAAACCTGCTGGAGCAGATGATAGATGTAGCAGTAGAGAAGAGCAACCAAATTAGACGAAAATTTATTGAAACACTTAACCTCAAAATATAGCTTGCTCAAACTTTAAAGACAGTCTTAGACTGAGGGCGGAATAGTCTGATACTCGATAAATATGAAACTCGTAAATACTACATTCTTATGATTGAATGGATTCTGCGACCCGGTAAGTTATGAGAAAAACATCATTATATATGCTACAATCAGGTTCTGTGACTCTTGGGAGAAATAAACTTAATAGGTCACAGATACTTATCTGCACTAGATAGTAATATTCATATTAAAGTTTCAAGATTATTTTGAAGAGTTCTCATGAGGATTGGACGAGTTCAGGGCAATCCAGCTAAGAGGTTCATGGCTAGATACGGGTCTACTCTTAGAAAGAAGATTGCAGAGATTGAACGTGAGCAGAGAGCATTACATATATGTCCTAGCTGTGGAGTACCAGGTGTGAGGAGGGTTTCAGCTGGCATCTGGGCCTGTAGAAAATGTGGATACAAGTTCGCGGGAGGTGCCTGGACACCTTTCCCAAAGAAGTAGAGCACTAGCAGAAATCATGATGCATCTCCCTCCCGATGAAAGAGAGATACTCTATAAGTCTATCTTAATAGAAGCAGAGTCTATACCTTCTAGGAGGACAAAGGTTGAAATCGAGGCTATAGAAGAAGGATTACGCTTGGTAATATATGCTGATGACATTGTTTCTCTCAGAGCTGCTCTGAATTCTTTTCTCAGATTTATTGATTCATCATTAAAGACGATAAG
This sequence comes from Nitrososphaerales archaeon, assembly GCA_023269855.1. Lineage (GTDB taxonomy): Archaea > Thermoproteota > Nitrososphaeria_A > Caldarchaeales > Wolframiiraptoraceae > Geocrenenecus. Next base: position 2,874 of record JAGDWP010000089.1, on the reverse strand, counting down.
GATTATATCCGAATAAATAATAGATCCATCATCGATTAACTGAGTTATTTTCCTAGATGATAAGTTAATAGTTTATATGTGTACCCATCTATTAATGCCTTCAAGCTTGCTTCAAGTATGTTCCTAGAGTAAGCAGTGCATGCCCAATCTCTCATCCCATCGGTAAACTCGATAAATACTCGCACAGCTGCGCCTGTACCATTTGCTGCATCTACAACGGAGACTTTATAGTTTACAAGCTTAACATTCTCTAGCTGTGGAAGCCTTCTTAACAATGCGTTTCGGATAGCTAAGTCTAATGCGTGGACTGGGCCTACACCATTACCAACACCATGAACAATGTCTCCATTCAATTGAAACGTAACTATTGCCTCAATTCTATCCGTTGGTCCTCTCTCTACCACTGTCCTCCATGAAACTACTTTTAACTTATCTACATCGTATCCTAAACATTTCAGTATAGTGAGACGGATAGTTCCAGTAGCGTTGTCAAATCTATATCCTTCAGCTTCCATGTTCTTGATCTCATTCAATGCTTTAGTTATTACAGGATCGTCTTTAGATAGTTTAAGTCCCATTTCTAATGCTTCCTGTAATATAGCTGCTCTACCAGCTTGGTCTGAAACGACATATCTTGTAAGATTCCCAACTAGACTCGGGTCAATATGTTCGTATGCTCTCTTCTCCTTCATTACTGCATCTATGTGTACTCCCCCCTTATGGCTGAAAGCGTATTCTCCAACATATGGATGGTATGGTGAGAGAGGTATACTTGATGCTTCAGCAATATATGTTGCAATAGACCTGAGCTTCTTTAACTTCTCTTCAGGAGGAAGATTTGTCCTCAAAGCATTATACTTCATCTTAAGAATTAGTGTAGGGAGGATCTGGACTAGGTCAGCGTTACCGCATCTTTCACCTAACCCATTTATAGTCCCCTGGATATGACGTGCACCTGCTTCTACTGCTGCTAAAGTATTTGCAACAGCTAAACCGGAATCATTATGCGTATGTATGCCTATCATAGTCTTAATCTGGCTCTTAACATTTTGAACTATCTTCATTATAGTTGTAAAAATATTGCCGCCATTTGTATCTGCTAAAACTATGGTTTCAGCACCTGCTTCTTCAGCAGCTTTCAAGACTCTTAACGCGTAATCCGGGTAATCGAGATAGCCGTCGAAGAAATGTTCTGCATCAAATATGACTGTTAATCCATGTTCTCTAAGATACTTTATACTATTGTAAACGATTTCCAGATTATCTTCTAGGCTACATTTCAATACTTTCTCAACGTGTAGAGACCAAGACTTTCCAAATAATACTGCTACAGAAACATCAGACTCTAAAATAGAGTTTAAAGATTGGTCAAGATGTAATTGTGTATTGACTCTGGCTGTGCTTCCGAAAGCAGCTATCTTTGAATTCTTCAGAGATACTTCTTTAACTTTCTTAAAGAACTCTGTATCCTTAGGGTTGGAGGCTGGCCACCCTCCCTCAATATAGTCTACTCCAAGCTCATCTAATTTCTCAACTATCTTAAGCTTCTCTTCCAAAGTGAAAGATACTCCTGTAGTCTGTGCGCCGTCTCTAAGAGTTGTATCGAGAACTTCGATGTAATCGATTCAGCTCCCCCCATTGATAGCTGAAGAATAATCTTCCCATACTTTTATATAATCTTTTCCAAAATCTTATGCATGACTAATTAACAATTCAAGGCTTAAATTTTCAGAGTTTTCAATAATTGTAGGAGGGGATAGTGTGGCAGCTAGGGAAGGAGAATTGCCTCCTAGTTTACAACAACAAGTGCTGAGACTTCAGCAACTCCAGCAGACTCTAAGTGTTATCTTGGTTGAGAGACAGAGGCTTGAATCCGAACTATTAGAGGTTAAGAATGCAATACAGGAATTAGAGAAGGTTGCAGACACTGTTACAGTGTATAAAGCTGTAGGACCAGTACTCGTCCAATCTTCTCGTGAGAAACTTCTACAAGAATTAAATGAGAAGAAGGAGCTTGCAGAGACAAGATTAAAGATCTTGGAGAAGCAAGAGCAGAGAACGAGAAGTCAACTCGACACTTTACAGAAAGAGATCCAGTCAGCTCTCTCTGAAAAGAAGCTAATTGGAAATCATAAATAAGGACTGCAATAGTTAATACTTCAAGAAATATTTCTTACATACGTTTTTAGAAAAGCAAGCCTCAACTTAAGTTTAAACAGAAAAAGTGGTGTGGGATGGGGGCTGGCCGATGAACTATAGTAGCCGTGAAGCTGGAGGGTAACTTCTTTTGACCTATATGAAAGGATAGCTATCATAGAACCTGCCAGCCTCACAGCTTTTACTGTTCATCGGCCAGCAGGTGTATCGCCAGCTTCTATTACTGTGAAGTAGGCTTTTCTAAAGGTCTTCAGTATTCTTGATTGTAGCTTATATATTGCTTTCTTCCGTGGAAATTCTTCTACTATCCTTAAAAATTCTTCTTGTAGCCTAGACTTATCTTTCATACGGAGGAATAGATTCATATAGATATTAGTAGCTAGTCTTGAGAGATGCTCTCTAAGACAATGATTATATCTTCCATTATTTTTATTTGGTGTTAACCCTACGATCTTCTTTAGAGTCTTTGATGGATGATGTAACGGTAGCTCCATAGTTAATATTGCAACTTCTACACTATCTCGAAGTCCAAGCAGTCTACAAGCCTCCATATACAATCTATTATCACTCACTTTATCAATAATCTCTCTAGAAACTTCTCTCAACATTTTCTCCAATAGTTTAATATTCTCCTTGAGTCCATTCACAACTTCTGGAATATCGCAATCGTCAAGCCAATGTTTAATGATCTTTCTCCACTTCGTAAGCCTCTCATAC